>JABCSY010000007.1 GCA_018238625.1 Promethearchaeota archaeon
ACTAGAATTTTATCGGCATCTCGTACAATGCTTAAACGATGGGCTATAATTAGGGTAGTTTTTGATTTGACTAATTTTCTTAAGGTTTTTTGTATTATTTTCTCATTTTCAGAGTCGATATTTGAAGTAGCTTCATCTAAAATTAATATTGGAGTATTTTTAAGAATAGCTCGCGCAAGAGCAATCCTTTGTATTTGACCCCCAGAAATATTTTTTGCCCTTTCAGCTAAAGAAGTATCTAATTTTCTTGGAAGAGAAGATATAAACTCAGAAATACCAGCTTTTTCGCATACATCCAATAATTCTTCCTCAGTAGCTTCGGGTTTTGCCATTAAAAGGTTATCTCGGATACTACCATAGAATAAATAAGTCTGTTGGGAAACCATAGAAATATTTTTACGTATTTCATTTGGATTACAATTTTTTAAATTAAAGTCGCCTATATAAACATCTCCATTAACAGGATCGTAAAAACGAGCAATTAAATTGGCTATGGTAGTTTTGCCCACGCCACTCTGTCCTACTATTGCCGTTATTTTACCAGCTTCTAATTTAAAATTAAGATTGTTAAGAATTATTGGACTATCAGGTGAATATGAGAAACTTACATCTTTAAATTCAATATCAACATTATCCAGATAATCTAATTTTTGTGAATATTCAGTTGTTAAATGATAAGATTTTTGATTTAATATTTTAAGGATAGATTTACCCGAAGAGATGCCATTCACAGCTGTATGAAAATAGGAGCCTAAAATCCTCAAAGGTCGGAAAAACTCATAAGAAATGAGCAAGATGATAATAGCTCCTGTTAAAGTTAATTCGTTTGAAAAGAAGTATGTAATTGCTAAAGAGATACCTAAAGCAGTTCCTACCATCGAAATTAGGTCCATGATTAATATGGAAGTAAGATTAGCATAGAGAAGTTTCATAGTATTATTTCTAAATTCCCAACTAATATTAGCTATTTCCTTTTTGCGTCGTTTAATTTGTCCAAACATTTTTAAAATAGTGAGTCCTTGTAATGAATCTAAAAAAAAAGAGTTTAAGTCTTCAAAAGTTTCCCAGTGGACTTTTGCTACTCGTTGTACCCACATTTGTACTATTCCAATACTTATTGGTATAAAAGGAATTAAAAAAATAAGAGTTAGCGCGATTCCTGGATTAAAAATGCTAACATAAAAATAAAGGCCAATTGGTGCTAATATCGCTACAAAGATTTGGGGAATAAATAAACCAAAAAATGATTCAAGATTTTCGACGCCATCCAATGTAGTAGTTACTAATGCTCCAGTACCTTTTATCTCTTTATATCTTAATTCAATTTCTAAAATTTTGGAGTAAATTTTATTTCTGACTTCTAATTTTATTCGAGAAGAAGTTTTAAATATAGCAAGATTAATGAACCACGATAAAAATAGACGAGAAACCATCGCAATTGAAATTATTATTAAAAAAAGAGCAAGCTTCTCAATAATTAATGAATTTAAGTATAATAAATTGATAATATTTGCTATACGATCAATAATTACAATATTAATAGTAATAATAAGTAAGCTGGTAAGAATTGTAGTTAGAATCCAAAATCTTGATGCTTTTCCTAAAGAAAAAATATTTGGTTTTTTTTCCATTTAAATGCACTTATTTGTTTTAGTTTTAAAAAAATAAGATATTATATTATATTTATTAAGGAGATCCATGGAATTTTCGAATTAATAAAAGATTAATACCTAAAGTTATCAATTCAATCAGTCCTGCTACTATAAAAGCTATTATGAATTGAGATTCCTGAAAATTAGGAACAAGAATAAAACCAATTAAGGGACCTAATGTGAGACCTAAATTGCCAAGAAAATTGAAAAATCCCATCCCCATAGCCCTATCTTCTACATCGACAATATCTCCAACTAAAGCTACAGAAGGAGGGCCAGTTACTCCTGAAAATGTTCCTAATATTATAAAGCAAATTATCAAAGCACCCAAACCAAATAACCCAAAATAACCTGTTAAACTCAGCATAATTCCATAGCTAAAGCTCCCCCATATTAAAAATTTATATCGTCCATATTTATCAGATAACTTTCCTATGGGATATTGCAAAATAATAAATGGTAAGGCAAAAATTCCCATAACCATTCCTCGTTCTGTTGTTCCAAGGAATAAAATGTTTGCTATATATAATGGTAGGATATAAATAATAAATCCCATGTGAAGGCGATCTACAAAATTAAATATTCCAGGTAATATTAATTTGGGTGCACGGTTTATAATTTTAATATTCTCTTTAAATAAAGGTCTTTTTTTTAGAAAAGATGGCTCTTTTATTATGAAAAAAGTAATTAGTAAAACAATTGCATTAGCTCCTATAGCAATATAATATGGAACGAATATACCATATTTAGCAATCATTCCTCCTAACATTGGACCTATTCCCATTGCTAAAGCTAAAAAAATACCTAAAATACCTAAACATTTCCCTCTATTTTCAGAATTTGAGATATCCAGTATCATCGTCATTAAAATTTGCCAACACATAATTGTAAAACATCCTTGTGAAAATCTAAAGATTAATAGAAGCCCATAATAAGGAGGGGGTGTTGCAATCATAAGGAAAAAGGAAATAATTGTTCCCACACTCCCAACAATAACAAATCTTTTTCTTTTTCCAAAACGATCTGCTAAAATACCAGTAACTATTCCCCAAATTAAATATGATAAATAAAGAACAAAGTCATAATAAGCAGTTTCTCCCGTTATACCAAAACGAAGAGAAATAAATTCGTATTCATTTGTGTGTAATAATGAAACTGATATAATCGTTAAGAACATTGAAATACTTATTATTAAGACTTGAAACATATTAGTTTTAATTTCATCTTTAATAATTTCATTATTCATAATTACTCATCTTCTTTCTTTCAATTTCTTTTAATATTAAAATTCTTCTATTTAAACTATTTATCTTAATTATTATACGGTAATTCCTTCTAATTACACTCTAAAAGTTACAATATTTTTAATTTCTTCCTACTTTTAAAGGAATTATAATTATTTTTATTGAAAATTAGGCATGCCTAATAGTTTATAAAAAAAGGTAGCATATAAACATTTTTATTCAATTGAATGAATTTAAATTATAGGAAGATCGTAAATTGGAATATTTTATAATAATACTTTAGTTCAAATAATTTTTTATGATAGTCACTATGCCTAAAATGATTTTACGGTAATAATTTTTTTTAATAATTTAGTTATAACTAATTATTTGATTCGTTATATTAACGATTTTATTGTAAAATCTGTTTTAAATTTTTTAATTAAAATTTTTAAAATTTCCTTTTTTGATTTCATTTTACCATCATAAAAAATTTTGAACATTTTTTGTTTTGGATAGTATTCTATAGGGTACTTAGAGCGATTGATATCGAAATAGAGTTCTAAATCTTCATAAATTCTTTTTATTATATATGTCTGATTTTCTATAGGTATAGGATTTAAAATTTCGAATTCTAAACCTTCTTTCTTTAAAAGATTCTCTAAAAAATATTTTTCTTTCCCACTTAGCCTTATTGACCTAAATTTCCAAAAATGCCCTATAGTCCACCAACTAAAAGTATAAAGCAAGATTATCCATAAGGAAGTAATATAAGAAATTATTGGTGCACCCAAATTAATTAAGAGCCAGTTAAATACACCAAGGAAGAATCCACTAAAAATATAAGCTTTTATCGTCCACCATTTTTTCGACCTTTCCATCAATAAGTTCCCTCTATTATTCGTTCTATAAATTTTTAATTTAAGTTTAAATTTTTTTTCCTAACTTTTTAACTAATATTATATCGGTTTTCTAATATTTATCAATAAATCAAACTATTTATTTGTTAGCCAAAAATGAGAATTAGGGGTCTTTTTTTCCTCTAGATTTTGGGTATTTCAGAATTCCACCTAAGAACAATGGAGTAGCATACATTATACAAAATGGTATGTTGTATAAAAATGCAATTATCACAGGTTCTCCTAGATTAATTGAAATTATACTTTTGTGTAACCATGTAAACAAAAAAAAGAGGGTTCCCATGATGAAACACCCTTTTCTTGTATTCCCTCCATGGTATAATTTTTTAAACCATATAATTAATTGCTTCATTCTTAGATTTTTATCTTCTTTATTCTATAAAGATATAATTTTTGTTTATAAGGTGCGTGATTAAAATTTTTCTCTCAAGCTTCAAAATCAAGAGATTCTCCACAATTTGGACAAAATTTAAATTTGATTCCCATATGATACCTACAAACGGGACAGTATAGGCCCGATTCGACATGTTCTGGTTGAACTTGAACCTGTTCTGTTCTATATGATTCAGTTGGCACTTGATAATAACCTCGCCGGTATCCTAAATCGAATCTTACTTTAAACGATGCGAAAAGAGTGGTTAATAAACATATAAAAAGTGGTCCAAGAATGATTGGTACCAAATTATTTAATAACTCATTCAGAAAGAGCATGCCATATCTCCTGCTTGCTGGGTTATACCACGAAGCTAATGTAGGAGCGTCCACATGCCATACAAAGTTTAAGAAAAAACCGAAAATCATACTAATAACGCGGATAATTAAAGAGCTGATAAAAAAAACTCCAATGATTTTCCAAAATGCTCCTTTGGTAATTTTTCTTGCTTGTTTGAGAGGTTTTTCTATGTTTTCAAATTGATAAGTGAATACTGAACAAATATAAAGTCCTAAAATTGTAATTCCAGGAATCAATAAAAACCATAACCCAAGTGGATATCCAAGACCAAGAATCGCAAGGACTACAAATAGTTTGGAATTAAATGATTTCTTTATATCTTGAACTAAATCAGGATCTAAGTTTAAGTACTTCTTGTAGAGGTAAATACTCACGGAACTCATAGCTAAGGCTGTAAATAAAGAGTAAATAATACTATCTATAAAGACAACGCTAAGACCAATTAGTAAAAAACTTAGCAGTTGAGCTACATCAGCTTCCGTCAGGTTTGAAAGGTTTGGATCCATCGTACTAGCTATATTTTCTCCAAGAACACTTACTTGCCAATTAAGATCTGCAAGTAAAAAAATCTTTAAAAGCAAGTAAATTACATAAAAAAAAGTGAGCGGTACGATAATTTTTGTCCAGTTTTTTCCAAATAAGCGAAAACCATCGGAAATGGAGTCACCATAACTTTTTTTTGCTATTCTTGTTAATTCTTGAGATTCGCGCGACATAATTTTTATATTTTATATGTAAGTAAGACCCAATTTAATAAGATTCAAAGTAAGTTAATAAATATTGTTAAAAGTTTTTCTTGAATTCTAAATTAACATTCTTTTGCCAACAACAGGCAAAGATTTGATAATAAAAATAAAAAAAAGATTTTAGATTTTTTAATTTATATTAATCTCGTTTAATTTTTGTGAAGATCCAAGGAACTAAAGTAATAACTAAGAACGCTAATATGAAGTATTTAGTAAATCTCCAAACGAAAAAATCAGATGAATAAACGCTTAATGCAAAATAGAAAACCATCGTTAATACTAACCCTATTACAAGATTAATTAGTTTCTGTTTGTTATTGAGTGCTTTTGGGTCGTAATGAATCTTTTCGTTTTCGATTAAATAACCAAGCGATATTCCCATTAGCGCGCCACTAGCCAAACCATAGTCAATCGTAGTGGTTGGAAAGATAACAATAGCTATAGTTAACATGGCAATTGGGATTATTATTGATAGAATTACCTTGGTTAAAAAATTCAAAGATTTAGCTTTTTCAGAGAGTAGTGGCTCAAAGTAGATGAATAAAACCAAGAAAAGCGTGCCAAAAAAGAATCCACCCCACACATCTTGTAGATCGTGCACTCCAATTACGATTCTCGATATTCCGATTAAATAGATAAATATTATAAATAGCCATTGAAGAATTTTATTTTCTTTTTTGTACGACTCATAAGACATTAGTCCCCAGACCGCTACGGCATTTTGTGAATGTCCAGAAGGAAAGCCAAGACCCTCAGCAACTGGTTCACCATCCCATATATTAGTCCAAGGACGGGGATCTTGAAATATGTCCTTTAAAATTCCGTTAACATAAACAGAACCTAAAAGAGAGAACCCTACATTTCTTCCAAATTTTACATCGTATACGAATACCAAAGCCGCAAGTAATAAGATCTGTACCATATCTTCTCCTATATAGGATATTGCCCGAAAAATTGCGAAAGTGATTGAATTACCATAAAACATTTCGTTGAAATATAAGTTTAGCCCTAATAATAACAAGATTCCTCCAACTACAAAATTGACCGCTGCGATTATTAATATAAAGAGTAATACCTTTTTTGATAAAGTTTTATTTTCGCTCATATTTTTCACTTTTTATTATAGATTCTCCTAAAAAATGGATATGATAATATTTTACAAACTATTATAAAAGGTTTTCTTTAAAAAATACCGATTTTAATGATAAATTACCGGTAAATTCAAATTGATTTTTTGAAATGTTTTTAAAAACTTCATACCAATACAATACATATTAAGATGAAGTTCTGTTTTTACGAATTTAAAGAGAATATGTTATTAATTTTCCCTTTAATAAAAACCATGAAAAAAAATAAATAGTAATTAAATTTTGCTTTAGATAACTGTTTAAATGTGTTGAATAACAAAAATATCGGGTGTCAAATAGATTTACTATCGAGGATACATTTTGGTTCGCTTAAAAATTATCGGAACTCAATGGAAGATAGTAGAGAAATTGAAGGGTTTGAAACCAGAAGAAGATCAAGATTGGAAGATTACTTACGCATCCCCTACTTATGGCGGTTGGGATTTAATTGTAGAATGCGTTTTTAGTAATTTAGAAGATTTGGACAAAATTGTGTCCTTCTGTCGAACTGACGAAGATTTAAAAGAGTGGATCGATGCTACAACAACTCTGATCAGCACAAAAAGAAATTTTGAAGAATAGAAGGCTGTTTTTTATTGTATAACTCAAATCAAATTATTAATAATAATCTCGGAAATATCTGACGAGTATTCGCCTGTTCTCCTGATGCTTTCGATTATAGATCCTATTTCAACGAGATACTCTGAATTTGGATTAATTTTAATAGTATTACATGCTTCTATTAAATTTTCAATGGATTCAATATTTTCATTTGCTAACAATAAACTATTTTGAAGCCATGCATCTAAACTCATGTTCAATAAATCTAAAGAAATCTTACTAGCATTCATAATGTTTTTGTATAATTCTTTGTCGATTTTTTGGTAATCTACAAGTAAAACATTCCGTGCAATTTTTACGGCGTGGTCCGCAATTCTCTCTAGAAATCGGCTTATGAATTTATAATTACTGGCATCTTCTAGTGTAATGTCTAATTTTTGGCACAATATAATATCACGCAGTACAATGTGAGCCTGACGCTCGATTAGCCAATTCAATCGATCAATTTCATCATCACTTTCAATTACTTTTTCTGCTAGCTTTTTATCCCCCGTTTCCAATGATTTAAGTGCGTCCTCGTGCATACCATTAGCTAGAATATACATCCTCCTAATCGTTTTTTCAAACGGCATTTCTTTTGGGTCGAGTAAATCTTTAATTTTAATGATATTATCTGTTTCCTCTATTATTTCGGTCCCTATTGTTATTTTTCTAAAATGACTTACTGTATCTCTTATTTGTGACTCAATCTTTTTGCTAGATTTCACTTCTATAATGTTATACCCCATGATATAAGCCCCTACTAATAATCGAAACAAGAAATCAGTGTTTTTAATCTCGTCAATGTCGAGCTTCTTTTCTCTTATAAGTTTTTCTGAACTTATGTAAGGAGTAATAAGCAAATTACCATCTGGTTGTGACAAGATCCCAATTGTATCTTTAACTTGAATTCCGTGTTTATCAATCCATTCCCTTGGTAGACTAACGATATAAGTAGACCCACCCGTCTTTTGTACTTTTCGTGTTTCAATATTGAACGCCATAACCTCTTCGACTTGTTTTAATTTTTAAATTTTAATTCTATTGATAATAGATAATATATTTTTCTTTTTAATAAATATATTATATAGTGGATCTATAGAGTATATATTCTATATATATTCTTCTTTTTATGAAATGTTCCTTGAAATACATTTAGTATATAAAATATATATCATCAATATTTAGCCATAATCTAAGTAGAGAGTTCTTAAATTTTACACATGATACGATTAATTAACAAAATTTAACAAGAAACAAGAAATAGATAGATCTTTAAAAAAAAGTACAACAAAAGTGAAAAAAAAAATGGAAAAAAAAGCTATAATTTATTTGGCAATTGTAGGAATGATCGGTATGTTCTTTATTGGTGGTGGAGTAACAACTCTACTAACGCCTCCTGGAGGCGCACAGAGAGTAACGATTATAATCTCTGGATCAACAACTTGTGAACCTGTAATTACTGAATGTGCAGATCAATTTATGGCAATCAATCCTAATGTCGACATTTCCGTATCCGGTACTGGCTCTGGCTCTGGAATTTCAGATACTATTAATGGTTTGAACAGTATTGGCATGTCTTCTAGAAACATAAAAAGTACAGAGAACGCATCAGCAGGTAATAATCTAATAGATTACAAATTTGCAAAGGATGGAATCGCTGTTATAATCAGTGCCACTCATCCTAACGCAACTTGGATACAATCAAATGGTCTTACCTTAGATCAAGTATTTTTAATCTATAATGGTACCTATGACACATGGGATGATATTAATGCTGCTTTAGTAACTGATACAATTGATGTTCACACTAGACCTGATGGGTCAGGTACTAGAGCCACATTTGAAGAACTAGTTGAATCTGGTGGTGAAGAACTTGGAGATAATTCCGGTTATACTAGCTCAGTTACCGGATATATCGAAGTAGCTTCTAATACAGTCATGGTTCAGCAAGTTGGAAGCAATTCATATGGTTTTGGTTATTGTGGGCTCGGATATGTTGACGCTAGCGTTATTGCTATTCCTGTTGATGGAGTTGTTCCTTCAATTTCCACAATTTTAGACGAAACATATCCAATCTCTAGAGCATTACACTTGGTAACAGATGGACCTGTTAGTGGGTGGGTACAAGCCTTTATTGATTTTATTTTCGGTTCTAATGGACAGCAAGTAGTTGCTGATGAAGGTTTTGTCCGACTTTGGTTTTAAATTTATGTTTAACAAAAATAATTTTAATTTTTTTTTAATATATATCTTTTTTTTATTTTCTTTCAATAATCCATGCAGAAGTTAATGTATAGCGGTGACTTGTGTCTAGGAGCAATTCATACCATTATTTACTATGTCTTTTGATTAGCCGTCCTTTAAAATACATTTGTGTTATGATTATTTCTATATATAGATCTATGTATATTCTATAAAGTAATATGGAAATGTTGATAAGTTAGTTGCATATTCTTTTTATTAGGGATTATTAGTAGAAGTATTACAATGATTAAAAAAGATTTAGTAAAGATTGCATTGGTACCATGTTCTAAATGTGGAAGAGTTTTTAAAGCCAAGATTACACAAGATATTTTAAATGATGTCGAAAGATATCCATTTACTATTGTTTTGATGCATGTTTCTATGGAAAATGGAAAAAAAGAGATACATACTCTTGTTGCATATCTCGACAAATATTTAAACTGCAGACATGTTACAGTTCTACTAGGAAGAAGATTATTCATAACACCCTATGTTTTATATAATCCTAATCTGCTAATACTCTCATGTAATAGGAGTTTAACAAAAAATAATTATATAGATGGTGTTAAATCGTGATGATAAAACAATCTGTAAGTAATATGTTTAAAAAGAATATTTATAAGGTAGTTGTAGGAGGAGAAGGTGCTGTTGGAAAAACTACAATTTGCCAAAGACTTGCCGGAACTTTGGAACGTGAAAAAGATCGGCTTATGACGATTGGCGTTGATTTTCATAGTTTAAAAATTAAAAATGGTAAATTATTTGAAGCTCAAGTCTGGGATTTAGGGGGACAAGAACAATTCAGAGATTTTCAGCAACCATTTTTCAAAAATGCTAAAATTGCTATATTTGTATTTTCTGTTGAATGGTTCGATACAATGGTATATATTGATTTTTGGTTAGATATGTTAAAAGATGAAAATCCTGTTAAAATTTATCTAATTGGAAATAAAATCGATTCTCCTAATAGATTTGTAAGAATTGATGAAGCATTAGAGTTCGCTAGAGATAGAAATTTGTCATATTATGAAATTTCTGCAATTAAAGGAACTGGTTTTGAAAATTTTAAAGAAGATTTAATCCAAACAATCCAAACCATAGCAAATTTAAATATTAATTAATGGAAATATTTCAAAAATTTTTAGAAAGAATTATTTTTTTTCCCAATATTTCATTTTAGCATTTCTGATCTCAATCTACATATGAATATGTTTTATAAATTAAACTCAAGAAGATAATTATCAACTTCTGTATATATACTATATATTTCAATATAATATATGGTGGTTATGAATTTATTAAATTCTAACTTTATTTTCTATGAGAAAACTAAATAAATTAAGCAAAATGCATAACTGTCTTATGTTTATATCTTTGAAATTAAAAACACACTATTTATTGAATTCTGAGTGGAATAATGTCTGCAGAAACTATTTACGATAAGAAACTTTTTGTATACGATGAAGATTTTTCTCATTTAAAGAAAAATAGAGATCCTATGATAAAATGGACTTTATTTTTTTTTGCTTCTATAGCAACAATTTTTGTATTTTTGATAATAATCTTTTTATTTATAGAAGGTGCGCCCTTTTTTGGTGCAGTTCCTTTAAACGAATTTCTTTTTGGTACAAATTGGCTTCCTTCAAATGGAGATTTTGGTGCCTTACCTATTATTGTTGACACACTTTTGGTTGTTTTGGGCGCTATAATTATTGCTTTACCTTTAGGGTTAGCAACAGCAATTTTTATAGCAGAGATTGCACCACCGAAACTTAGGAAAATTCTTAAATTTAGCGTGGAAATACTTGCGGGTATTCCCTCAATCGTATATGGATTTTTCGGTCTAATTGTTTTGAATGTCCTTATAAAAGATATATTTGGTTTACATCATGGAAATACATGGTTGTCTGGCTCTCTAATTTTAGCATTAATGGCTTTACCTACAATTGTATCTGTATGTGAAGATGCAATAAGAGCTGTTCCAAATTATTATAGAGAAGCCTCTTATGCTATGGGAGCTACAAGATGGCAGACTATATATAAAGTAATAATTCCCTCAGGTATGTCTGGAATTACTGCTGCTATAATTTTAGGTGTTGGTCGTGCTTTAGGTGAAACCATGGCAATGTTGTTAATAATAGGAAATTGTAAGATATTTCCTGACCCAATTACAAACATGTTAGATTGTGTAGCAGTAATCACTTCAACAATAGCTGCAGGTTGGGGTCCTACTGAACAAGGAAGCTTAGAACAAAGGAGTTATCTGGCCCTAGCAATTCTTCTCTTCTTAATGACTCTTATTATTAATACAATCGCTAATCTAATATTGTCTAGAATTCAAAGAAAATTTTCAGGTGAAAAACCCAAAGAAAGATTTTCAAAACTAAAAGAGCTTAGTTTTTATGAACGCTTTCAAAATTACAAACAATTGATATCAACCGTAATTATTTCTGGATTGATTATGTTAATTCCAATTGATTTGATGTCTAGGGTGATAGGAGTATCGATTTGTGTAGTATTGAGCTTAATAATTTATATTCGTAAAAATATACCTCAAAACTATAAGAAAATGCTTACATATTCTGTTACCTTATCTATTGTAGGATGGATACTTAGTACTTGGATTGGAATATTCCTAGCAATATCCATATGCGTTTTATTTATAGGAACAGTATTTATAATCAGAAAAATATCCACAGTAGCTCAGCAAAAGTTATGGTTTTCACTAATTTATTTATGTTCTTTTTTTGTTGTATTGGCTGTCGGAATTTTAATATCTTACATAGTTGTTAGAGGTTTCCCTGTCTTGCTTGAACCGGACTTTCTTATAGGGTATCCAAGCCATAATGGGAGAGATGGTGGAATCTTTCCAGCAATTGTGGGAACACTCCAGCTTACCTTAGGATCGATATTATTTGCGCTCCCACTTGGTGTTTGTGCTGGAATTTATCTCTCTGAATATGCAAAAAACAATAGAATTACTAGATTTATAAGAGCCAATATTGATAATTTGAATGGTACGCCTTCCATAGTATTTGCCTTATTCGGCTTTGTATTTTTTATATTATTTTTTGGATTAGGAAGAAGTTTACTAGTAGGAATCTTAACCTTAGGATTAATGATTCTCCCAACAATAATAAGAACTACTGAAGAAGCTATTAAAGCAATACCTCAATCGTTTCGAGAAGGTAGTTTAGCTTTGGGTTCGAGTAAATGGAAGAGTATTAGCAAAATTGTGTTACCTGCTGCAGTTCCGGGAATTGTTACAGGGGCCGTTTTAGGTATGGGGCGTAGTGCTGGAGAAACAGCTCCAATCATGTTTACAGCAGTGAGATCCTCAGCAAGGTGGGTCACATTCTCACTTTTTGAGCCTGTTATGGCTCTTACGTATCATTTATATAGATTAAATACAGAAGTATTAGGTGCTGTAGATAAAGCTGCGGGTACAGCTCTAACTTTATTGATATTAGTATTATTATTATACGGTCTTGCGTTTATCGTCAGATCTAAATACGAAAAAAGAAAACAATGGTGATACATTTGGTATTGAAAATTAAAAATAGAAATAAGCAAGAAATCAAAAATAACCACAATTCGGATATAGTAGGTGAAGAATCGTCCGTAATTGAGGTCAAGGATTTAAATCTTTGGTATGAAACCAATCATGCTTTAAAGAATATTAATATGAAATTTAGTAAGAATAAAGTAACTGCAATTATTGGCCCTTCTGGATGTGGTAAGAGCACATTGCTAAGAAGCTTTAACAGAATGAACGATGTAATTGATGGTTGTAGGATTGAGGGAGAAGTTTTTTTCAATGGGAAGAATATATATGCTAATTCTGCAGATATTAGACTAAATAGAAAAAAAATTGGAATGATTTTCCAAAAACCAAACCCATTTCCTATGTCTATTTACGATAACATCACTTACGGCCCAAAAATACATAAAATCGAGAATAGCGACATACTAGATGGAATTACAAATAAATGCCTTAAAAGAGCTGTTTTATGGGATGAAGTGAAAGAACGATTAGATGATTCCGCTATGGGATTGTCTGGTGGACAGCAGCAACGTTTGTGCATTGCAAGAGCTTTAGCAGTGGAGCCCGAGGTATTATTAATGGACGAACCTACTGCCTCTCTTGATCCAATCGCTACTCAAAAAATCGAAAATTTAATTCTTGAATTAAAAAAAGAATGGACCGTTATAATTGTTACACATAATATGCAACAAGCTGCTCGAATTTCTGATTTTACAGGCTTTATGTATCTCGGAGAATTAATTGAATATGGAGCTACAACACAAATTTTTGAAAATCCACAAAAAAAATTAACTGAAAATTATATAACAGGAAGATTTGGATAGGTGTAATTAAAATGGCAAAAATATTCCATAAAGAACTTGTTGAATTAAAAAATGAAGTTGTTAAAATGGGTAACTTAGCCTTAAAGATGCTTGATGACTCTATGAGTGCGTTAATTACTCAAGATATTGAATTAGCAAAAAAAACAATAGAAAAAAAGACTTTATTGAAAAAATACGATTCCGAAATTGAAGCGAAAGCACTGAGACTTATAGCGTTATATCAACCAATGGCCATGGATTTGAGGTTATTGGCTACAATTCTAAAAATAATTACATATTTGACAAGATTGGGGCGATATGGAAAAGATATTGCCGTAGTTGTAGAAGAATTGTCTACAAAACCTTATCCTGCATCATTTATTAATTTAAAAAATATGTGGGAACATGTCAATACTATGGCTAAAGACTCGTTTAAAGCATTTGAAGAATCTGATATAAATTACATCGAAAATTTCGGAGAAAGAGATAACGAGGTTGATGAGATGAGATGGAGCGTATTTAGAGAGAGTATAACCTATATGATGGAAGATCCTAAAGTTATTACCCCTTGTTTGTTTTTTGCTATGATCGCTCGTTATCTTGAAAGATGTGGAGATAATACTTGTAAAATTGCTGAAAAAGTCTATTATATGGTTACAGGTAAGCACATTGAAATTAAATAATTTATATCTGGGAGAATTTTCAACGAAGTGCCTTTAAGCATGGAAAAAAAGAAAATTTTATTTATCTGCACACATAATTCAGCACGTTCTCAGATGGCTGAAGGCTTTGTAAACACCTTTTTTAGCGATAATTATGAAGCTTATAGCGCCGGTATTGCTTTTGTAAGACCTTATGCTATAAAAGTTATGCAAGAAATTAGTGTCGATATCTCCAAAGATCGTTCTAAACATTTAAGCGCGTTTTATGGGAAAGATTTCGATCTAGTCGTAACCGTATGCGACAATGCTAAAAAGATATGTCCTGTATTCCCTGGAGCAAAAAGAATGATACATCAATCTTTCGAAAATCCTTCGTCTGCTAAGGGAACTGAAGAAGAAATGTTAAAAGTTTACAGAAAAGTGAGAGATCAAATAAAAAATTGGTTAGTTGAAAATTTGGAAACCATAAAGAAATAGGAAGAATTAAGACCTAAGAAAATCATCTACTGGTAAAACTATGTGTAATTATCCAATATAGCCATTAACAACTGTGAGAAATTTTACAATGTTAAATGGTTTGATTAGATAATCAGTGAATCCTATATTGAAAGCTTTTTCTCGATTACCATTTAACGCAATGGTTGAAACTGCAATTATCGGCAAATCTTTAGTATCTTTATTTTTCTTAAGAAGTTTTGTTGCCTCAAATCCATTCATTATTGGCAATTGGATATCCATTAAAATTAAATCTGGTTTTATATTAATCGCCATTTCAACCCCAGCTTTCCCGTTAATGGCTTCCAATACTTTAAATCCATTTTTTTAAGTAAGAATGCAATCATTTCTCGATTATTTTTATCATTTTCAACTATAAGAATTTTTGCTATGTTTTCATCTCTCTTTTATGCTTTCACTTCGATTTGAAGGGGCAAAATAAAATTAAAATCGCTGCCTTTCCCTAATTCACTTTGAACTGAAATCTCTCCCCCTAATAGATTCACTAACTTCTTTGAAAGATAT
Source organism: Promethearchaeota archaeon (assembly GCA_018238625.1). Taxonomy (GTDB): domain Archaea; phylum Asgardarchaeota; class Lokiarchaeia; order Sigyniarchaeales; family SOKP01; genus SOKP01. The sequence continues at coordinate 15,278 of JABCSY010000007.1, forward strand.
AAACCTAATCCAGTTCCTTTCATACTCTTTTCTATTGATGAATCAACCTGTTGGAATGGTCTGAAAAGTTTATTAATACCCTCTTCACTTATGCCAATACCGTTGTCAATAATGTGAACTTTAAGATGTTTATTATTAGCAATTCTTGTCTTGATAGAAATTTTGCCACCCTTGGGAGTAAATTTAATTGCATTACCAATAAGATTAAATAAAACTTGCTTCATACGTCCTTCATCTGATATTAATTTACTATTTACATTAAGATCTGTTGATATTTCAAGAGATTTTTCAGAGGATTTTGGTGTTAATGCTTCAAGTACTTCACTGAGTAAATCATTAAAATTAAATTCCGCTGGATGTAATTCAAATTTTCCAGCTTCAATTTTAGAGATATCCAAAACTCCATTAATAAGATTCAAGAGATGTTTTGCACTATTGAAAACAGAGTTAAGTTGCTGTTGTTGTTCTTCTGTTGTGTCGCCTGAATAACCAAGCATCATTAATTCAGTAAAGCCCATTATTGATACTAATGGTGTTCGTAATTCATGACTCATTGAGGCTAGAAATAACGACTTTAGTTTTTCTGTTTCTTCTAACCGAATATTTATCTGTTCTAATTCGACAGTTCTCAGTTTAACCAATTCTTCTAAATAGCTTTCCAATGTTTCTATTGGTTCTGTTGTCGAAGTAGTACCTAATGGAAAAATTTCTTTAATCAATTTAGTTGCTTCACGAAAATTATCAACATCATTCATACCTACCCTAAGTAATTTCTCATATTGACTTTCAAATGCTCTAGTAAAATTCTCTAAAGCTTCTCGTAAGATCGGAGATTGTCTTGAGGATAGAAGTACCGTAGTTATATAATTAGCATGCTTAAAAAGAACTGTTGAATTTTCTAACCTAAGTTCCTCTACTTGTCCTGATGTACTAATCTTTTGGCTGAGTTGTTGAAGAACTGGCATCCATTTAACAAAACCTTTCTGTTCAGCCAATTTTGAGGTTCCTCGTAATTGCCAGGAAAAATCAAAAAGAGGTATTCCAGTTTGATTAGTTATAACTGTAATTCGCCGTCCCTCAAACGATAAAATATATAATAATTTTGGTTGACGATAAATAAAATACGCTGTAATAGATATTGATACTGTTGTTAAAAGATAACCCATTGGAAATATCAACCATAACCCTAACAGAAAGAGGAAAATACAACATATATAGAATATTAATGAGGTTAAAAATAAATAAAAGGCATCTCTCACTAACTCTGGTGGAGCTCTTCTCCACGCTTTAAAAAACCAACTTGTCAATTGGAAACAAAGTGCAAATAATGCTAAAATATTTATAATTTGCAAAGGTCCTTTCATTCCTAAAGTTGGATATCCCCCGTATTCATGAATATAAAATTGGATATTTCCAGGAATAAAGATTAAAACGATAGTGCTACCTATGATGATGCTCGCTATTATAACTTTATAATAACTTATTCGTTCTTTAGTAATATAGTCTACATTCAAGATTAAAGCAAATAAACCAATGGATCCTCCCATCATACTTAAACGCTTCATTTCAAAACTTAGAAAAAGATAAGCCATTGTTTCAAAAAGATGAAAAGCAGCAAACCAAGAAAATGCAACTAATGTCAATAAGTATAACTTTGTTTTTCGGGTATATGTATACCAAAATAAAATAAGACAAAAAATCGAGAAAAATATGAAAGCAATAAAGGTTATTAATACTTCAATGTTCCAGTTTAGTGCTATAAAAATCATGAAATACTTATCTATTATTACAAGTTAACTTAGAGTACTCCCTAATTAAAAATTAGGTGTTTATACTAATAAAAGATATTAGAAAGGATATTTAAATATAGAGAAAACCAAAAATGTTGTCGCTTTTTCTCGAACTAAATATTTTTGGTTTTTTAAACTTATGATTTATGTGAAAAAAATCTATTAATGAATGCTTAATTTTGATATTTAGAGTTAAAACATCGATTTTAGCTTTTTTATTACTATAATTTCTGATATGCTATGGTGTTTAATAAGAAAGAATTAACAGTTGAACCCGTGGTGGAGTTTTCTTCGGGTAAAGACCCGTATGTAAAATCGCGGAAAAAGGGGGCTACCAGATGGATTTTAGCTCACGTATTTCACGGCTCGAACAAATTGTTTGTGGTTGTTGTAGTTTTTATAATTATCCTTTCTGCTAATTTATCCTCAATTACATATATTATAATTGGCGAAACAATATCAGCACTGCTAAGTGGAATGACGGCTTTGCTTGGAAATTATATTTTAACTTTATTTTTATTAGGGATAAGCGGGCCCATAATGAGAATTGTGAGTCGAATGTTAATAGAGGTTTTAGCTCAGAGGTTAGAAAGAGACGCACGAAGAGAGTTCTTCACAAATCTATTAGGAAAAAGTCAATCGTTTCACGACAGACAAAAGATTGGAGAGTTAATGGCAAGGGTTACTGATGATGTTCGGATGTTGAATTTCTTAATCAGCCCGGCTTTATCGTTAATTATAGAATCCTTTACATTTCTATTTATCCCTATTATTTACATTGTTATGTATTTCCCTTTTCAGTTAATTATTGAACCTGTATTCTTTTCTATATCGTTTCTTATCTTATTGAAGTCTTATTCGCGTAAAATTGGACCTGTAACGGCCCGTTTAAGGGGAAGCTTTGGTTTAATGACTGCTTCTTTAAGCGAGACCTTATCGGGCATCGAAGTAGTTAAAGCTACAGTCCAAGAAGAAAAAGAGATGAAAAAGTATTTTAAACATATAAATAATTATAAAAAGGCGTTTATCGAGCGAGGTAAGCTACAGGCAAAGTATCTTCCTATTTTAGTTCTTGCATTAGTTATAACAGCTGGTTTTGCTCATAGTATTGTGCTATTTAATTTAGGTTTAATGGATATCGGGCAAATTATTGCTTTCTTGGGAATTTTGGGGTTGCTCCGTTTTCCTACCAACATTTCTATGTTTGTTTTTGCTATCTTTCGATTAGCAGCATCAAGTGCAGATAGACTGCTCGAGTTAATGAATAAAAAAACTGAGATTGACGAGAATAAAGAAGGTAAAAAGAAGGTTTTTAACGGCCATATAACATTTGAGAATGTGGATTTTATCTACCCTGATGGTAAGACACCTGTGTTAAAAGATATCTCGTTTGAAGTTAAACCTGGGCAGACAGTTGCGATAGTTGGTACAACGGGATCTGGAAAAACTACGCTAACTAAATTAATCTCCAGGCTATATGATGTTTCTAAAGGGCGAATTTTAATTGATGGGAGCGAAATTCGGGATTATGCTTTACAAACTTTGCGAGATCAAATTTCTTATATCGAGCAAGATGTATTCTTATTCTCTACAACCATTTTTGACAATATATCTTTTGGGCGAGTAAGTTCATTAGAGCAAGTTATTAATGTGGCTCAACAAGCACAAGCTCATGATTTTATCAGCGAGTTGCCTGAAGAATATCAGTCGAAGGTAGGAGAAAGAGGAGTTCAGCTTAGCGGAGGAGAAAGGCAAAGAATTGCCATAGCACGAGCCTTTTTATCCGATCCTCGAATTCTTATTTTAGACGATTCAACTTCAGCTATCGACTCTAACACAGAGGACAAAATTCAGTTTGCAATTAAAAACATTTTGAAAAATCGCACTACAATTTTAATAACGCACCGATTATCGCAAATTAGATGGGCTGATTTAATTATAGTTTTAAAAAATGGTGAAATCGCAGCTAAAGGGAACCATGAAGAGTTACTAAAAACTTCCGAAGAATATCGCAAAATTTTCGTTAAGAAATTTGATATCGAAGAAGATCAATTGCTTAAGGAGGTGAGAAAATAGTTTGTGGGTGGGTCTTGAAGCAGAAGAATACGATCGCAAATATCAGGATAAGGATTTACTGAAACGAATTGTATCTTATTTCTCGCCTTATAAGCGAGCAATGTTTCTTGTAATTTTCTTTCTTACTATCTCATCGCTTACCGTTGCTTTTCAACCGATTATAGTTTCTCTAATTATTAGTAATTTAGAAACTACTCCAGATTTAGTCTATATTTTATTCTTAATCTTTATCATTTTCACATTTAGTATTTCAAGCTGGGTTTTTAATTATATTAGACAGATATATTCTAATCGAGTAATTGGAAGCGTAGTACTAGATATTAGAAGGGACGCTCATCAATCTGTTGTCAATCACGATTTGTCTTTTTTTGATAAGAACCCAATAGGAAAAATAGTTTCAAGAATCAATACAGACTCTAGGGACTTCGGAGAGACGGTTGGATTGTCAATTGAGGTAGTTTCCTCTGTTGTCGTCTTAATTCTTTTAATAATTGTGATGTTAACTGTGAATGTAGTTTTAACTCTCGTTCTCCTTATAACTCTCCCATTATTTTTTGTAGCAGCGTTGTCATTTAGGAAATTTGCGAGAAAGATGACATTGCTAGGGCAGCGTGCCCTAGCTTCAGTAAACGCCTATACAAAAGAAAGCTTTTCTGGCATCCAAATAGCAAAAACATTCAGGCGAGAAAAAAAAGTTTACGATGACTTTATTCAAGTGAATAACCAATCTTATAAGGTGAATTTAAAAAGAGCTTTCTTGTTGAATGCTATCTTTCCTACTCTTGGTTTAATTCAAGGTTTTGTTACGATGTTGTTAATTTTAATAGGAAGTAACTTAGTAATAGAAGGGTTTGTCGGAGTAGGAGAATTAGTTCTCTTCATTCAAAGCATAAATCTATTATTTTTTCCCTTACTCGTTATAGCATCTTTCTGGCCTATGTTTCAAACGGGGATGGCCGCTTCAGAGAGAATTTTTGCAATAATAGATACTCTCCCTCTTGTTGTTCAAAAAGACAGCATTAAGCCTTCAAAACTAAAAGGTGAAATCGAATTCAAGAATTTATCTTTTGGATATGATAAAGCTAAACTAATATTTGATAACTTCTCGCTAAAGATTAACCCCGGAGAATCAATTGCTCTCGTTGGCCATACTGGGGCGGGTAAATCTAGTATTGCTAAATTAATCGCTAGATTCTACGAATTTCAAGGTGGAGAAATTTTAGTTGATGGCAAGAGTATTAGGGATTACGATCTCAACGAATACCGGAAGCACATAGGCATTATCCCACAAACACCGTTCTTATGGGCTGATACTGTAGAAAACAATATCAAATATGGGTGTGAATCTGCCACAGAAAAAGATGTACTTAACGCACTAAGTATAAGTGGCGGGTCCGAATGGGTGGAAAGCTTATCAAAAGGTTTAAGAACTGAAGTACGCGAGAGAGGGACGCTTCTATCGATGGGACAGCGCCAATTAGTGGTTTTTGCTCGCGTATTGTTAGAAAGCCCTTCAATTCTTATCTTAGACGAAGCAACGGCTTCAGTCGATCCATTTACTGAAACAAAAATTCAGGACGCTTTAGAAAAAACGATTGAAGGACGCACTTCAATTATTATTGCTCATCGCTTATGGACCGTTAGACACGTTGATAGAATTGTCGTTCTGGATCACGGTAAAATAGTGGAAGAAGGAAATCACGATGAATTAATGAAACGAGGAGGTACTTACGCCAACCTTTATAACACTTATTTCCGACATCAATCTCTTCAATACATTGAGGATATGGGAAAATCTAACATCTAATAAGTTTCATTGGCTATTTTTTTTTTCCAAATTTAATTGAATAGTAGCTTTTTTTACCGAATGATTAATATATGTTATTTTGATTCCTTACTATAGTAAGTCCGATTAAAAATCAATTCATTTTAAAAAAGAAGATGGAAAATACTGAAATAACTGGTTATAAATGCGTTTTACAGAAATATTTTAGTCAATTCTCCATCATGAAAGAAGCGGTCTCGAGATGCTGGATGCAATAGCGCTGATGTGGCCCTTGAAGGCTACTACGGAAAAGGTTTAGCCATTACGGACTAGAACGCTTCAATGATAATTATTATCATAAGCAGATATAGTGTTATTTTAAGTCTATGATTAAAAAAGCTATATTCTAGAATTATGAGAGGGTATATGAACCATAATTCAGTTCAATTTAGGTTTAAGATGATTATAGCATAGATAGAAAGGTTTAAATAATAGAAAGGTCTTTTATCTAGTAATGCAAGATTTAGAGAGATGATTTAATAAAGCCAAAGTGCCTGTTAAGATCAAAAAGGAACCCTTAAGTTCTATCAGGCTATCGATTAACAATCAAGATATCTTCCGAATGAGTATCAATACACGGGGGAAAAAACACAAGAGAGAATATTTTAGAATCTATTATGGTCACCCAGAGAATGATATTAGGGTAATTGATACCGATTCTAAAAATCAACAATTGATTTTACTTGTGAATGAACCTGAAAGGAAATATACTGTGAGAATCTGGGAACCTAAAAAAAGCGTTTGGTTATCTCAAACTCAAAAATCTCCTAATTTTTTAAGGAAGTATTTAATAGGGATGGACGAAAGCCATCTTTTTATCGCAGAATTACCAAATAACTTAGGGCCAATCAACAAAATCAAGGATGCTCATAAAGTATTAAAACCAAATAATGTTTTGGAGAAAGAAAAGAAAACAAACAGAATTAAAAGACAAGGAGAATGGTTTTTTATTCCAACTACTCAAAAAGAAATAGAATTAATTGAAGATAATTCTAATTTAATAAAAAAGAAGACACCCTTAAGAAGTAATGTACGGAGATCGCGTAATTCTCATATTGCTGACCAATTAATTAATATCGGTGAAGAGCAATTTGTAAGCGGAAGGATCTCCCATATTGAACATAAAACTTTAAAGTTACAGGGTTGGTTTAAAGTTGTAATAAATAATGAAGTTAGAATATCAGCAACATCTAGAAACCAAATCTATAATGGAGTAAAGTTTATAGATTAAATAAAATGGAATTAACATGTCAAGAACATACGTAAAAGGTAGAATCAGTAAGGATAAAAGAAGGGGTTTTAAGCGTACTAAATGCTTTCATGTCGGTTATTGTCATTGTTGTAATTCTCGAAGAAAAGATTTGAGAAAGGCTAAAGAAAGAGAGGAGATAGAATCAATATTGAATGAATATCATTCAAGAAAGGGGTAATTTAAAGTTTTATTTTTATAATAAAAGAAACTTTTTTATTTGATAACTTCGAAATTAGATTAATAGTATTTAATATCAATATCTCAATAAAAAAGAGGTAGTTAAATCATTTTAAACGTTGAAAATTGGAAAAATAAAGCAGTAATTGGAATGATCCTTGGGCAGGTTTTGTTTTTAATCTTAGTCTTTCTAGCTATGATTTTTTACGCCGGTGGTACGCGCGATAATCCCGCCCTTATAGGATATTCGTTTTGGGGAAATACTATCAGCGATTCAGGACGAATTATAGCGTGGTCGGGCCTTCTAAATACAACTTCAATGGTGTTTTTATCAACTGCGTTAATAGTATACGCTGTTTCCTTTATGCCCTTTTATATCATAGTTTCTAAATTGTTTTCGGAGGGAAAGATAGAAAAATACGCAAGTAAAATCGGTTGTATTTTAGGCGTTATCTTTTCCTTGTCATACATTGGAATAGCATTCACTCCTGCTGATGTATTATATACGCCGCACATGATATTCGTTTTGATCGGTTATATATGTGCTTTTGTTATGGCCGTGTTTTTTACTATCGCATTTTTTAAAAACAAAGAATTCTCAAATATCTACGCGATAATATTTGCCCTTTTTACAATATTCTATTTTGTTACGCAAATAATTGCTCTAGTAGGGCTCTCATCGGACAGGAACTTAATGGTACTCATGCAAAAACTCGGAACATTCGTTAGTATCGGGGTTTTCTTCATAATCGGTTATGGAATATGGAAATTTGAGAAATAAACTCCATTTCTTTTTTATTTTACATTAATTATTATACTAATTCATATTAAAGGAGTAAATAAGTATTTCAAATTAATATTTAGCAACTTAAAGGGGTTAAGATGAACGAAAAATATTTTAAAAATAAAAACGCAGTAATTACTGGAGCTGCAAGCGGGATTGGCCGAACTTTAGCCTTAGAACTCGCCAAAATGGGAACTAACCTCGTGATTTCAGATATTAACTTAGAGAGATTAGAGAAGGTAAAAGAAGAAGCGGAATCATATAAAGTTAAAGTGGTCTTAAACAAGTGTGATGTCTCAAAAAAATCGGATGTTAAAAGCTTGCGAGATACAACCCTCTCAAACATGAAAGATATACATTTTCTTTTTAGCAACGCAGGAACAGCGGCAGGCGGATATCTCGAAAGTTTTTCAAACGAAATATGGAGAAATGTTATCAATGTAAACATATGGGGCATGGTTAATTTAGTTAATGCGTTCATTCCTAAAATGGTAGAACAAGGTTTCGGGCACATTATTGTAACCAGCTCTATTGCGGGAATAATTGGAGCTGGAGGATTAATTCCGTATAGTACATCTAAGTTTGCTAACTTTGGGTTCTGTGAAGCTTTGTACGGAGAGTTTAAAGATAAAGGAATAGATGTTTCTATTATTTGCCCGTTCCCTATTAAAACTAATCTAATTGAGACGGCGAAAATGAGTATTCCTCCCGATTTGCTCAATAAATACAGTCAAGAACAATTAGCTAAAGCCTTTGAAATTGGAAAGGAGCACTATTGGAACGAGTTTACAAAGGAAGGATACGAATTAGAGCGTGCAATACGCATTTATCTAAAAAAAGTCGCTAAAAAGAAGCTTTATATAAGCGAACATAAAATAGCGAGATTTCTCTTTTTCATAAAAGGGCTATGGCCAAATTTTTATAAAAAGCTCGTGAGGAAGGTAGGAGCTGATCACTGTGGCGTATTGGACGAATCAACTCAAAAAGCCATTGAATTCATGGATAACATGTTAGAAAAATATTAAAAAAAAATATTAGATTGATTTAGAGGCGAGTAATGTATCTATTCCGTTCCCACTCGCTTACAACAACTCGATAGGCGTCGTTCTCCTCTAGTTTCGCGTAATAGAAGTTTTTAAATGGTTCTTCTCCAAACACTTCCTTTAAAAAATCTGAATTTCTAAACTCATTCAAGGCTTCGCTTAAACTTCCAGGTAGGGAGTTAATTCCTTCTTTTATCATCTCTTTCGTTGTTAAATTGTAGACGTTTCTATCCGTTGGTTCAGTGATTTCTATATCGTCTGATAAAATTCCGTCCATTCCAGCCGATAAAAGGACGGCAAATTGTAAGTATGGATTTCCAGCAGGGTCAGGACATCTTATCTCGCATCGAGCAGCAGTAGTTTTACCGTGAAAGTCAGGCACTCTTATTAAAGGTGACCTGTTCCTAAAACCCCACGCAATATAAACGGGTGCCTCAAACCCTGGAACAAGTCGCTTGTAAGAGTTAGGCCAACTGCTTAAAACCGCACACATAGCTTTCGCGTGTTTAAGTTGACCAGCGATCCACTTCTTCATAGTATGAGAAATAAAAGCTGGATCGGATTCATCGTAAAATAGGTTTACTCCGTTTCTCCAAAGGCTCTGATGTACGTGCATCCCAGAACCATTTATACCAGCAAAAGGTTTGGGCATAAATGTTGCCGTCATGTTATTCTTTGCGGCTACTGTTTTAACTATCATTTTAATTGTATTCGTATTGTCAGCAGTTTCTACTGCTTTACCATAGCGAAAATCGATTTCGTGCTGTCCTAATGCAACCTCGTGGTGTAAACATTCTATCTCAATTCCAAAAGCGTCGCAATATTCAGCAATCGTATATCTCATTTTTTCGTTAATATCGTAAGGATCGTAATCAAAATATCCTCTCATATCTGACGGCTTAAACGCTGCTTCTCTAGATTGTTGTTCTAACATAAAAAATTCCATTTCTGGTGCGCAATAAAAAGTAAATCCTTGTTTTTCCGCCTTTTTAACGGCTTTTTGAAGAATATAGCGAGGATCGCCTTCATATCTCGTACCATCAGGATTATATATGTCGCAAAAAACGCGAGCTACCTTTCTATTGTCGTTCCTCCAAGGAACAATGTAAAAAGTGCTGGGATCTGGTACCGCTACTTTATCAGATTCCTCTATCGCTCCATAACCAGTTACAGAACTTCCATCAAAGTTCTCGCCTATATCAAAAAATTCTTCGATCCTTTTCGAATTTATCTCAAAAGACTTAATAATACCTTGAATATCGGTAAACTGAAGGTATATAAATTTAATATCTTCCTCTTTAACCTTCTCGATTACCGCTTCACATAACCCTTTTCTCTTCGGATCTTCCTTTTCAATCATTTTTTACATCAATTTATATTATTTACAATTCTGACAAAGGGAAAAGTTCCCTATTTTTATTTTATAAATATAATTGATATTAAAAACATATAAATTTTAGGGTCTTTATAAAGGATATGAATCTTTATGATAGTCCATTTATAAAGGGTATAAAATTCTATGATAGAAATTTAAAAAACATTTATGTTCCCTTTAATAATCGAAATCTTTTTTTTGGAATATTCAAAAAGTAAACTATCAGTAGAATTCATTAAAGCTCTCTAAAGATTCTATATAAGATTTTATTGAATTTGGAATGTCTGGATCCGCTTGATCGACATTACTAACATCTAAAGATTTTTAAAAGCGAATAGAAATTTATGGATTCAAAAAAAATCCATATCATGACTTAACATAGGGTTTTTTTCCGTACATGGAACCCCAAATTGGCAAAATTCACAACCTACAAGGAAAATATCTTCTTTTAATTTCCAGTTAATACGCCGGGAATCAGGCTTCAGAATTGAACCAAGACGCGGTACCATTTTTCTTGCAACCTTCATACGGTATTTATTACATTTTACTTTATTATGTCCTTTTACTGTAATCGCATTAGCAGGGCACTTGTTTATGCATTCTTTGCAAATTCCTTTTGCATAATATAAACAATTGGCATAAGGTTCATCGCTCTTTCTTCGAGAAATTTTGATTGGGGCATTAGTAACCACTGAGGCTAATCGAATATTACATCCTACTTCAGTGATAAGTCCTTCGTGCAAACTGAAGGTTCCTAATCCCGCAGCAAAAGCGATATATCTTTCAGACCAAGTAGAATAATACCCTCCTTTTAAAACAATCGAATAAGAATCACTAAACAACCCAGATATAGCATTATAATTTTTTTCTTTAAAGAAATTAATTGTTTGCTTTATTAAATACCTTTTGAATTCATTTCCATAATTTCTAGCAACGGAATAGATTTCAGCTGGTAATGTTATTTTAGGTAATACAATTGGGTTATTACTTTCCTTGCGAATCTTATCAACAAAAGGAAACACTATTGATACTACATAAAGGTCCGATGCTGGCAATTGATCTTGACCACTTGCTATCCACATTTCTAGAGGTGTTAAATGTTTCTGACCTATAATTTTTTTAAACTTATGAAAAATGGGATCATTGCCTTGAGCAACGCCTACTAATGGATGAGAAAAAATATTTCCACCCCCATATTTCTCTGGAAGACGGTTAAGCTTACTAATTTTAAATTCTTCTTCTAAAAATCCTAATAATTCATCATTCATTAATCCTAAAGAATTAGATTGCTCCATTTTTAAAATTTTATTAAATTTTCAATTTTCATTTATATTTTGAACCGTTTAATATATAGGAAATATTGATTTTTAAAATATTTCATAAAATAAAGGTATTAAAACTAAAAGAAGATATAATTTTTAGAGTTCGATTTTAAAAAATGGATTTTAACATTCAGATATATATTTATAAAAATGCTTAAAATATCCTTTAGTTTTGTGAGTAATGAAATTTCCTTTAATCTCTGGGTCGTCAATTACATTTTGAATGTTGAAACCCTCTTTTATTACAAAAAGATTCATATATTTATTTGATATCGCCTTTTCCGGGCATATATAAACACAACGCATACAAAAAGTGCACTTATTTCCAAATATTATTTTATCATTGCTTGTAGATATGTTTCCTGTGGGACATTCTCTTATACATTTACCACATAAATTACATGAGTCTGTTGTTACTAGATATTTACCAAAATAAGACGCACCACTACTCTCTGCTTTATTGAACAAATAAGTTCCAATTTTTAGCCATAAACTATTTTTTTGAAGATTTAACTTTCCCAATAGTATTTCTTTAGTTCCTTTTTTAACCTTCTTAACAGCTACTTCGTATAACTGTTTAATTAGAGAATCGTTGTATTTGAACATTACATTAGCAGGCATAACAATCAAGTTTTCATGAAATACTTTATACCCTTTTTTGCTAAGGTATTTTCTAACCAAGCTTGTAGAACCACCAGAACAAATTGGATCTCCTGCTGTTTTGAAAGTAAATGTTTTTTTATCATCTTCTACATTTGGCAACCTATCAAGAAAATCAAAAAATATTTTTGGAGCGCTAAACGCATGTACAGGGTGCCCAAAACCTAGAAGGTCGTAATCTCCTATAGAAAGCGCAAGCTTTTTATTTAAAACATCCTCAATAGGTATAAGCTTTGTAGTGAATCCTTTTTTTTTGAACTCGTTTGCAAACAAGTTCGCAACTATTTCAGTGTTTCCCGTCCCAGAAAAATAGATAATTCCTATATTTTGAATAAGCATCTTTATGTGATTTTAAGATTTATTATTTAAAATTGTTTTACTTACTTTAATATTATACTTATTTGGGCTCAAAACAAATTAGTTAAAAGATTTACAAAAAACTCCTTTCAAATATTAAACCATCGAGATAGTTTATATTGATATCTCTCTTTTTTTCAATTTATATATACCTAACACTAAAAGCAAAACAGCTATGATGATCCAAATTAATAATGAGAAAATCGGTAAATAATAATTTGTTTTTTCTAAGCCACCAAGATCTATATTCTGGTCAGGATCTATTGTAGATGCAAATTTATATACTCCTGTTAACATTCCGAACATACTTTGCCAACTTCTTGAAGGAGGTATTGCATTTAGAGCTTCCATAAAAAAGATAAAAACATTTCCTAAATGATAGCCCAGATCAAAATGGTATAACTGGAGAGTTTCATAGAAATCACCTACTAATGTCCTAATGAATTGGAAGCCAACAAAAGTTAATATAATAATTAAGATTATTACAACAGATACATTTTTGGATTTTTTAAAAATTGAAGACAAAGCCATTGTGATACTGGTAAATAAAAATAAAATAAAAAGACTATATAAGTACAAGGCTGTTAAAAAGGGTATTAGACTGATAAAATGATCGATGTTTCCTGAATTAATAAGTACAGTAATCCATCCTATTGAAAAAATTGCAATAAAACTTAGAACCATTCCAAGTAGAAAAACAGCTAAATATTTTCCTAAGAAAATTTTTGTACGAGTAATTGGTTTACTAATTAGAATAAGCATCGTACCAGTCTTTATTTCTTCAGCAATAAGAGGTGCGCCAGAAGTTCCAATAACTATTGTGAAAACGATTCCTAATGTCCAAAAAAAAACAGAAAACACAAGAGAGAAGCTAATAACTGTAGCTGCATGATGAGGAGACACGAGTCCAAAATCTATTACAGAGGGTATCAATAGAAAGAGAAACGGGACGATTAACATAATAAAAATTACAATTAATCCTTTTTTCATTGATGAGATATCTCTATATGTCTTTTTAATTACTACATCCGTTTTTTGGAAAATATTCTCAGACAACCAAGCGCGAACAGGTAAAATAAATTTTTCCTTAAATGCGATATTTTTATTTTTTCTATCCTTAGTTGTTTTAATGTTAAGCTTTTTCATTTATTCTCGCTCTCCTTTTTTAACATAGTATCCATAAAAATATCCTGTAAAGATCGTTCTAGTTGATGGAAACTAAATAAAATTGTATTATGTTCAATTAATAAATGCGGAAGAGTTTCTCTAAGCTTTTTCAGATCTTTTGGTATTGCATGAATTTTTCCGTCTGGTTCATTTATTCGGACATTTGAAACGGAACTTTGTTTTTTTAATACTTCTAAGAATTTATCATTCATGTTTGTATCAAAAACATATAAATTTCTAACGAACCTTTTTTTAATGTTACTAATGGAATCAAAGATTACAATCTCGCCGTGATTTATCATTACTACATCTTCACACATTTGTTCTATTTCTGATAAAATATGACTTGAAATGAAAACACTTACATTTTTCGATAATTCTTTAATTTTTTTGATTACATCTGCTCTCCCTATAGGGTCTAAATTTGCAGTCGGTTCATCTAGTATTAGAACTTTTGGTTCATGGATTAATGCAGCAGCAATAGCAATTTTCTGTTTTTCTCCACCCGAATATGTTTCAATGTTTCTATTCCTAGCTTCAAAGAGATTAAAAGATTCTAATAATTCTTGTGCTTTTTTTTTTGCATTTATTCTTTGCAACCCTCCCAATTGTCCTAAATAAATGAGATATTCTTCACCAGTCATATCATCATAAAAAACAGGGTCTTGAGGTATAAATCCAATTAATTGTTTAGCCGCTACAGTTCCTGCATTCTCATCTCGTATTTTTGCTCTACCTTCTGTTATTGAAATCGCTCCTATTAACATATTGAGTGTTGTTGTTTTTCCAGCACCGTTTGGACCTAAGAATCCATGAATTCCTGGTTTAATACGAAGATTAATTTGTGAAACCGCTTTTAAAGCTTTTTCACCTTTCCCATAGACTTTAGTTAGATTTTCAGTCCAAATTTCATATTGATGTATAGAACCCTTTTTTATCATTTACCTCTTATCTCCTTTCTTTATTTTCTTTTTATTAAAATCATCTCTTTTTGCCTTTTGCTATATCTTCTATAAAAAATATAAATACTTGCTATAGCTCCTAAAATGACAAAAGTCAAAATTATTTGAATTTGATTAGGTGGAACTAATACTCGAATGCTACTAATGGTTGATATTAATCCACTTTTATCGTGCATAATAATATTGATATCTTTCCAACCTGAACTAAGTGAAACACGAATATCTTTGTTTGTTACATGACCTTGACTTACACCATTTACGATCACTTCAAAATAATCATAACTTGCGTCGGTATCCCATTCAATTTTAAAATTATGGGAACTCATCGATCCTAAATCAGTAGGAGATAATATCTGAACCGAAAACTTTGAATTTATGCAATATAAGCTATCTTGACTTACCACTAAGATTTCACTTCTATTATCTTCGTTTAAATCTAAGAGAGGGTAAATCGAAGATACATCCAAATTAAATCTATATAAAAATTTTCGTTTCATTACATCCAGAATTTCAAAAGTCGGAGATTGAGAGTATGATTCCCAACCATATTCATCAGTTGATTTAACAAATAAATCACGGTCTATTAAGATTTCACTATAATTGTCTCCATTGATATCTCCAATATTTTCGAAATTTCGAATAAATTCATAAGAAGGATATGAAAAAAAAGGATTTGAACACTCAAAAGGTTCAAGATCCCATCTAAATTGTGTTAATTCAATTCCTTCATTTTCATCGCTATTGTATACATCGTAAAATTGTATTCGACATCCTCTACAATCCCATCCTTCAGACTGGAATCCAACTATTGCATCTGAAATCCCATCATTATTAATATCTCCTATAGAAGAAAAAGGCATTTTAGATTTACTAGAATACTCTGCATCATAATTTTGATATATATTTTGAAAAGATTCTTTAAATAAAACAATGGGATTTGAATCCCCAGAATTACCGCTATAGATTTTCACTTCACGTGTAGGAGTGTAATATCCATTTGTAGGTCTATATATACCTACATGATCTAAAAAAGTATCTCCATTAAAATCCTCGTAAGATGTTAATAGTTTAAGTCTAACTACATCCAAGCTAAAGTCAACACTTCCAGCAGTTAAACTTGAATACCAGTTTACTGATACTAGTCCATAGGTGGGAATTATACTTATGGTAGACTTGTTATTAATATCTACTGTTTTAATATCAGTGAGTGCTATATCTCCACTCTCAGAATAGACATACTTGCCTAAAATTAGTCCTATCTTTCCATTAACAGATATAATTGTTTTTCCTGGAAGTTCGTAAGGTTTGAAACCATACCTATCTACATTAGGAAATGAAGGGATTATTTCCCATTTGTAATCAATAGCTACTTCTGAATCTGTATAATTATCAAAATATGAGATTGATGTGTCCCAATATGGATTCTCGATTAATTTATGAGAACAATTATATTTATCTCCAAATTTAAAAATTCCACTTATTATCCAGCTATTTAGACTATTATTTATTGGTAAAATTCTTACATTCTGATATGGAATAATAGTTTTATTAAGACTCCATTTATCAAAGAATAAATTATTTTTTATATCAAAAAGGCGTATTCTTGAACTCCAAGCATCATCTGGATTTTCATTGAAACCTTCCTTTCCAATAACGGCAATAATATCTAAGTAATTATCTCCAGTTCCGTTAATTACTTCAAAACTTTGAACTTCTAAGTCTAATAAATTAACATCATTAAACTCACTTTCCCATTCATTAACAGAATATTTCCATATATAATATGGGTCATATTCATTATCAAATAAACCCCAATAAAAAGCCCCTAATCCAAAATTATCAATTATTAAATCAAAAGGAATTTGATTATTTGAAACATTTATTCGAATTCTTATTTCCTTATTTGAATTTATAAAATCTGATAATGTAGTTTTATTTTCATAATCAAATTCTAAACATGGATATGCATCTTTAGTTCCACGAGTGATTATCCACATATGATCATACTGATAACCAGTATTATTTAATGGATAATCTGAATAGTTAGTTCTCGGACTTTTAAAGCCTCCCTTTAAATCAGGATAAGTATGATTATTCCACGTTGTATGCTGATTATCCCAATTGCATATAACCCATCTTTCACTTGTAGCGTTATAAATTTCATAAGTAAAAGTATACCCGCTAGAGGATGATGTATTTACCATTAATTTAGTTTGCATTTTGAATGCTGAGAGTCTTTCTATTTGAGAAAGGGGAAATTCCATCCCGCCTAATAATTTATCCTCTAAAAAATCCAATGGGACAATTAGATCCACTACGGCATTCCAGGATCCAGAATCCTGTGTTGCCTTTACAGTATAGTTTCCATAAGAATAAATATAATCTACTGTTAATTTATCGATTGCAAGTGTAAATGCTGTTGCATTAACTGCTTCTAATTTGATTTTTACTAGTTTTTGGTCTCCTAGTGTTAAATTTTCTAAATTATTCAGGATTTTTGTCATATTTGTATATAATGCCGTATTATTTATAGCTGGTGTACTGATTTTATTCCAATGACCACCATTAGAAAAGTTAAAAATATACATGTCAATTTGTTCAATAAGAGCGCTTGATAAAAATCCTTGATAATCTACAACAAGATTATGTAGCTCACTATTGATAGGATTAGATAAATTAAATGATAATTCTACATTGATCTTATCTTTTCCAGCTGTTGGTACAGAATTTAAAACCCAATATTGATTATCTCCACTTTCAACGCTACCTACAGATGTACTATTAGAAGTTGTTCCAATCTTTAGTGATTTTGTTGAATCTGATGAATTATAAGACGTATATGTATAGTTTGAATTTTGATTTCCCCATAGATCAAATTCCCTATTGGTAGAAGTTCCATTAATCAGTTCAATACTTTCTGCGCGTAATAATGAAGAGATTTCCCAAATTTCATCCCAATTTAAATTATAACTGTTATGCCAGCTATCGTCGATTTCTTCATTTATTCTATTATGAATTTGAAAATCTCCCGAATCCATAGGGGATATTGGATTTTCATAACTCCCTTCATATTCAAAATGTCGATAGAATTTATAAGGGGTATTTATTAACGAAGTATTCCAAAATATATTCCCTGATAATCCATCTATAACTAAGAATTTTATATATTTACTTAACAAAGATTTATAAATTTTCTCTGCCATACTTGATTGGATACTCTCTTGATCCGATAGATCTTTAACAATTTGTGTTATCTCTGGAGGTATCGTTGAAGGAATAATCCAAGAAGCATAATCATCAACATTATCATCATTAATATCTCCTATATTCTTTATATCTCTTAAACCCTCATAATATTGAAGTGCTGAGATTTCAAAATCCCAGATTATTTCACCACTTTTTCCATCAACAGAGTATAACTCCTTTATAATTTGTTTTCCATTATTTTCTGATTGACTCCATTCAGGTTCAAAGCTACTTATTTTTTCCACTAAAAAATCGTTAAATCCATTATTATTTAAATCTTCAATCTCTATTACTTCTGTATCAAAATCCTCATTAGGTCTTACCCATATAATTTCATCATTTTTGCAATCAATACATAAATATCGTCCATTAGCAGAAATTGCAAATAAATCTTCTACACTATCACCATTAACATCACCAATATTCAAGAGATAATGAGTAATAAAAGTATCATGATAGTAAGATGGGTATTCATATTCTCCAAGATCTCGATAAACAACAATAGGATATTCTGAGCCAATATCGTTTATATCAAAACGGTTAATCAACGACGCTTCAGGTGTGTTATAATCAGTTTCATATTGGTAAAAACATAACTGAATTCCATAATCAAGAGCTATAACTTCAGGATAAGAACTAAAGTAAAAATCTTCGTAAGTCCAATTAATAAAATTAGTAATTCTAAATTTTTCTTCTGAAGTTGGATCAAGTTGAAATAAAATCCCTTGAATAACACCATTTTGAAATAGATCATAAACACTTGAACTATAGTCAAGATGACAACTAATTGATATATATTCATCAATCCCATCGTTATTCGTATCTGGAATAGGATAAATTTTTATCCCAGATTTCATAAAAACTCTTCTAACTGAAGAATAAGGAGATGTGGGTATATTATATCTGGATAAAGGTGATGTTGATTCAGTCATATTATAACATATAACATTATCAATCTCATTTCCGTATCTTCCAGAAATTATTCTTAAATAACCATCATCAGCCGCAATAAGAACATCGTTAATAGAGTCATCATCAATATCTCCAACGATTAGTATTTCATCAATTGAATTGGGAACTTCTACATAAGTATAATGAAACATATCAAAGATGAGTACTGAGGATTTTCTCAGGGAATAACTCCATAATTTGGTTCCGATCTTTGAATCAAATGCGATTAATTCTCCTTCTTCTGATCCCGCTACAATAGTTTGATATCCATTATTATTAATATCATCCAATACTTCTAACTTCCAAATATCATTTGTAAAATCTTTATCATTCATCCAAACTTTAGCACCCGATTTTCCATTTATAACGTATAATCTATACCATGAAGAAATTACGATTTCTGGAATAAAGTCATCAGTAATATCATTGACTATTTCTATATCCCATGAATATGTAATATGGTCTTGCTCTTCATAATTTTCGGTACTTATACCTTTTATCGTAGGTTTAAACTTCCATATTTCTGACCCATTATTGGAGGCTATTGCTATTAGATTAGGATGATCTTTATTGTAAGTAATGAGAACTATATCTTTAACATCATCACCAGAAATATCTTCAATAATTTCGAAATCAATTACAGGACCCATTGTTCTATAACTCATTTTAATAAAACCATTCAAGGTGATTGTTGCAATTCCTTTATCCATTCCTACAACAATTAAAGAAGGACCTCCTTCAGTAAAATTTACCATTCTAGGTTGCACTGTTGGTCCATCCCCCGGTATACCTTTACCTACTTTCCAGAGTATTGAATCTGCCCCAGAGCCTCCATTTTGAGATCCAAGATTAATCACACTCTCATTTGTCAATATATTAGATGGAATTGTAACAATAATAGGTAATAGCAATAAAATACCTATTATTATCGTCGTAAATACTTTATACCTTCGTTTTAAAATCATTGCAACTTTCATGTATAAAACACATCAGATTTCAATTATTTCTGGATTTGGCAAATAATTAGGGTTAGTTAGATTTTTTTATTATTTAACTTTTTTCATTTCTAACTTAATTTATCAAGATATTAGATAATCATAATATAAACTTGCTAAAAGTGAATATTCCATTATTAATAGAACTTAAAAAGAATCATGGAGTTTTTCTATAATTTTATCCCTCATAAAAATAATAATTCACTCCAAATCTAAATTTAAAAGGGATAAATAGCAAGGTAATATTCATTTGACCTACTTTAAAATAGAATAATGCAATTGGTTGAAGAGCTACAATAAAATTATTCATCACATCAACTCTAAAATTATTGAACTTTTTTTTTCTATTGTATTATTCTTAAACAAATATTATACTGCAAGATTTAGCTTTAGATTAAAAATTGGACTAAATATTATTTAATAATGTTATGTCATTTTGGATATTAAGAATCTCTCGTTAAAAGAGAATAAATGATAAAAAGAAATAAATAGAGTGAAAAAAACTGTCAAGTGAAAAGTATAAGCATCGTTATTATTCTAAAAAGAAATATGAAGCTGCCATGAGCACTTTTGGAACTGGGCTTGTATTTCTATTCGTTGCGATTATGTCGTTAGTTTTTAGAGCGATTAATTTTGACCTTATTGGGTTATCATCCTGGGGTTATTGGCTATTTATACCTGCCTTTTTCATTACAATTGGTGGGTTCACACAGATTAACACTAATATTCAATTCCAAAAAGCAGTAAGAGTTGCAATATTGGACCGTGGTAATCAGGGTGCTCATAAATTAGAAGATATAGCGCTTGAAGTCGGGATTAAACCTAAGGTCGTGCTTCGGGTCCTAATCGATTTACGCCAAAAAGGAGTCATTAGTTATCGCTTTAATTCTGAAACTGGCGAGATTATCCTCGGAGAGAACGTCGTTTACGCACCTGTTGATAATTATGTAGCCCCACCTAAGAACCTTGCAGAACCCTTATCAACAGAGGGAAAGAGTTATTGCGTTTATTGTGGTCAGCAACTTCGACAAGGGTCCTTATTTTGTGAAAATTGCGGCTCTAAAATTTAATCTAAGTAATTCAAACTTTAAAAAACAATTTTATTTTAATTTTCTTTTTGCTAAACTTATTTGATTTTTATTCTCAATATATTGTTTCTTTATTTCTACAGCTTTTACAGACTAATTCTATGTGATTGTAGGACTCTCTTAAGAATAATTTATGATGTTTTAGTTCGCATTCATAGCATTCCTTCTTTCGATAGAAGAAATTAGGAATAAGATGTTCGTAAGATTTTGTTTTTAGATTATTCATATAGAGTTAAAAAACAAATCTTTTTTTAAGTCCAACCACGGTGGAGATTTTTCGTCTGTAAAATGCATAATTCGTAAGTTTTTTAAAAAGATATAATGTGGTAAAAGATTTATTATCTCATTCTATTTACTAAAATGAGGATGATCAAAAATTTTAATTGAGAAAATAGAAGGTAACGTAATGAATCGACAAAATCACGGTGGAAATAACAAGGTTCTGATAGAATTTCAAAATGTATCAAAAAGCTATAAGAATACTTTAGCTTTAGATGAGGTTTCTTTCACCATAAACAAAGGAGATGTGTTTGGTTATATTGGACCTAACGGAGCGGGAAAAACTACTACAATTAAGATTCTAGTAGGACTAATAAGAGATTATATTGGAGATGTGTATATCACTGGGAAAAATATATCTAAATCTCGCCAAGAGATATATGAAATATTAGGTTATCATCCACAAGAAGCGGGGTTCCAAAGATGGCGCACTATAAATCACGTTCTAAGAACTTTTGGGCGTTTATCGGGCTTAGAGTCCACTCTTCTTGAGTCGAAAATTCAGGAAGTACTAGAATTTGTTAACCTACAAGATGTAAGGTATAAGAAGATAATTCATTTATCGGGAGGAATGATCCAGAAATTAAGATTAGCTCAAGCGCTTCTAAACGACCCTCAAATAATAGTGTTAGATGAACCCTTATCCGGATTAGATCCGAGTAGTAGGTATCAAGTAAAAAACCTAATAAAAAATCTTAGCAAAAGGGGAATTACAATATTATTTTCCTCTCACATCTTAACTGACATTCAAGATATTGCAAATAAGATTGGTATAGTGAACAAAGGTAGAATTATTAAAATTGGCTCCCCTGACGAGCTACAAAGTGAGTTTCACATAGGTAACATTATCGAAATTGTATATATTAAAGGAGGAAACCCTTGTCCCAATTTAGAGGATATAGAAGGAATCGAAAGAATCGAAACGGGCGCTTCTAATAAACAACTTGCCCATTTAAAAGTTAATGCTGACATAGACAATGTAATTAACGGTATACTTAGAACAATAACAGAACACAAGTCTAAAATGCGCAATTTTAGAATTCTAACGCCAAGTTTAGAGGAAGTCTATTTAAAATATATTGAGGGTGATGTTAGATGAGTTTAAAGATTTTATTCTTAGACGAATTGAAAGGATTCTATAAATCAAAAGTTATGATTATTTTGTGGGTAGGAATGCCTTTACTATCGCTGCTTTTCAATTTTATCGTCCCAGACACCGAAGGCATTCCAATCTCTTCCATAGTTGCGATTATATTCTCAAGTATTGGTGGAATGCTTGCTTCTGCTATGTTGAGCACATCCATTGCGAGTGAAAAAGTACGGCATGTTTACGATTTATTTTTAATTCGACCAGTTAGACGCACAAATATACTTTTAGCGAAATTCTTTGCCGTGTATTTGTGTTTAATTATAGCTACAGGTATCTCTCTTGCTATCGGGCTTATTATTGATCAAATAACTATAGGAACTCTTCCTGAATATGTTATAGTCCAAACAATAGAGTCGCTATCAATAAGTTTGGCAGCTATGGCAATCTCTTGTTCTATTGGAATATTTTTTGGCGTAATGGTTTCATCTGTTCCGGTTGCAGCAATATTGTCTGTCTATTTAGGCAATCAACTTTCTGCAATCTCTATTTTACCAACGCTCTTCATAGACTTTATCGACCCTATTATTCTTTCTTTACTTATAGGTTCCATTGTACCAACAATCATACTCTCAATTAGCATTTTGATATTTGCGAGGAAACAGTTTTAATTGACTTCCATCATAGATTAATTTGAATTTATTATATCAAATTCTTCTTTTTTAGCATAACTTACTTTAAAGAAATCAAGCCATTTATTGAATGTCTCTAATCGTTTTTGAAAAGTTTTAAAATTCTTCTTGTTTTTAGGGATCCATCCCGTCTCTGCAATAGCTATTAACCTTGGAAATGCTTGCCATTCTAAGGTTTTCTTATTTTTTACAAATTCCGTCCATAAACATGCCTCAATTCCTAAAATTTTGTCGTGATATTTTGCTTCTAATTCGTTTGGAATTGGTTCGTAATTATAGGATCTTTCTAAGGGGATTATTTTATAAGGGTAATTTAGATAAACCGCTGACATTTCAGACATCACTACTTCCCTCCCCAATCTTGCGTGCTCTAAAACTTGCTTTAAATTTGCCGTCCAATAATGACATATCGCGTTTTCGTTTAGTTTGTCGTTTAGAATTTCGTTCCATCCTATTATCTGTTTTCCTTTAGACTCTAAATAATCTGCAATTCTATTAGTAAAATATACTTGTAAATTTTCTACGCTTCCAAGTTCCTCGTTCTTAATGCGGGCTTGACAATCAAGACAGTTTTTCCACCTCTTTTTTGGAGCTTCGTCGCCACCGATATGAATTATCTTAGAGGGGAAAATTTCAATAATTTCGTTTAGCACATTTTGAGTAAATTCAAAAACTTTTTCTTTTCCTATACAAAGTACCTCTTTATGAATCCCAAACCGAGTACTAACTTTAAAAGGTCCACCCGTGCAACTCAACTCGGGATAAGCCGCGAGAGCTGCCGTTGTGTGCCCGGGAAAATCTAATTCTGGAATAATTGTAATAAACCGCTCAGTAGCGTATTGGATCAGCTCAATCAGATCTTGTTGAGTGTAATAGCCCGATACTGGAACTCCATCTAGAGGAACTTTATTTTTTCGATTACTTCTGAAAGATCCTTGAGAAGCTATTGTACCTTCCCGTTTTGAGCCGATCTCTGTAAGTAGAGGATATTTCTTTATTTCTACTCGCCACCCTTGATCTTCAGTGAGGTGGAAGTGGAATTTGTTTAACTTTAAAAAAGCCATAAGATCTAATACTTTTTTCACTTCGCTCTTAGTAAAGAAATGGCGCCCTACATCCAGCATAAATCCACGCCACTTAAAACGAGGATAATCCTCTATTACAACACACGGAATAGAGAACTCTAAATTTATGTTTTTTCCTCCAATTGCTTCAAGTGGAATTAACTGTCGCATCGTTTGGATACCGTAAAAGACCCCATTAGGTGTAGAAGCTACAATCTCAATACGATCTTGGGAAACTATTAAACTGTAGCTTTCGTGCTTTAGCTGTTTTTCGTTATTAACTGTTTTAAGAATAATTACATTATTACTTTCCTTAGTTTGCAAATCTTCCTTTATAGCAATATTTAATCCGAGCGTTGATAATAAAACCTGCTTAAGTTGCTCGGCAATTGCTATTAATTTTAAATCTGTCAAAATTAGAGTTTTTTTGTTAAGTGTAAACGCTCCCTCTTTTGACGATATATTAACAGGTTCCGGGATTATGCTAAGCTCTTTTAGAGTCATTTTACAAGGCTTCCTTCGAATTTTTTAAAATAGGACATAGAATTAATAAAAAGATTAGGTTAAAGAATTTTAAATTCCATTAAAATTTAAAGATTATTTTGATTACATCGAATAATTAGAAAATAATAAATCTTAAAATTCAACCTTACTATTTTTTTAATATGAAAGATAAGGATAAGGCACACCCTTCGGGTGAAGATATTGATCTTAATATTTTAGGAATTCTTAGCGAAAATAGTAGAGAAAATTACAATCAAATCGCTCTCAAATTAGGAAATTCCCCAGTTACTATTAAAAAGCATGTGGAAGACCTGGAACAAAAGGGTATTATTAAAGGGTATGGGATAGATATCGACTTTGAAAAATTGGGTTACGATATTATTGCAACAATAGAAGTGACTGTTTCAAAAGGTAAAATGATTGAAGTAGAAACAGATATCGCGGAAAATCCTAATGTTTTTGGGGTTTACGATATCACGGGAGATTACGATGCCCTCGTTTTTGCTCGCTTCAAAACGCGCACGGAGTTAAGCGCAATGATTAAAAAACTTCATGCTTCTCCTTTTGTAGAAAGGACAAATACTCACCTCATTTTAAATGTAATTAAAGAAGGAAGCTCGTTTGTTGACCTTTTAGAAAAAGAGAATAATGGTAAGTAGATACTCACAAAAATTTATTTAAATCTCCAATTTTCACTTTTATTACTAAATTTGTCGGGACTCTTTTTTTATTATTCTTGAATTTTATATCTATAACTATGAGCCTAGAAATTGTAAAAAAAAAAAGACTTGAAAATATTTATATCGTACCTAATGACGGTTTTTTCGATCTTTCTCAGGCTATCATCTCCATTTCAGACTTTTTTCAAACATATCCTCGCTTAGATCTATACACAGGGATGGAAAATATTCCTTTCGAAGAAAGAGAACCGGAATATAAAAAAATCCTGTTATCCGAATTTTTATAAACTCTCTTTTATAAAATTATTTTTTCTCGTCTCGTCTTGTATTGAAAAGGATATGCTAAATATAATTTAACTCCTTTATGCTAACATTTAAATTTGTTAGTCTATCTATTCATAATTAGATTAACTACAAAAAAGGGATGAATTTTATGTCATTTTATTGGAGACTCAGATATATGTTCAGAAAATCTAAGGAAATAGAAGAATTAGAAAAAGAATTAGGAGTTAGAGGAGATAAAGGAATTAAAGGAGTTAGAGACACATTTAGAGAAATCGACGAAAGAAATTCAAAAAATAAAAATATTGATTAAAAGAAATTCACTCAGTCTCAATTAGTTACTATAATTTTGGGCTATTCTTATTTTTAGCTCTTATTAGCGAATAAATTCCATAAAATAACATTATTAGACACAAAAATAGTGCTGGGAGCATAGAAATAGCGAATGATGAAAATTCATCTGTACCAAATGGAGCTACACAACATAAACATATAAAAATACTATAAACTATTAAAATAAGAGAAATTGTTATTAGAACAACACCAAGAATTCTTTCGTTCTTAACATTTACTATACCTTTGTCAATATAAAATAAATTAAGCTCCTTATTCCCTATAAGGGCAAAAATTGCACTAAAGAAAAATCCCCAAGATGATAACCGTATAGTAATAATCTCGAAAGATAAATAATATTGACTTGCTATTAGCAGTATAATTGCTATGGCATAAATTAGATTTTTATCGTATGGATTACCAAGTTTGGCATTACGTAACTCACCAAAAAATACCACTAGTAAAATCATTGCATTAACTATTAAAAAATAACCCTGAAATATATTACCACTAATATATAATTCTATCTCTTCAGTTGGATTGCGTGGAATTAAGATGTAAAACCCATAGATCCAATGAACCATGTCTCCAACATCAAATCCTATAGCCTGACTTACATGAGTTGGGAAAATAAGTTCGATTATTGAAAAACCAAGTGATAAATAAAAGAATATTTTAATTTTCCAGGGCATGCGCTCACTCTTGTTCTATAAATTGTATAAAAATCTCTTATTGTATAGTTTTTTTTATCAACTTAAATAGTTTATTCTCTATGCTCTAAGCATTTCAAATGATATAAATCTCAATTTACTGCTGCAATTTTGATCTATTCTTATTTTTAGCTCTTATTAGCGAATTTATACCGTAATATAACATTATTAGCAACAAAATAAGTGCTGGGTACATATTAGAAGCGAATGATAGTAAAAATACATCTACTTCAAATAGAACTACAGAAGGTAAAATCATAGATATAATATAAACTAGAAAAATAAGAGATATCGTTATTAGAATAACACCAAGTTTTCTTTCTTTCTTAACATTTACTACACCTTTGTCAATGTAAAATAAATTAAGCTCCTTATTCCCCATAAGGGCAAAAAGCGCGCTAAAGATAAATCCCCAAATCGATAACCGCATAACTATAATTAAGTTGTTTAATTCATAAAATTGACTTGCCATTAGCTGTATAAATGCAATTACGTAAATTAGATTTTTATCGTATCGATTACCCCGTTTAGCACTACGCAACTCAACAAAAGAAACTACTAGAAAAAGAACAGCAATAAATATGAAAAAATAGCTCGGACCAGAACTATTATTATATAATTCTATCTCTCCAGTTGGATTGCGTGGAAATAGGATGTAATACCCATAGATCCAATGAACCATGTCTCCAACATCAAATCCTATAGCCTGACTTACATGAGTAGGGAAGATAAATCCACATAATGAAAAACCAAGTGATAAATAAAAGTATATATCAATTTTCCTAGGCATGTTCTCCCTCTTGTTCTATAAATTGTATAAACATCTCTAATTATATAATGTTTTTTTGTCAACTTAAATATCTTTCTTATGTATCGAGTAGGCTCGATAGTTTTTTTTAGTAATATATTATTAAATTCTCAGTTTTTTGTCGTTAGAGTATTCTCAGTGGTTAATTTTTTTTTACCGCAGAACAATAAGTTTATAAGCAAGAAGCTCTCATTCTAAAAACTTTTCAAGAAAAAGATGATTAATCTTAAAATTCTTCAGATATTTTCTTAAATAATAAAACTTTTAAAGATACGTTCATAAATATTAAATAATGTTTACGGGAATATATTCCCACAAATAAAAGCAAAAAAATTTGTATGTGAATTATGGATGATAAAAATGTTAGAAAAGTTAGATGAAAGCCCAGTGGTTGCGATAATTGCAACAGAAGAAGTGTTTAAGACATATGAACTAATATGCTTAGATAAGTTAAAGGAAATAGGTAGATCAACAGCGAGAGATTGGTCTTTTGCTATGGGATACAACCATCGTAGTTCACTTGCTAAAATTATTCGAAGGATTATAGAGAGATACCCTGAGAAGCTTAAGATTTACGGAGATAGATATCCACGCCTCTACGAAGCAATGTAGAACTTTTAACAGAGCAGTTAGCGAAGATAACGAAGATAATTTCATAATTCTTAATTAGTAATTAGAAAATGTAATGGTTGATAAATACATAGCATAAAGCAGGAAAATTTGTGAAAAAAGGTTGAAAAAATGCTAATAAAATGTCCAAATTGCGGAGCTGAATATTCTTATGGTAGAAATATTTGCCATATTTGCGATAATAATATAATCTTCTTTGGTGCGATGTTTGGAAAGAAGCGAAAAAAATATCAATGGAATTGTGATACAGTAAAGAAAAAGAATCCCGAAACCAATATTCCAGTCATAGCCATCGTGAGTGGAATTACCCGCACGACATAGTAACCAAAAGCCCTTGCCATGGGCGCTTCCCATGCTGATTACATGGCCGTGGCAAGGGTAATAACTATGGTTAGTAAGATCTAGCTGTGAAAAATATAGGTAATATCTTAACTAGCCAAATATCAACTAAGATCTCTTGATTAATTAAGTGAATAAATTCTAAAAATAGAATAAAAATAATATAAGAATAAATAAGATAAGAGAAAAAAAATTAATCCATTACTTTTTCAAATTCATTAACAAATTCTTCGATTTGCTTTATCCCTAGCTTCCAAAAGTCGGGTTTGGTTATATCTAAACCAACAATATCGCCTAACTCAACAGGAGATAAACTTCCTCCCGCACTTAAAAGTTTCTTAAA
Organism: Promethearchaeota archaeon; assembly: GCA_018238625.1. GTDB lineage: Archaea > Asgardarchaeota > Lokiarchaeia > Sigyniarchaeales > SOKP01 > SOKP01. The sequence continues at coordinate 44,099 of JABCSY010000007.1, forward strand.
TTTAGGGATAAAAGACTGACCTTCTTCCTTGTACTTTCGATATAAAGCAAATACAAAAAGTTGGGCGTATACGTAGGGGTAATTGTAAAATCGAAAATTCGGCTGATAATAATGGGGTTTCATAGTCCATTCCCATATTAATTCAACGAACCACTCAACAGAGTCACCGTATATTCTATCTCTTCCAGCACACCAGTATTTCGAGATTGTTGGACCATCTAAATTTTCGCCGTTTTCGATCGCATCGTATAAACTTTGTTCAAACCATAAGCGCCCACTTACTTGAAACGCTGCTTGACCTGCGTCGTCTAACACATGTGCTAAAAGCGCCCTTTTTTCTTCGTTACTTTCTGCTTTCTTTAGTAAAAGATCCGTCATTAAAAGCTCGCCAAATGTGGAGGCAGTTTCAGCAACCGTATATCCTGGGAAGCCGTTAAAGTACGATTGTTCGTCTGAAGCAAGATAAGCGTGAATCGCGTGACCAAGCTCGTGAGCAAGAGTGTAAATTTCATTTAAGGCACCTGTAAACGATAGTAAAATAAAGGCAGATTTTCCTTTGCTCCAAGAGTCGCAATATGCTCCATTTCTTTTTCCTTTTCTTACAGCAGCGTCTATATGTTTTTTTGTGAACATATCATTAACATATTTCTCAAAATCTTTATCGACATTTCCGTAAGCTTCTAAAACAAGTTCTTTTGCTTCAGTCCAAGAACGATTTTTCATTGAAGGCGATTTAATAGGTGCTCGAACATCAGCACAAGTAAGTTTAGGTAAATTCATAAGTTTTGCTTTAAGTTTTAAATACTTTCGATAAACGCCTACATTTTCCTCTATAACATTCATCAAATTGTCAATAATAATTCGTGTTGTATCATTTGTAATAAGGCTCTGATGCATTGGACTATCGTATTTACGCCTTTTGGTAATTTTCATCCAATCTGAACAAATATTTCTGAGCGCTGTGGAAAAAACTTCCTGATCTTTACCTAATAAACTATAGATAGATTTGTTAGCAGAGATCCTCGTTGCTCTATCGGGATGAGTTATTAAACTATTTGCCTCTCCATAAGATAAAGATTTCTTTTCTCCTTCTACTTCGACCTCAAATTCCCTAGTATTTAACCATTTACCCTGCAAACTGCTCCATGCTTTTATTCCATATTGGTCCTTCTCTAAGATCAATTGTTCCTCAACCTCTGAGAGTTGATGTGGAACATCTCTTCTAATCTTCTCTAAAAAATGTTTATAGTCTTTTAATATTGGATCATCAACCAATTCTTTTCGACCATAAACAAGCTTACCGATTTCCAAATCAAAAAAAGCCAGTTTCTTGGAAGTATCAGTGTTAAAGTCATCAATTTTATTTTTTAGCGCCTCTAATTCTGGAATTGTCATGTTCGCATCGTACGACCTATGAGAAAATAACGCTAATTCTTCGAGATTTTCGTAAAAATCTTCTTGCTTCTTAAATAACTCGTATAAATCCTTAGCTGAAAAACTCGGTACGTTTAATTTTCCTTTAAACGTCTTTACAAAATCTTCCACTTGTTTATGAAGCGAGTCCATAGTCTTGGAAATTCTTGGATCATCGTGACCCAAAAATATTTCAGATAAATCCCACGCAATTTCGGTTTCTTTTTTATTCATAATAATCAAGTTGTCATAAATTCTAAAAAATAAAAATCTTATCTTTATAGAAAAACGATCCTAATAAATTGGTTAAGTAAATTAAGCTAATCAATAGAGTTTCGTAAACAAATTATTCGTACTCAATTGTACTGGGAGGTTTGTTTGAGATGTCGTAAACTACTCTATTTATTCCTTTTACGTCGTTAATTATCCGGGTTCCAATTTTGTCCAAAAGTTCCCAATCTAATTTTGCAAAATTAGCAGTCATAGCATCTATCGATTCGACGACTCTTATGGCACATATATACTCGTAAGTACGGAAGTCGCCCATTATTCCTACCGTCTTTAAAGGTAAGAATACGCAAAAAGCTTGCCAAAGGGCATCATAAACGCCCGCTTTTTTGATCTCTTCGATTAAAATCTCATCTGCTTCTCTTAGAATTGCAAGTTTCTCTTTGTCAATCGCCCCGATAATCCTTACGGCCAACCCTGGACCGGGAAAAGGATGTCGCCTTATAATCTCTTCTGGTAAACCCAGTTGTAACCCTATTTTTCTAACTTCATCTTTGTACAAATCTTTCAAGGGTTCAATAATTTTTAACTTCATATCGTCAGGTAAAGTCAAGTTATGGTGTGACTTGATTTTTACCGAAGATTTACTCGTAGCGCTTGTTTCTACACGATCGGGATAAATAGTCCCTTGAGCGAGAAATTTAATGTCTGGATGTTCTTCTTCTAACTCAATTGTTTTTTTTTCAAAGACTTCGATAAAAGTATGACCAATAATTCTTCTTTTTTCTTCAGGATCTTCAATATTTTTTAACCTTTCTAAAAATAAGTCTTCCGCGTCGATGTAATGGAAGTTTTCAAAACTTAACTCGTGTTTGAACGTTTCTTGAACCTCAAGGTCCTCGTTTTTTCTTAATACTCCATTGTTGACAAAAATGCTATGTAACCGATTTCCAATCGCTTTTTGGAGCAAAATCGCTACAACGGAGGAATCAACACCCCCACTTAAACCCAAAATCACCCTATCGGTCGAACCAATTTCACTTCTAATTTTTTCGATTGTGCTTTCTATCCAATTCTCTAACTTCCATTCTTTCTTCGCTTTTACAATGTTCAAAACGAAGTTCTTCAAAATTGTAATCCCCTTTTGCGTATGGATAACTTCAGGGTGAAATTGAACGCCGAATAAGTTCAAACTTTCATTTGCATACGCCGCAATGGGACAAGTAATTGTTTTTGCTAATACTTCGAAACCGTTTGGCATAGATTCGACTTGGTCTCCGTGAGACATCCACACTATCTCCTTCTTTCCTAAAGATTCGAATAGATTCTTAGGCTTAAGTATTTCTAACTCCGTTTTACCGTATTCTTTCCGGTTAAATGGCTTTATTTTTCCACCTAATTGGTGAATTATCAAGTGTAAGCCGTAACAGATTCCCAAAACAGGTATTTTTTCTTCTTTTACAAAACTAAAGAAACTCATTGTTAGTTGTGGACTATCCTGCTCGTAGACGCTACTTGGACCACCAGAAAGAATAATCCCTTTTGGGTTTACCCTTTTTAATTCTCCAATAGAGACGTCGTATGGTAAAATTTCTGAATATATTCCTAAATCTCTAATACGTCTAGCTATAAGGTGCGTATATTGAGAACCCATATCTATTACGCAGATTTTATCCATAGAAAATTACTACTTTGTAATGTTGATTAAGTATCTATTAAATTGATAATTTAATTAACTTTTTCAATATAAAATATATATTGATTTCCATCGTAAAAAATTAAATAAGAAAAAGTAAAAAGGATAAAAAAATCAAATTGAATTGATTTATTGGTCTTTTATAGCCAGCCTCTCAATTTCATAGCTTCAATAACTCTTTCAATAGCTATACTATAAGCTCCCATTCGATTATAAGTGTTATATTCTTTGGCATGGTCCACTGTAGAACGGTACGCATTAGTCATTACTCTATCTAACGCTGTAAACACTTCTTTTTCTGTCCAGTAATATAGATAATATCCTTGCACCATTTCAAAGTAGGAAACAGTCACTCCACCAGCATTACAAAGGAAATCGGGAATTACAAGAATCCCTTTTTCAAAAAGAACATTGTCTGCATCTGGGGTAGTTGGGCCATTTGCTAATTCAGCAATAATTTTACAATTTATGTTCTCAACATTTTTACTGGTTATAACATTTTCAAGCGCTGCCGGTGCTAAAACATCAACTTCTAACTCTAACAACTCTTCGTTCGATATCTTCTGTGTTCCTTCTAAACCAACGACGGTTCTTGTTTTCTCTTTGTGTAATCCTGCCTTAAACGCGTCAAGTCCATCCTTGTTATATATTCCACCTTTAGAATCTGATACTGCTACTATTTTGCAATTGAAATCATTTTGTAGAATTTTTGCTGCCCAGGAACCCGCATTTCCGTAACCTTGAACCGCTACTGTGGCACCGTTTAGGTTTAACCCAATGTCTTTCGCAGCTTCTCTAACGGTATAAACGCCTCCTTGTGCAGTTGCTATTGAGCGCCCTGCGCTTCCTCCTATTGGCAAAGGTTTTCCCGTAATTATCGATGGAGCGTGCTTGCGAACAATAGTTTCGTACTCATCCATCATCCAAGCCATAATTTGGGGCGTTGTATAAACATCTGGGGCTGGTACATCAACATTAGGTCCTAAGACATCCGCTAGTTTTCTAATATAAGCCCTTGCAAGGTTTTCGATTTCTCTATTGCTCATCTCTTTAGGATTGCAGATAATACCTCCTTTGGCACCCCCAAGCGGGATGTCAACAGTAGCACATTTCCAAGTCATCCACGCGCTTAATGCTTTCACAAGAGAAGCACTTTCTTCAGGATGCCATCGAATACCGCCTTTCATTGGTCCTCTAGCGGAGTTATATTGAGACCTAAATCCTCTGAAGGTTTTTATAGAACCATCGTCCATTTTCATCGTAAGCTTAACTTCGACGAACCTTTCTGGCACACATAAAGCGTTATATATTTCGTCACCGTAGCCTTTTATCTTGCAAGCTTCAGCAAGCTGATGTTGGGAGATTTTAAAAGGGTCTAAAATTTCGCTCATGTTTCATTCTTCCTTGTTTTTATTTTATTTTAGTTAAAAAATTTATAGATTAAGTAATTCAAAATGAACTATTTTATAATTTTTATTTATTTGATATTACTTTATTAAACAAATTTTAGTTTTAATAAGTTTTCTGTGGGTGTAAATTGGGAAAAAATAAGAATTATTAGCAATAAATTAACTATTATAGTTGATAATCAGTTTATTTTTCTAAAACCATTAAATTAATATCTTAAATAGAAAAAATATATTATAACAAATTCCTAAATAAAATGAGATTTCATAATGATCGATAAAATAAACCCTTATGACGTGGTAAAAACCCAAATTGATATTGTTGCCAAAGAAATTGGATTAGATCCAAATGTAACAGAATATCTTAAAAGAATTGAAAGAGCTTTAATTGTATCCATCCCAATTAAAATGGATAATGGATCGTTACAAATTTTTGAGGGATATAGAGTCCATCATTCTACTGTTCGCGGTCCAGGCAAAGGAGGTATGAGATATTCCCCCCATGTTTATCTTGACGAGGTCAAAGCTCTTGCGACATGGATGACATGGAAAACTAGTTTATTAAATCTTCCTTTAGGTGGAGCAAAGGGCGGCGTTCGAGTAGATCCAAGGGAACTCTCCAAAAAAGAGTTAGAAAGACTTACTAGAAGATATACCGCTGAAATTATAAATGTAATAGGACCAGATATCGATATTCCCGCACCGGATGTTAATACTAACGCACAAATTATGGCATGGATGATGGATACTTACAGTATGCAAAAAGGGCGGTCAATTCCCGGTGTCGTTACGGGAAAACCAATCGAGATTGGTGGTTCTGTTGGCAGGCAAGCTGCTACTGGGACTGGACTATTTTTTGTACTTCAAGCTTTATGTGAAAAATTAGATTTAGACTTAAAACATTTAAAGATTGTAATTCAAGGGTTTGGTAATGTAGGATTTACGATTGCTGACCTACTTAATAAACACGGGTGCAAAGTTATAGCAGTTTCAGATGTATCAACTGGCATTTACTACGAAAACGGTTTGGATATAGAAAAGTTGGCAGCGTGGACTAAACAAGGTAAATATTTGAAAGATTTTAAGGACGATAACTACACACTGATTAGTAATGACGAGTTACTAACGTCAAAATGCGATGTTTTAATCCCAGCCGCTATAGAGAATCAAATTACGAGAGTAAACGCAGATAAAATTGCGAGTAAAATTGTTTTAGAAGGTGCAAATGGCCCCACAACTCCAGATGCTGACAAGATCCTATTTAAGAAAGGAATACATGTAGTACCAGATATTCTTGCTAATAGTGGCGGAGTTTGCGTCTCTTACTTCGAGTATATCCAAGATATTAATTCATACTTTTGGAAACTTGATCGTATTAACGAAGAACTCAAAAGAATCATTATTGAAGCTTTCGAAGAAACATTTAAAATCTCAAAAGAAAGAAAGATCTCGCTTCGTACAGCCGCCTACGTTATAGCGGTATCAAGAATCGCTAAAGCAATTGAATTAAGAGGGATTTTCCCTTAAGTCATGTTTTTTATAACAATTTTTTTATGAAGTAAAGGGAATAAGTATTAATAAATAAAGACATGAAATTCCAATATGAATAAACGCAAACATAGCTCCTGTTTTTAACAACCTTTTATAACCTAGATTTTCAACGCCGCTATCTTTAGCAACTTTAAGAGTCATCATATCTGCTGCGGCACCGCTAGGTAAAATGTTCCCCCCTATATTTACAGCAACAATAAAGGCAAAAAGTAGAGGAACTCCTGGAAAGGTAAATTCTTCTATTAAAACTTCAATAATTGGCAAAAAGATCAATGCTATTGGCGTATTTGCTACAAATCCAGAAAGTAGGGAAACAAGAATAAGGATTATAAATACTGTTAATATAGGTCCAAAAGATTCGAAAGGAATCAAAGCAATAATGTCTCGGAAGCCCGCTTGTAACATGCAATTGATAACCACATACATGGAGATGAAAAAGAATATTATTTCCCACTCAACGTCTTTTAAAATTTTTCCCATTGGTTTCTTTGTATATTTTCTATTAACTAAAACTAATATCACTGCTGAAATTGCAGCTGTAAGATATAGTAATGGCAATACGACAAATAAAACAATTGTAACGATTATAGCGATGCTATTAAAATAAAACATTGTTTTACTTTTGATCATAACATCCGTACTTATCAGTTCTAACACGTACTCTCTCTGTTGCGCTTCAATCTCCGGCTCCTTTGAAAGCATTAACTTATCTATCAAAAATATGGTTAAAAACAACAATACAAAAGAAAAAATCCAGAAATATTGGAAAAAAAAGACCGTATCAAGTGAAAACCAAGTAGAAATAATGATATTCTCCCCGCTTGAGAAGGGAGTTATGATACTACCTATGTTAATACATACCGTCATTCCTAATAAGTAAGTACCAGCTCTTATTTTTAAGAAATGACAAAGGCGAACGACTACAGGTGCTAAAATAATAATCACGACTACATCGCTGATAACGGCTGCCAATAATGTAGTAATAACACAAAGTAGATAAAGAAAATATCGTTGGTTTCCTCTTGAAATTTTAAAAATCTTCACGGCTAGATATTCTAACACGTTTGAATCTTGAGCAATCTTAGATATAATACTCATGCTCATTATAATTATAATTGCTTGCCATTCAATGGATAACACAAAATTATCGAACCAATTGTCAAAACCCAACGGCACCCCCAACACCAGACCAGTAACAAACGCTGCTACGAACATACATATAAGGGAGACTGCTACAAAATCTACATCTTTCATAGAGTAACTTGCAATAATTAATGCAAAAACAATAAAAACAAAAGTTAGTAGAAGAGGATTAATCATTTCTCTAAATTAAGATGTGAGTTTTTTAATAATTATGTTTAATTTAATAATTTATTAATTAATAAACCTAATTAAAATATGTTTTCAAGGTTTTTAGAATGCATAAATTATTACTTAGAGAAAATTATTTTAATAAAAAAAGTTGTAAAAGAAATTTGAACAAATTTAGTTCATTAAGGAGAGAAAAGTTAGATATTAAATATTCAAAAATATTCTCTTCTATAAAATAATGTAAACTAACATAATATCCCTCTTGTTTTTTAATCATTTCAACAATCCTTCTTACTAAATTTATAATTTGCTTTTCAACTACCAGCATGTCGCATTTAGTAGGGTCAATATTAATGATATTAATTCCAGTAGCGTGGTTAAATGAAAATTTGCTTAATTCAGAATTGTTCTTCACGTAATCATTACTTAGATAATGTTCAAACATAGATTCGATTTGAGAATTAATCGTTTCTTTTTTTTCAGCAGGAAAATGAGCTTCAATTAGATTTGTTAGCAAATTTAAAATTTGTTGAAACACACCTAAAATATCGAAATATTCTGCGATCGTTGTGATATTTTCGGCCGTTAACCACTGCGCATAGTATTCATCGATAACATCTTTAAAAGGGCTAAAAAGATCTGTATCGCCTTTCCATACAGAGGACCAGTTTTCTTTATCTCCAGAAACATACTTATCAAGAAAGGTTTGCATGATAACATTAAGCCGAGCCTTTAGCATATTTGCACCTATAGTTTTCTCAGATGCCGCAATAAACAGCAGCTTAGCCTCATTATCCTCTAAATAGGACCATCGGAGACCTCCCATCTCAATACTTTCTATACCTTGTTTAAATTCATAAGTAGTAAATTGATTTAATGCAGCTAAAAGACCACTGATCAAGTCCTCATCTAAAATCAAGTCCATATACGGTTTATATAATAAGGTTATTCCGCTTTCAGAATCTAAAATCCAGATATTCATTTTTCCAAAAACCCAGTGTTATTAGAGGTTATCTCTAATTATCTCTAATTATATAGCTTATATATTACGGGCTTATAAATTATTTTTTTTAAATAAAATTTTAAATAATTTTATCAAAATCTTAATATTAACCACTTGAACTTTAACTTTTTTTTAAGAAACTTTAGGCTCAAATCTATTGGTTTTAACCTGTATTTTTTATAGGAAATCTTTCAGATCTTTTGTTTTGCAATATTTTTCTACATTTCTCATCATTTCGGTAATTTTAGTTTGAAGTGTAAAATCTGCTACACTGCCTATCAAACTGAGGAAATCGCTACTTAAAGCAAAATTCCCCACAAAGACACCTAGTTTAGTTTTAGTAGGAGACAAAGCCTTCATTCGCATCCGACCTTCTAATTGTTTAATATCTTTATTATTTCTAACGTTAAATTCAACTAATCGCCCCTTTCCTTCGATCTCGCCTTTGTCTGAAAGCACTAATTCGCCCTCCATCTCAATTGGAATGTGAACTACATCTATCTCGTCGTAAATTTTAGTATACAACACATTAGGTGCTATAAATTTAGCTTCCATTTTCTTAGATGGGTTAATAGTTTCCCAAAACTCAGCTTTAAATAGTGCTTGAGAAAGGATATCCTTATTACAATTGTCAATTTCTAAAACTTTTGTAATTTTGGCCATGGTTAACACATATATATCTATTTAGTATGATTTACTAATACATCGAAAGTTTATAATCTTTTATATAACAATTATTGAGTCAAGAAAGTTAACTCGGCCTTAGGATTACTTTTTAAAATCATAGTTTATACTAATAAAAAGAGCTTGAAACAAGTTTTTTCCATAAAATTAATTATCCCGGAAAATTCTTGACTTTTCTTCATCTCGTTCCTCTTTGCAGTGAGGACAAATCCACGTCTTATCGTTCTTTTTTACCGAATTTAAGCAAACATCGCAAACAGTGATATCGCATATGCAATAATGGCATTTATCTAATATATCTTTACAATCCTTCCCGCATATGTAACAATTAGGAGGGCTTTTGGTTTTGGACATTTTAAGTTTATATTTTAAATTCTTTTAATTATTATAATATTGATTATTATGAATATTACTAATTAAATTTAACAAAATTATTTTTAGCAATATTAGCAAAATGGACAAACTAAAATCGCGAGTTCAATTGCTTTCGCTTTTTATAATTTTTTTTATATATAAGGCTATAGCGGGTATTGTTGGTAATAATTTCTCTGAATCCGTTCTATGGTTTATGTTTTCTATTGTTTATGCTATATCTCTTACGATCTTATATTTTACTTATAAAAAAAGGCAAATTTCATAGTTTAATTAATATTGACTAAGAAAATTAATAGATTGTTGATCTTCTTTGAAATGTCTTATTCATTTCTTAGTCTTTTTTTTAAAAATATCCGGAATTAAACCCTCAATTCCAAAACGGTCCATAATAGTATCACTAATATCGACTTTAACTTTCATATCTTGCATAGCTTTTAACGATTCTCCTAACATTTTGGTGAAGCTCTCGCTCATTTCTTTAACAGCATTGGAAGTCAATTGAAGGGATTCCCGAATAGCAAGATTTGTCTCGTGTAATTCTAAAGTCATTTTTTCCATGCTTTTCCTCATTTCTGACATCTCATCTTTTAATCCCATTATCAATACCAATTTTAACTTATTTTATATTTTTTAATAGTTTTGTAAATGAATGAAGTACTTAAATTTTTTACTTAAATGGAAAAGTAATCTCTTATAATTATTAAATATAACAATTACTCTTTTAAGATTGCTTAATTATATTCAAAATAACTAATAAAATAAAAATAAATCAAAATGTCTGAATGGAAATACAAAGTTAAAAAACCCGTAGCCGAAGAGGCCTTTTGTACTGGCTGAGGCATCGTTGACGGAATAATTTCGTGTATAAGTAATCTAAAAAAACAACGCAAAGAAAAGAAAAACCAAAAATAAACTAAATCTCGAGGAGTAAAGCAAAAACGATAGGTTTTATTCCTTAGTTCCGCAAGAACTTGAGATTAACTCTTACATTTTTACTTAACATTACTCTTTTTATTATTATAAAAAATTACTTAATTGCGTGTTAACTTTATTTTTTATAAACCTAACCCTTAATACTCCTGATTTTTATAAATTTAATAATATATTTAATGATTTAAAAGTGAGAAAAACTTATGTCGGAAGAAGACGAATTTGATTTTGGATTTGATGACAATTGCTATCAAACTAGTTGATCGTTACTTACTATGTGGTACTTAAGAGCTTTAAAAACGCAAAAAGCTAAAGAAAAAATGGATAAAAACATGAATAATAAAGATCTCTAAGATTAAGTCGTTAAACGATAGGATTTAATCGATAAGTTCTATGCAAGGACTTGAGATACAATTTCTTATTACTTTTTTTTTTTGAAAAACAAAAAGAGAAAAACATTAATAGGGTTTTTTTGGCCCTTCTCCAACCTTTCTGTAAATAAAACCCTTTTCTTCAACCACTTTCTTGTCAAATATGTTCCTTCCATCTATAATAATCGCTGTTCTTACCTTCTTCTTTAAATCGTCAAGGTCGAGGTTATAATATTCCTTATGGTTTGTTGCAAAGATTAATACATCAGCCCCTTTTACTGCTTCATTAAAATCACTTGTTAACTCAGTAAGTCTATAATCCCTTTCTTTTACATACGGATCATGGGAAATGTATATAATGTTATGAGAATGATATCGATTTTGTAATACCTTAACAATATTTTCAGTTGGTGTATTTCTCACATCATCAGTATTTGCTTTATATGATACTCCTAAAAGTACAATCTTTATATTATCTACTAGTTTATGGATTTCTCTAAATACATCCTCCATTAATTCAACCATATGGTAGGGCATATAATCGTTCAAGCTTCTTGAGTCAGGAATTATCTTTATTTTGGATTCGTTAATTTTTTCGGTATATTTATTAAATCCGTATAATAGAAGCCAAGGATCTTTTGTCAAGCAATGTCCTCCTACGCCTGAACCGGGGTAATGCATCATTCTGTCGTGGCGTTGATTTATTAATTCTACAATTTCGTATATATTTCGATTAAAATCTTCGCTTAATAACGCCATCTCGTTTGCAAATGCAATATTTACGTCTCGGTATGCGTTCTCTATGCATTTAGTTAACTCTGCCGTAAGGGTGTCTGTTATCTGAAGTTCTTTTTTAACAACCTTCGCGTACAAATACATAGCTTTATCGTTGGCCTCTTTACAACCACCACCAATTACCCTAGGAAAATTTATGATATAGTCCAATAACTTACCGGGCATTACGCGCTCAAACGAAAAAACAAGATAGAAATCCTTACTCCGCTTTAAACCACTTCCTTCTTCTAAAATAGATTGTACAACATTATCTGTCGTTCCAGGTGCTACTGTAGATTCAAGTATGACTGTGGCACCCTTTTTCATGTGTTTTGAAATCTGTTGAGAAACTTCCTTTAAAGATTCGTACCTTGGGGTCCTCTGGTCGTCTACAGGCGTTTGTACATCAATTAAAATATAATCCGCATTTTTGACATCGTTATATTTGTCAGTAACTTTAAATTTTCCATTTTTTACTACTCTTTCAATTAGCTCATCTAATCCAGGCTCATCTCCTTCAAAAGGATTTTTACCGCTATTAAGCCAATCAATTTTCCAACTAGATCTTTGAGACCTTCGTTGAATACCAGTAACATAGAAATCGTCTACATCAGCTAACAGAGCAGCCATCGGAATACCAACGTATCCCATACCAATTACAACGATGTTAGTAGGCATTTTAATTACTCAAGCTTATTAAAAAATTTGATATTAAGTTTATAACCTAAATTCAAAAATAAACCATACTTGAAAAAATTTCATACTTTTCATAAAAAAAAAATAAAAAAGTTACTAAATAATTTCGGATTAAGATTATTTTTTCTTTTTCTTATATGACGATCCTCTAACGGCTTTAAATACACTCGCTATTACTGCTCCAGCAATGAACCCACCTACATGTGCAAAGTGAGCTGTCTGACCAATGCTAAAGGGATCCATTAGTGAAACCATAGCATAAGTTAATTCCGCTATAAAATATGTTATTATGAAATAACCAGCACCTATTTTTCGCATACCTGTTGAACCCAAAAGATAAAATTTATTACCTGGATAAAGAATAGCATATACAGCCATAAGCCCAAATATAGCTCCAGAAGCTCCTAATGAAGGAATAGTAGATAACATCGGCCCCCATACGGGAATAATTATTGTGCTCAATGCATGAAGAAAACTACCAAATAACCCTGAGAGTAAATATGTAACTAAATATAATAAATGCCCCATAGCATGCTCGCAATTGTCAGTTATTACAATGAAAAACCACATGTTCATAAGTATATGCATAAAATCTCCGTGCATAAACATTGAGGTAAATATCGTCCATAATTTTTCTCCGGCGAAAAATTCAGCAGGAACAAAAGCATATTCAATGTGCATCTGCAGCGCAGGGTCCATTATTTGCCATACGAAAACTAGAATGTTAGCAACTAAGAAAATAACCGAGAAATATTGCTTCATAAAAGAAATTTTATCGTCTGACGCTTCGAATACCAATTTAATTCACACTTCCTATATAATTAAAAAGTTTTTAATGTTTTTGTAGAGTTAGATTTTAATAGTATTTAAGAATTTTTTTGATAATTAATAAATTTCCATAATTATTAATAAATTTGGAAATAATAACATAAAAACATTAAAAAATAACAAGGGATAACACGCATTATGCGATTAGGAGAATCTACTTTACGTAATATTGCAAAAATCCAACCTGATACTGTAAAGAGGAAGCGTATTTCAAGTTACGACAAGACGGGGGGAAATAACGATTGGATCGATGTTCAACCTGGAGAAAAGGTAACAATTGGAAAAGAAAATTTTACTGGGTGTATAACCCATTTATGGTGCACAATAAAATGTAAAGACCGTTATTATTTAAGAAATATAATAATTAGAATGTATTGGGACGGTGAACAAGACGATAAACCTAGCGTAGAGGTTCCAATTGGAGATTTTTTCGAGTTAGGTCACGCTAAACACAAGAATTTTGTTTCTTTACCGCTCCAAATGAGTCCACAATCGGGAAAAGGGTTCAATTGTTGGTGGCCAATGCCCTTTTCAAAAGGTTTTAAAATAACAATAGAAAACGATGCCTCTAAACCTATGAGATTTTTTTATTATATTGATTACGAAATCTACGAGGATGGATTCGATAACGAGAGGGATTATGGAAGGTTCCACGCTCTCTGGCACCGCGAAAATCCTACAGCTCCCAAAAAGAAAGATTGTGAAACCGGAAAAAAGTTTTATAAGGTGAGACCAAAGAAGTTCTGTTATAAAGGGTGTAATGTCGATAATCCTCTGATGGAAAATTACAAAATTCTTCAAGCAAGAGGAAAAGGTCACTTTGTTGGATGCAATATTAATATTGATAATATTTCATTTATGCCTTGGTACATTAATTGGCCTGGCGAAGGAGACGATATGATATATATCGACGACGATGTTGAAAAAGGCGAACCAACATTACATGGGACTGGCACAGAAGATTACGTGAACCAAGCCTGGGTGCAACGCCAAAACTATTCTGCCCCATATCACGGTACAATTAAATCTGGTGGGTTAAACTGGTGGGGTAAAATCTCCTATTACAGATATCATATTGAAGACCCTATCTATTTCAATAAGAAAATAGTGGTCTCAATCGAACACGGGCACGACAACCACCGTAAAGACGATTGGTCGTCAACGGCTTATTGGTACCAACGAGAACCACACGACCATACTTTGTTTCCAAAATTATTAGATAAAGAAGGAAGAAAACCGCGCGTTCTTGTTGCTCATATGGTTAGAAAATCTATATGCCTCGTTTTAATCGTATTCGTCCCGCTTTTATGGTTATTCCTTTAAATTTTCTTACAAATCTTTTTTTATGAAGTTAAAAATAAAACAAGTGAAAACTTAATAATTTTTAATTAATATCTTATCGTCTAATGATGATTTATTACAATAATTATACTGGTTCAATGGCCTCATCTTTTTTAATAGAGGATGAGGATTTTTTCATGTCCATCGTCTCAATATCTGCTTGAAATCTACCAAGGGCGGAAGTTCCAATGAAAATTAAAACGATCGCAAGGAAGAACAGAAAATAATTATTGAATGTTTGTTTAAAGACTAGAGTTCCAGCAATTATAGGTATTGATAACCCAATTGAATCCAATATCGGAAATACTACTGCCATTCTACTTTTTTGGAAAGCACTTTGGTAAAACGCAAAACTAGCGATATTACAAATCGCTAAGCCCCACCACCCAATAAAAACCCACAAATGAGGGTAATCAAACCAGAATACTCCAAAAAATATTTCTATCCCAAAATACCAAGTCAATTGTACGTTTGCTTGCCCTATTGCTTGAGCTAAAATGTTAGTAAAGACGCCTCCAAGCGCCAAGAAAAAAGAACCGGTTAACATAACAAAAAATCCTTCTAATTTCGTTCCTCTTTTCTTTTGAGAATAAATAAAGCTACCAATGGTAATCGAAAACGCTATTATCAAAAAAATAGTTAATGGGATGACCATTTCGTGTAAATCAATAGCGACTTCAGAAATACCTGCAAGTGCAATTAATATAGGGGAAATAGCTAAAACAGTTATCGCGAGAAATTCATACCAAGTTACAGTTTCACCTAAAATACGGTTTGCGGCAATAACTACAATGATTATACCAATACTGTTAATTGGTTCTGCTACCATAAATCCTACTAAACCTATTGACATTACGTAGGGAAACCAAGCAACAACACCCAGAATAGCGCCTAAAAGCCACCACTTGTTTTTTGCAATTTCTTTAAATGCTTTTAGTACCCCTACAAATCCTTTATCGAAAGTAATTTCTGGACCTGCTCGTAAACCCATTTTCTGGAAGACAATTCCTAAGTTAAACATAGGAGTTGCGATTAGCACTAAAATAATTCCCAATGTAACTGTATACGTATCAACCATAATTCCCTAGCTCTAATTAAAGATTTATAATACCTAAGAAAATTATTCATCAATTTTAATCTTATTTATGTAATAAGCAGCGATTTCTCGAGAATAATTTTAAAACTGATAAGAAGTAACTAATTAGTTTCTTTTTTCTTTTTCTTTTTTTCAAGTAAATTTTTTATATAGGTTATAATTTCGTTTCCGGAAATTGCTTTAACTAAATAACCATCCGCACCGAGTTCTTTACCTTTTTTAATGTCTCCAAAAAAATTTTTCACAGTAAAAAGAACTACAAGGATGTGGCTAAACTTTTCGTTGGATTTGATGGATTTGAGTACCTCGTACCCATTAAGATTTGGCATCATAATATCTAAAAGTACTAGTGCGATATCCTCGTGTTTTTCTTCCACTATCTGTAACGCTTCACTTCCATTACTACAAGTAAGGGTCTCGTAATGCTCTAGTTGTAAAAATTTTTCAGTTAACTTGACGATATCTTCTTCGTCGTCGACAATGAGAATCTTTCTTGCTATTGACATTCAGAACCCAGATTTATGTTAATATATTTTTTTATTTCTAACAAATATATGGTTTATTTGGTTATTTATAAAACATATATAATTTTAGTTAATTTCTCGATAATATCAAGAAAATTAACTTATAAATAGTTATTTAAAAATCATTTGATTTTAAGCTGATTAGAAGTTTTGAAATAAGTAATTTACGACATTAAACCAGAATTTAATAGTTTTAGCTATACGTTCTATTTATTTAAAACTTTTTTTATGTAATCACGAAGTTCATTTCCCGAAAACGGTTTGGTAATGTATCCATCTGCGCCTAATTCTTTACCTTTTTCAATATCTTCCTCAAAACTCTTAACTGTAAAAAGGACAACTCGGATATTCTTATAGTCCTCCTTCGATCTTATGGATCGGAGAACTTCAAACCCACTAAGACCCGGCATCATAATATCACATAAAATAAGCGCAATTTCCTTATATTTATCCTCAACAATTTTAATCGCTTCTTTGCCGTTGCTACAAGTAAGTATTTTAAAACTATCAAGTTGTAAAAATCTTTCAGTAAGATTGACGATATCAGGCTCGTCGTCAACTATGAGGATAGTATTTTTTTTTGACATGTTTAACCTCGATTGTTTTTAATAAAATTGTTTTTTTTTAATTTGGCATTTAACTTATTCTTATGACTACATATATATTTTATCTACTTATTTAATAATTTATATCTATACTTTTTAGCATTTTCAAATATTGAAAATTTATGTCAAATCGCGAAGGTACGCCTAAATTTCCAGATTCCTACATAGGTGATAAATCAGTAGAGTACGATAATTCAACTTGGATGGAAAGAAATCAAAAAAAGACATCTTTATTATGTTTACAATACTTACGCGATGATAAATTGGATAGTCTTGGCAACTATGATGTTTTAGATGGTAATCCTTATATTATTGTGGATTTAGGTTGTGGTTCAGGCTTTTCTTCTGAAATTTTAGTGGATAGTGGCCATCGAGTTATTGGCATCGATATTCTAATCGATATGATCTCAAAAGCAAAAACTAAAAAAAAAATCTCAGAACATAAAAAAGATTTAGAGCTAATATTAGCCGATATTAATCATATCCCTTTAAGAAAGGCTTCAATTAACCACATTATTTCAATTTCGGCTTACAATTTTATAATTTATGGAGCAAAAACAATCCGAGAAAAATTTAAAACCGCTAATAATACAGCATTATATTTGAAAAAAATTATGAAACCAAAAGGAAGAATAATAATCGAATTTTATCCAAAAGACGAAAAGGAGTTAGATCTATTTATATCTTCCTTTAATAGTAATGATTTTGATGGATTTATGATTAAAAAGAACCCTGCTCAAAAAGCGGGCCAAACTTTCTTATTGTTAAAAAAGCAATAAGAAGATATAGTAGTTTATTAGTTTGATAAAATACATATTTTTTAACGATCCTGTGAAACTGTTATTATTTTTTTCCCCACAATAATTAATAAATAGGAAAAATAAGATAACCTTACTATTAATTTTAAAAAATAAGTTGCTTAAGAATGAAAAGAATTAAGACTGTTGATACAATTCGTGGATTATGCATACTCCTCATGATTCTTGGACACCTAATTGATTGGTGGATTAGAATCGAGGATAGATGGTTAATAAATATATTGTTTGCATTTTTAGCGCCTATAGCTGCTTCAGGATTTATGTTTATTTCAGGATTCAGCGCTATTTTATCTTATAAAAGTAAAGTTACAAATATAGACGACTCAAATGGACTTACTATGCGCAGAGTTAAAAACATATACCTTATTAGAGCTTTGTTATTATTAATCGTAGCTTTGCTTTATAATACAGCAATAGCTTTTGGAATTAACGATCTTACTTGGATTTGGGCGTGGAATGTTTTACAAACAATCGCGATTTCGCTCTTATTGGGGTGGTTTTTCTTAAATACTTCAAAAATATTTAGAATTTTGGTTGGAATTGTATTACTAGTTGGCAATCAATATATTTCACCCTTATTGCTAACTTATGATGGACAAACTAATATTTATGGGCTATTATTCTATATTTTATTCCATCCTATAGAACAATTTACGATCTTGTCTTATTTTTCTATATTTCTCCTTGGAACTGTAGTGGGAGATTCATTTATTGAGGTTAATAAAATTAACGATCAAAGGGAAAGGAAACATGCGATAAATTATGTGTTTATAACGCCTCTATTGTTAATTGGGATAATTTCAGTATTCTTTGGTTTCATTTTTCGTTTTCCTGATATCATTTCTCGTAGAACCTTTTCTTCGCTGGTGTTTTCTATTGGTTTTTTTCTAATATTGCTTTCAATACTTTTATTTAATGAAGAATTTGAGATTATAAGTGTAAAAAAAAGTTATAGATTCTTCTTTTATTACTCTTTTTACTCTTTTACTATTTATTTGGCGCATGATTCATTGTATTTTGTATTTTTTGGTCAATTAAACGCTTTGACTATTTGGATAGCCCTCGTAGGAACTATATTTATAATAACATTAATACTCAAAGGCGTTTATAAAAAATGGGGGAGAAAAGCTTCTCTAAAAACTCAATTAAGCATTCTAAGTTTAATAATACTAAATAAAATAGAACAAAAAGAAAGCAAAAATAACTAATTTAGCAATAACTTTTTTTTCAATTGAAGTTTAATTTCTTGTTTTAGGGTATGAATGATAAAATTTATTTAATTCTAATAATTTCTAACTCTAACTACTTCAATTAAAAATTGTTTTAAAAAATGCAACGAGCAAGAATTAGGCTTTCATCGACAAAGCTTCCAGCGCTAAAAGGCGTATGCGAACAAATAGAAAGCGTGTGTAAAAATCAAGGCATTAGAAAACTTGGGCCAATCCCCTTACCTACAAAGAGATTACGCGTACCCGTATTAAAAGCACCTTCTGGTCAAGGAACTGCGACTTGGGCGAAGTTTGAAATGAGAATCCACAAACGTCTTTTTGAAATAATTGCGAACGAGCGCTCGATGCATCTTATTATGAAGATCCAGATTCCAGAATCAGTTTTAGTCGAAATTGAGCTAATTTAATCATCATATTTTGTTGGTTGATTACAATCTGGAGTAAATGTCAAAATTAATGTAATCAGACTTCTTTTTATAATCTAGATATATTCCATAATAAAAATTTAAATGTTAAAAGATTAATTTATTATTGTATGCCTTTCACATCGTATCATTTAGGCCCAGGGTTAATGGTTGGATTATTGTTTCTTAATTTCATCGATTTTCCTACATTCTTAATTGCTAGCGTAATTGTTGATATAGAACCCTTTATAGTCTTATTTTTTAACTTAGATTACCCGCTTCACGGATTTTTCCACAGTTTTTTAGGAGGAACTATCGTTGCACTTCTCTTGACGGTGGTAATGAGCAGAATTAGAAAATGTTTTTCCCCTTTAATGTCGTTTTTCAAGTTAAAACAAGATGTATCGTTTAAAAGAATCTTGGTTGCCTCCCTTTCGGGAATTTATATTCATATTTTACTCGATTCCCCTATTTACACGGATATTCAACCTTTTTTTCCTCTCAATTCTAATCCTTTCTATCAGAATACCAGTTTTCCTGGATTATTGCAAATCATAATATGTATGTGGTGTTTCATGGGAGCATTAATTTTTTACATGATTAGATTAATTCAATATAAAGTAATAAATCAAGAAAAAATTCAAGAGAAAAAAGTTGTTGTAGATAAATGAACGAACCAGATAAAAGCAAAAAATTTTACGCCAAACCAATTTTCGTGAATTCTGTATTATTAGTTGTAAATTTAGGTCTATTTATTTTTAAGTTAATCTTTGCCGATTTAAGCGGTAGTTTGGCGCTTCAAGCGGATGCTTTTGATAATCTTACCGATATAATTATGGTATTTGCTGCTTTAGTTGGAATCACTTACGCAAAAAGAAAACCAAATGAAAAATTTCCTTATGGATATTACAAAATAGAAAACATAATCAGCTTAATTATATCACTAGTTATATTTTATACGGCGTATAATGTAATTATTATTTCGTTCTCAGAAATTTACGCTCACTTTATTGGAATTCCAAAACAAATAATAACTTCTCCCATAATTTTTATTTTCTTAACCATTTCATTGATTATTTCGTTCTCAACAACCCTATATTTAAGGGTAATAGGAAAACAGACAAACTCACCCATAATTCAATCTCAAGCAAGCGAAAAATTCTACGATAACCTTATCTCGTCTTCAGTGATAATCGGTTTTGTAGGCGCCTTATTCGGCGTAAATTTTTTAGATTCGATAATTAGTCTAATTATTGCTTTACTAATTATTAAGGGTGGATACGATATTTTCTTGACTTCTACTAAAATACTATTAGATGCTATAATTGATTTTGACCAAAGAAACGAACTTAATTTAATGATTAAAAACTTTCCAAATGTTAAAGAGATTGAAAACCTTGAAATTAGATCATATGGCCGATATATTTTTTTGGAAGTTGTAGTAATTTTAAATAAAGAACTTCATCTACATCAAATTCAGTCGTTGAAAAATGCGATGTCACATAAAATCCAAGCGGAATTCCCTCAAATCTTTAGAATCATTATTATTTCTCAAACTCTACCAAAAGAAGTTATAAAGATCGCCGTACCTTTAGCGAACAACGAAGGTTTAAATTCTAAAATCTCCGAGCACTTTGGAGAAACGCCTTTCTTTGCTATCTTGGAAATGCAGGAAGAAAATAATATTCTTGAATTAAAGAACTACAGCATTCTACCAAACAAGTTTGCTGACGAAGAAAAAAGAAAAGGTATATTAGTTTCTGAATGGCTACTTTTAGAAAAAATCGATAAGCTTTATTTAAAAAATGAATTGAAAAAGGGTCCATATTTACTCTTGGAAAAAGGCTTTGTTCAAATGATTGTAACTGAATTCAGTAGCATAAAAGAAATTTTAGAACAAGAAAGACATATTCAATCCTCTTAATAAAAGATATTTACCTAATTGTATTTTATTATTTAATCAAACTTTTGATTGGTTATAATGGAACTTAGTATTGATCTATTAAAGCAAATTGCTATAAATGTATATGATGCTATAAATCCCATCTTAGGTACAAAAAGGGCGGCAGAAAAGGCTCAGAAGGGTGCAGGTGGGGATATTTCAATGCAAATAGACCTTATTGCGGAAAATGTAGTTATTGACACTTTAGAAAATGAGAATGCAAATCTATTGTTAATTAGCGAAGAATTAGGCGAACGATACATAGGAAATAAAGAAAAAGCAATTAAAAGCCAAAATGTTTTAATTATCGATCCTGTTGACGGTTCTAATAACGCAGTAAGAGGAATCCCGTACTGTTCTATATCAATAGCTTATGCTATAGGTCGAACGATTAATGACATAAAAAAAGCAGTAATTCTTGATTTGAACACGAAAGATATTTATTGGGCAATTAAAGGCGAGGGTGCTTACTTAAATAATAATAAAATTCGTGTTTCTGATTTAGACATTACTGAAAAGTGCTTTTTTGAGTTAAATCTCTCCATGAAAAACTTTTTTAAACAAATAGATAGTTTAAGGCCAATATTTAAAAGACTTTTTCGTATACGCGTATTAGGGAGTAGTGCTTTAACATTATGCCAACTTGCGAAAGGTAGTATGGAAGCTTTTGTTAACTTAAGAGAAACAAATCGATTGGTTGATGTTGCAGCGGGAATGCTAATCTTAAAAGAAGCTGGAGGAGAGATATTTTCACTTACTGGAAGTAAAATCGAAGGAGAGTTATCTATTTATTTGAAATTCCCTTTCATAGCTTCAAATAACAAGTTAGTTTCATTCTTGAAAAACGAGTTAAGTGCCAATTATTAATAAAAAAAAAAGAAGGGGGTTTTTTAATTTGGGTGCAAATTTTCAAAAATAAATTAATTCTCCCATTTTTTATTTCTAAATTTACTATGAATCTCTTTATTTTATATTCTTTTACTTTTGTTGTTTAATAAAAACGATGATATATAATACTGCAAAAATCATGTAGCTACCAATATTTGTCCAGTTAATTAAAGGCAAGTTATATACGAAATGAAGTATTGTAAAAACTATCGAATTAAAAATCGTCCAAAAGATTACCATGATTACTACATTCTTCACTTTAGCCCATTCTTTTTCTCTGGAGGATAGTAACATTAGTACTGCAATTCCGATAAAATCTATTCCCAATAAACGAATGAATACTGGCTCGTAATTAAATGGCCAACTCTCCATGATCAAAAATTGCTCACCGAATAGTAAGAAAGTAAGTCCAAATGCAATGCCTGTAATAGCTTGAAAAACAAAAATAATTTTAGTAAATTTTAATATTTCTTCTGGCATTTTAGTTCCTCTTTTATTTTATATTGGATATCACCAACCTAGTGTAAAACGGTTAGTACATATTATGAATGTTTAGATCAATATAAAGATATAGACAAAATTGTATAATAAGTGGAAAAAAAATGTTCAACAACAATATTAACTTTTACAAATATATTAATCAGGAATATTTATAGGGTAAGTCCCATATTTTCTCTTAATATTCTGCATAGCTTCAAATCTGTCAACTGTAACAGCTGGGTTTATGCTATGTCCTGAACTAAAGATATATCCCCCGCCTGGTGCTAATTCTCGTATTAATTTTTTGGCGTAATCTTCAATTTCAGAAATCTCTCCCATTGCTAGCATGATGGGGCTTAAATTGCCAACGAAGGTAATCTTATCGCCATATTTTTCGTTTAATTTAAATATGTCGTAATCTGGGTTAGCGGTAGTAGATTCGATGGGATTGAGCGCATCAACTCCGGATTTTATAATGTCCTCAAAAATCTCCATTAAATCTCCATCTGAGTGTAATAATATTTTACAATCACGCTTATGAGCGGCATCGCATATCTTTTTTATCCATGGAAATACATATTTTCGGTATAAACGGGGGCTCATGAATAAGCCATTCTTAAATCCATAATCGTCCCAAAGTAACACAATTTGTGCATCGTTTTCAGCCAAGATTTTTACTAACTCGAGCGTAAACGATCCTCGGTCGTCGAATATTCTTTTGATTTGCTTATCGTGCCCCAGTATTCTTGAAAAGGTTTCAATTCCAAAACCTTCCCAAGTACATTCCATAAGTGATCCTGTAGCTGGAATCGAAAAAACTACATCGTTCATTTCTTTTTGTATTTTTCTGCCACTTTGAAATTGTGCTAATCTCGATTTCATGTTTGGATCTGGCTGTTCCCAACTTTCATAATCTTCAAAACTTTTAAAATGACCTCCATGATAAGCCATAATTTGAGTTCCATCCTCATACAGTTCAAACTTCATTATTCGACCGTATTCATCGATAAAACCTTTTCGACCTTTAAGAAATTTTCGAGGGAATAAACTCACGAAACTAAGGACTAAATCTATACCAGCTTTATAGAAAAATTCATAGGAACCTTTATAACCCCCAGATGTTCTTGGATCAATCCCATAATGTTTTATGATCGTGTTATTTGTAAACGCACTTTCAAAAGCGGGGACCCTATCTGGTTCTTCGTGCTCAATCGTTTTTAATATTCTTTCTGGAGCTTTCATTTTATCTTAAGTTAGTAATATTTTATTAAAATCTTTTATTAATTATTCATAATCTTTTAAATATATAACTTTTTAATTTTACAAGTTTGTAGAATTGATTCTGAATTGAACGAGTTAAGAAGGTTAACTAGGGGATTTTTTTCGAGAGATACGGTGTTAGTGGGCAAGGACCTCTTAGGAAAATATCTCGTGAGAAAAACAGCGAAAGGAACAATGGTTGGAAAGATAATTGAGGTAGAAGCCTATTTAGGTCCAAAGGATAGGGCATCTCACTGCTATAATTATAAAAAAACTGAGAAAACAAAAATAATGTATATGAAACCCGGTACTCTTTATGTTTATTATATCTATGGCACTTATTTCTGCCTTAACGTTCTCACTGAACCAGAGGGGTTTCCGTGTTCTATATTCATAAGAAATTTGTATCCAATTGATGGGATTGAATTAATGAAAGATAA
>JABCSY010000062.1 GCA_018238625.1 Promethearchaeota archaeon
ATGGGAATGATTGCATTCATATTATTAACATACCAAGGTCTTAAAACTTAAGTTGTTAAGTTATCATTTTTATTAAAAATATGGAGTGTCTCGAAAATAAGAAATTAATCTTTTTTTTTTTTTCAAATTTACATCTAATTTGACCCTATAATTCAAATTTTCTGGGATAATTTTAAATTATTAAAGGTTTAGTAGATTGAATATTAATTTGTGCTCATTAAAGTACCATGTTTTGCTTTACTTCACGTACCATGCTTTGTCCTTCTTTATTAATCTGAGAAATTATTTCTCTTAATATCTCGGTAATTTCAATACCTTTTAATTCACTTGAGATATAAAGCATCGATAGTACTTCTCTTGCTAAAGTTGTAAGGTTCTTCATATCGTCAATAGGAATTCTAATTCCTAGTGCTTTAAGATCCTTTTGCGTTTGTTTTTCTTGTTGTCTAATAGCAATTAGAAAGTCATTCTTTCGTCCTTTCCATAATTCTGATACAGTTCTAATAGACAAGATATATCTTTTAGTGGGACTCTTTAGCCCATGAATCTCATTTGCGAACCCTAAAGGTTTAGAGTTCCTTATTGCTTCTAACCCAAAACTTCTGTTAAATTTATTTGTTTTATCGAGCTTTTCTTTCATTTTCGAAATTTCGGACGTCAATTGTTCAATTTTTAACGACAATTTTTCAAATTTTTCGAGGAATAATTCCCTATCAATAAGATTCTCACAATCGCTCATTTAAGAAGCTACCCAAATATTATGTATTATATGATTTGATTTAGTATTTAATAAAATTATTTATTAAAGGATTAATCTCTCTAGCTTTTGTAATTTATAACAATAGAAATTTGAATAAGAAAAAAGAGAAAATTATTTTTTATTATTTTTAAAAAGCGTCGAAATCTTGGTCATCCGATTCTTTTTGCTCTGAAATTTCTTTTGAAAATGGTTCAATTTCTTCTTCAGTTGAATTTAATTCTTCATAGTCTTGTTCTTTTTCATGTTCTGGAGTAGTCATAGGCTCTTTCAATTTTTCTACAAAATCGACAGGACTTAAAAGATCTTTAACCTCTTTATCTATCTTTTCTTTGAACTCTCTTTCGTTTAGTACATATTTCTTAATTTCAACAAATCCTAAACTTATTAGTACGATAAGAAAGAACAACAAAACGCCCCAATTTTTTACCAGGTTTACAATTGAACTGTCTAATACATTAATAGTTACAGCAAAACTGAAACCGCTAAATAAGTTATAAGGATAGTTGTGAATAAATTCGTATGCTACTTTTGAAAACACTAACCAAATTAATATTGAATCAATGCCAATTCGTTTTAATTTTAGTTTTTTACTTAAAATTTCGGCTTGAGAACCCATTAAAGTGCTAATCGCATATAATAGTATGAATAAGTCCAGAAATAGCATGATAATTTGAGTTGCTATCGATGTACGATCTCCACCTATGTTTTTTATGGCAAAAAAGATTTTTACAAGTAGAAAAAAAGTATAAATGACAACAGAAAGCGAAAACATCCCTAGCCAAGCGTTAAATATTTTTTTAAATATGTATATAACCCCGACTAGGATAAACGCTATAATTACAAGCCCAACTAAAATAACTACAAAATTTAAAGTGTCATAAACGTCTTGAGTAAATGTGAAACCAATAAGAGCTCCAATACCTTGTGATTCTGATAAATATAGGCCTAACAAAAGTATGGAAAATATTGAACCGCCAACAAATTCAACGCTTCTGTAAAATGAGCTTTGTACGCGTCTTTTAAAACTATCGTCTAATCTTTTACTTGTAAGATAAGCACCGTATAAGATAAACCACGACGTAAAGAAAATGTAAGATATTATTGAAAATAAGAAGAGTATTACTAATATTGGTATTAATACGACCATTAAAGGAAGTGTAAAGATAAATATCAATAATACTTTCCATGCGGCAATTTCCTTCACGTCTTTTTTAGTAAATAGCGAATACAAAAAAGTAAACACTAAAAACGTCAAAAATGGCACGTAAATTACTACACCTATTAAATCAAATAAATCTATTTGATTACCAAGAATTTGAATTGAAAATTGAAAAGGTAGCTGGATAATTGTAATACTCACAAGAAGCCAAATTACCAGAATCAAATATTTCCGATTTTCTTTTAATCCTAATTTTTTTAAATTTTCAATAGTATCCATAAAAAAAAGATAGACTTCGAATATTTAAAATTTTTTAATATCATACCTCCGAGAGAATATTAAATACACAAAAATTGATGTTTAGTTTTCTATAAGTCCATTACAATAAATTTTTAAAAACATGCTCGATCTAATATTTAAAATTGTTCTAAGTTTAATGTGATTTGTTTGATATTGCAAACAGAATTTTGGTTTTTTAATTGAGTTGCAGAATCTGCGGGAATATTTGTCCTTATCACCGGATTCATTGCTCTAACTTGGCTTGGATTTGAAAGAAAACGAAGAGGATCGTTTTTAAAGAGAAAAACCGAAGAGGATAAAAAATTTGACATTACTAAATTTTTACGAGTGTTATCCTATCTTGGGTTAATCGTTGGTATCCTCGATGTTTGGGCTGGCGCTGCAGGTTTAATTTTAGACATCCCACCGAGCTTTAAATTGGATTAACCCTAAATTAGCTTTGATTATAATTTTCATTGTTGTTATGGCAGTAGTTGCACTTACAGCAAAATTCTACATAAAAGCGTTGTAATTAATTTCTAAATTTCTCTCTTGGCCACCTGTTGCTTTCATCATAATGTTATTTAGTTTTGTCCAAGGAATTCTACTCTGGGGATTTGGTCTAAGTATTTTCATGAATTTACTTTAAATTTTTTTTTTTTTAATCATCCTTGTGATAATAACTTCTAAACCTTATCAACTCAAATAGATCGTAGATAAAATGAATTGCCTTTATAAATAATTAATATTTATAGAAAAGTTTTATAAAAGAAAAAGAGATTTACAATATATAAGGTCGTAATAATTAAGAAAAAATCTTATCAAAAACTTGAGATCCGAATAGAAAGCTTAAAAAAAGTTATATTTTAAATTTAAATATAGAAAAGGTGGGGAAAAGTTAGCATAGATTGGGAGCGTGCTGAATTGGCACCGCAAAAAAACCAGAAGGTAGAGGGTAGAATCTTATTAGATTTACGCGCAAAAATTAATGAATTAGAAAGAGACTTAGTTAAGTACAAAGAAGATCTAAGAAACAAAATAGAAGTTTTAAAAGAAACTCAAAATAAATTAAGTGGTAGAGAAAAAAGCCTTGTCAAAATTAGTGAAAAGTTTTCATCAGCTAAAAAGAATTTAGACGGTGTTTCTGAGGATAAATTAAATGTTGATATAGAATTAACAAGATTAAAGCCAAAATATGACGAAATTAAAGAAAAAGCGTTAAGAGCAAACGAAAATATTGAAAGATTAGAAAGTGAATTGAGGTTTTCGACAGAAAAAGTAGCCGAGATGGAACAAAAATTAATATTCAAAGAAAAAGAGATAAAAAACAATAAAAACGATATGGAAAAAAGAAAAAACGAAATTGATGTCTTAAACGGAAAATTCAAAGAGAATCGAGAAGAAACAAAGGAATTGATTGATAAAATAAAATCTCTTGAAACTCAGCTTTCAGAAGTTAAAACATCACCTATGATTTTGGAACGAATAAGAGACGTAATGATGCATAAAGGCTTTCTTGCCGATAGGGAACTCGATCTTATATTTAAGGAATTTGAGTAATATAAGGATATTTTATAAATTTTTTATCTTGAAATCTATTTTTAAACTTGAATATTTACGATTAAAATATTAACTTGAAAAGATTAAATATCTTGTAGCATAAAAATATTAATATAAAAAATACAATAAAAAAAATTCGTAATGGTGTGAGAAGTATTTCGGTAGATTGGTCAAAAGCAACCGAGAAACCTGATAAAAAGCAAGCCGTAGAGGGGCGTTTTTTATTAGATCTTAGGTCAAAAATTGATGATTTGGAACAAAAACTAAAACAAAAGGAACAAAAAATAGAGAAGTTATCTAAGGAACTAAATGGTACCAAGGAAAAATTATCAGAAAAAGAAAAAGATTTAACTGAAAAAATTCAAGAATTATCGAAGACTAAAATAGAAATAACCGCTATAAAAGAAGATTTAACCAATTATGAAGCAGAAATTAATAATTTAAAATCAAACAAATCTAGCTTAGAGCAGAATTTAGAAGCTGATAACGAAAAAATAAGAGATTTCGAAAGCAAATTAGATAATACCTTGAAGAAATTAGAGGAGTTAGAACCAAAAGTCGGGGGTCTAAAGGAAGACTACGAACAAAAAGAAAGAGAGCTCGAGGGCGTTAAAAAAGATCTACAGCAAACAATTTCAGATAAATATATTGAGATTGAAAGTTTGAAAAACGAATTGACTGACCAGATTAACACTAAGGAAAGTCAAATAATAGACGCCAAAAATGACCTTGAGGCAAAAAACAAAGAAATTGAGGCGATTGAACTTAAAATTAATTCTTTAGAGGATTATATTGAAGAATCAAAAGGGGCGCCCCAAGTTATAGAAGGAATCAAGGAACTTATGTCCCACAAAGGCTTTTTGAGTGACAAAGAGTTAGAAGACATCATCGACAAACATCAAGAATAAAAACTAAGCTCTTATATCTATTAATTTCTCTGGTAAATAATCTCTATGAAAATTCACTTTCGTAAGAAAGCGTTAAAAAAGTGCTTACTATATCATCAATTCCCGAGGAGATGTCATAAAAATGGTCTACTTAGTCTTATTACAAACGTTATCGGCAGAAGAATTTTACATCTTATTTTTTAAAATTATCGTATCGTTTTTCTGTGGTTTTCTTATTGGGATCGAGCGCACAAGAGTAAGCGCGCAATATGGTGCCCGGGACCACATCTTTTTTTCTATGATTTCTACATCTTTAATTATATTACACGACAAATTTCTCCCCGTATCAGAGGGTTTTACGTTAATTATAATGTTTTTTGGAGGGATGATAGTTTTTCTATTGATCGGAAGCGTTTATAGATTGTTTCGCGAAAACGATCCCGGATATACTACTACACTATCAATGATATTAGCTATGGTCGTTGGAACGATATGTTATTACAATGAATCCTTTGCCATTGTCATTTCCGTAATATTTTTAATTATTCTTTCCACGAAAAAGCAATTTTATAAAATACGAAAATTAAAAGATGTTGAATGGACAGGAACAGTTGAATTTATAGCAATCGTAGTCTTGCTTTACATTTTGATTCCAGACAATTTTCTGATTTTTGAAATTAATGTTAAACCAATAGTATTAGTTTTCATTATAATTTTAGCTGTAAAATATTTTAGTTACTTTATACTAAGGAGCACAAGTGAGAAAAATCTATACTATATTTCTTTTTTAGGAGGTTTTGCTCATAGTGAAGCTACAACCGTTGAATTAGCTGAAGCTGGCGCGTCATCCTCAGCTGTTTGGCTAGTAATTCAGACTATGTTAATTAGAATGATAATCGTTTTAATGATTACTCCTACTTTACTATTCTATGCCTTGTTCCCAATTCTAATCACATCTTTTATTGGATTAATCGGGTCATTTTTAATATTAAGAAAAAAAGAAACTCAATTAACTTTAGATAAAATCAAAAACCCTCTCTCAATTAAAGGCGCTTTAATCTTTTCGGGAACATATCTAATTGGTTTAATAATATCGATCGTTTTGAGTTTTTTTGAAATAAATATTTTTGCTTATTATATTATTGTGTTTGTGATCGGTTTTCTTTCCGGTGGTGCGTCCTCTCTGTTTGTAGCAACAGCATTTTATAAATCCTTAATTAACGAAGGGAATGCATTAGTGATGTTAAGCATTGGTTTATCGGCTGCGATAATAAATAAGATCTTCTATTCAACTCGAGCATTGAAGGAAGATAAAAATAAAAAAGTATATGTCATTCATCTCGTCTTTTACATCGTCATAACTATTTTTCTGTTAATCACGATGACCTTTTTAACGATAATTACATCCAATTTATCAATCTTCTGAAGATAAAGAAAATAATCAAATGATTAGATAATGGTTAAACTCAGTTGGGAAAATAAGGCAAATATTTCTGAAAATATTAAGGATTTAAAAATAAGATATTTCAATTATTTTAAACCTGTGGATGTGGGAATTGGAGATTTAAAAGGCAATAATTGGAAAAATTTGCTATTTTGGGGGGAAAACCTCAATGTGCTTCATTATTTAACGAATAATTTCTCTGGAAAGATCGATTTAATTTATGTTGATCCCCCCTTTTTCTCAGGAACGGATTACAGAATCAAAATCGAGGAAGATGGGAATCAATACGATTCGATTGCATATTTTGATCATTGGGGTAAAGATCTTGATTCTTACTTACAAATGCTTCGCGACAGGATTGTTTTATTTAGGGAATTGTTGTCAATAAATGGGTTGCTGTTTATCCACTTAGATTGGCACGCAAGTCATTACGTTCGAGTGTTGTTAGATGAAATTTTCGGTGCAAACCGATTTGTCAACAGTATAGTTTGGTATTATTACAATAAATATTCGGCTGGGAAGAAGAGCTTGCCGAGGGCTCACGATGACATCCTAGTTTATTCTAAATCCGCTAACTATACTTTCAATGAGCTCAGAATCCGTCGTAAAAAACCAATAAAGCAGCTAAAAAGAGTGATGGTTGATGGCGTTTTAAAAAATGCTAAAGACGAGAAGGGGCACGTTATTTATAGGGTTGTAAAAGATAAAAAAATGGACGATGTGTGGAAAATACCATGCATGCAACCTGCTTCTAAGGAGTGGACAGGGTTTCCTACGCAAAAGCACCACGATTTGCTCGAACGAATAATTAAAATTGGAAGCAACGAAGGCGATCTAGTAGCTGACTTTTTTTGTGGTTCCGGAACAACTTTATTAGTTGCCGATAAATTAAATAGAAGATGGATCGGAAGCGACATATCCGAATACTCAATTTATCTAACTCGCAAGAGATTACTTAATTATAGAAAAAATATAATTGACCCAAAGATTGAGCCTTTTGAAATTTACGCTCATTTTGATGAACAAAAAAAGAATTTAATATCATCTGGTTTTTTTGAAAAAGATTTGAAAATAAAAAGAAAAAAATAGAGTTTAATTAATCTTTACTTTGGATAAATTATATTCCATCCTAGATAGTTAGAAAGAGCTTCAAATACTATTTCACCTACTTTATTTAATGAAGAGGCTACGTGGTGAGCAAAACCTTCTTTACATAATGTCTTTAAAACATCTTGTAAATTAGGTATTTCTATCACTCCATAACCTCCAAAAGTTTCTAAAGGGTCATCTGTATAATTTCCTTCCACTAAAAGGGCTTTAATCTCTCCGAAAACATCGTCAGTTTCAATCCTTAATAATGTACACGGTTTACTTTTAATTCTTCCTTGAATAGCTCCAAAACTATGGTCATCGCCTTTAAGATCTGAAATAATGGGGTGAATTGTCATCTTGGTTTCTTCAAAGAATGATTTTGGAAGATTACTGCAGTGAAAAAGAACCATTTTATTAGGATCGTCGCCGTAATTATTGTTCCAATCTAAAATTGCCGAAGGCGTTTCGGTTGCAACTTGCAAAATATACATACCAACTAAGCCCGCAATATCTACTTCACAAGCTGCGGGTACTAAACCTTCACTGAACATGCTCATGACTGCACAGGGAACGATCCCAAAATTGTCCTGAATGCTTGGCCAACATTGAAAAGCAAAACCGTCCAATTCGTTTTCCAATACCCAATTCTCGACGACAACTGCTAGTTTTGCTAATTTTAATATGCCGTCTTCTGGAAATGTTGTAGTTGGTGTATAATCCTTAATGAGTTGAATTTTTTCCTTTACTTTAGGATCGTCATCTGGTAATCTACTAATTTCTCCAAAAATTTCTGATAAATCAATTGGTTCGATCGTAATCCCGTGTAATTGTAAAATTTTCTCGCTATATCTCACTGTTTCAAAAGCGTTAGGTCTTACGCCTATTTGCCCAAATCTGGCGTTTTTGAGTTTCTTTACGATTTTACAGACTCCTTCAAATTTTATTATATCTGCTTTAAAAGCATCAGAGTTAATAGGACATGTATGCGTCTCGGTTAATGTAAATGGAATTCCGTGCTGATATAGAACGCTACAAACGGATAGTTTTCCGCAGAATGCGTCTCGTCTAAATTTTCGATTCATTTTGTCGACTTCATCAGATGAAGCTTGAATAAGGATTGGAACATTTAAATCAGATAGTTTCAGAGTGTTAGCAAAAGCTTTCTCGTCAGAAAAATTAGGTAAGCACAAAATTATACCCGCTATTGAATCTTTATTATCTCGAAATAATTTAGCACATTTTTTTGCGTCGGAATAAGATTCTACTACGCCATCTTTTGTATCGCTCTCGCTTAAAATAACGTAACCAAACCCTAATTCTTTCAATACACTTATAATTTCTATTCGTCCTTCTTTAGCAAGATGGTCTGGGAAAACATCTCTATTACCGACGATAACTCCAAAATGGGTTTTGGATTCTTTTTTATTTATAAATGACATAGAATAAAATTATTGTAATTAAATTATTTAGATAAATATTTTTGTAAATATATTTTTTTTTATAAAATCTTTTGACGAGTATATTTTTTCAGAAAATTTTCTTTACATTAAATAAGGAGTATTTGAATGTAGGAACTCAAATTGAATTATCTCTTTATAATTTTAAATAACCATTTAAAAATTCTTGGAACTTAGTTTTAACTTCTATAGAAATATGATGTTCCATTTCACACGACAACTCCTTAATGAGTTTGATATCTTTAATTTTTAAAACTTTTTTGAAAAAGATTTCCAATATAGCTTTTGTTTCACTTAAATGCTGAGCAATTAGTTTTCCTTCTTTAGTTAGTCTAATTGGACTTCTCGGTTTCCATACTATTAAATTATTCTCTTTTAGTTTATATAAAATTCCACTTACGCTTGCTGGATTAACATTTAATTTTTCTGCAATTTCTTTGTTATTAACCCACGCTCCTTTTTTAGTGAGAGAAATTGCATAGATTTCGCATAGATACCTCTGGTATGTTTCTGGTACATCATATATCGAGAGGTTAGCTTTATTCTTGTTGTTCATAATAATAAGTTTTTTTTTAAAAATAAAAAAAAAAGTTTATTTTAAATAATTATCTCTATTTTTCCACAATAACATTATGTAAATCGACCCGATTCCAAGAAAGATTTCTGTTCGTATGCCTTCTGTAAAGATAAAGTCTTCCCATACAGTAATATCTACGAGACCTTGCAGAGCAAAATCGACCAAATTAGCAATCCATTCAATAGCAAATAAAGTTCCGATTCCCAAAGCTAAAATTCCTGCTCCAATTAAAAACCCAAATCCAGAGAGAGTTCCTTGTTTTATTTGTGGAACGCCATAAAGGAATATCACGGCAATTAATAAATTAATTAACGCTTTAGCTAAATGATCTAGAAATGAACTCTCCCATATTGCATCACCTGGCGAAGAAAATAGGAAAATTAATGGTTCTTCTAATGGTATGTGTATAAATTCTACTATTGAAACAATTAAGAAGGCAACTCCGAATAATAATGCTACAATACTAAAAGAAGATCGTTTTAATTCTATGATTTCCATTTAGAAATAGACACCTCCAATTAAATTGATTATCAACGCTAAAATGTAACCTAAACCTATACCATAAGTAGCAGAAACTAAAGCCCATTTTTTTGAGCCGGTTTCTTTATATACAGCACCTATATGAGCAACACATGGAGTATACAGCAAAACAAATACAAGATATCCGTATACTAATGCAGGCATGGCAGCAACAGCAACAGCACCGGGTACTGCTAAATTATCGAATACAAATTGACCCAATCCTGCTGGTTCTTCTTCACCGGTTAAAATCAATCCAAACGCTGCTACAACAACTTCTTTAGCTAAAAATCCAAAAACAATTCCGATAGCAGCAATCCAGCTCCATTTTAGTGGTGCAAATAAAGGTTGAAAGAACTTTCCAACTCCAGCAAGCAAGGAGTATTCAGGATCAACGCCCCATGCTAATGTCCCTGTATTAGGATCAATTCCAAAACTTTGGAGAAGCCACATAATAACGACAACAGCAAAAATTATCGTTCCTGCTTTCTTAATAAATTCTCTTCCTCGTTCCCACATGTGAATTCCAGTGTATTTTGCTGTAGGCATGCGATAATCCCCTAATTCTAATATAAATGGAGATGTTTCACCTTTAAAAACTACTTTACGGAAAAATAACGCTAGCAATATTGCAATGACGATTCCAAGAGCATATAAACTAAATATTATTGTACCAGTTGAGGCGTTTCCTAATACATATCCTCCTAATAAAACATAAACAGGTAATCTTGCGCCACAAGAAATATTTTGATTAACCATAATTGTAGTTAAACGATCTTGTTCGTTTTCTATAGCCCTACAAGACATAACTGCGGGAATATTACATCCAAACCCCAACATCATTGAAACAAAAGACCTTCCGTGTAGACCGAGTTTATACATTAAACGATCCATGTTAAAAGCAGCTCGAGCCAAGTATCCAGAGTCTTCTAGAAAAGATAAGACCAAAAACATCGTAAATATTAAAGGTACGAATCCTAAAACGGCCCCAAAACCTCCAAATATCGCTTCATTTATGAAAGATTTTATGAAAGCTATCCACCAAATGTCTTCAGGTATACCAGAGGTTAGCAATGGAAGCCATTCTTCAAATATTAATCCAACTAGAGTTATCATTGGAGCTGATGCCCTAAAAGTGATTTCAAACATCCCCCACATTATCAACAAAAAGATCGGAATTCCGAAATATTTGTTTAAAAAGACTCTATCTAATATATCTGAAGATGTGACCACTCCTTTTTCTCGCTTGTATGTTTCTTTAATAATTTCTCCGATTTTATTATATCTCTCACCCGCTAAATCGAATTCTTCAGTACCAGATAAAATCCGCTTCATTTTTTCCTCGACAACTATTCCTCCATCAAAAGTATACAATTCTTTTTTAACTTCTTTATCGTTTTCAATGAGTTTTATTGCAGCCCATCTTCTTTTATCAGAAAGGAATTTAGGAAGATTATTTTCAAGGATTTCTGTAGCTTTTTTTATTTTCTCCTCTAACTCGCTAGAATAATGAATAATTTCAACGCTTTTTCTTGCTAATTTATTATCTTTAACATAGCTTTCGATTGTATTTCTTGCTTCTTTTATGCCTTTACTTTTGATTGCTACTGTTGGTATAACAGGAGCTCCCATTAACTGTGATAATCGCTCAACATCAATGTTAATTTTTCTTTTTTCTGCTGCATCCATCAAATTTAATATAAAAATCACCGGGATTCCTAGTTCTTTCAATAAAAATGCTAGATAAAGATTTCTTTCTAAATTCGTTGCGTCTAAGATATCGACAATTAAATCAGGTTTTTCATTTACAATAAAATTTCTGGCAATCATCTCATCAATAGCAGCCGGAGATAAAGAATAGACACCTGGAAGATCGATTACTTCAATATTTCCCATTTTACCTGTTTTCTTTTCCACAGTAACTCCAGGCCAGTTTGCAACATGACCAGTTTCTCCAGTTAATTCGTTAAAAAACACTGTTTTTCCAACATTTGGATTTCCAATTAACGCTAAACTTTTAGACATTTTTTTCTTTACCTCATTAAAGTATTTCAACCTCAATTAATTTACATTCGGATTTCCGTAGACTAAGATTGTAGTTTTTGATTTCTAATTCTAAAGGATCTCCTAAAGGCGAAGCTCGAATTACTTGTATTAATTCACCTGGAAGTACTCCCATTTTACCAACAATACTGCCTATTGATTTTTCAACAGAAATAATTCTAGCTTTTGTGTTAAATGGTAAGTCAGTTAAATTCATTTAATTCAGACCTTACATTTTTCTTTTTTTTTTTTTATAAATTAGGTATGCCTAAAAAGGCAAATTATAGTTACAAAAGAAACTATTGTTTTTAAATCTTATCTTTGAATTGCAGTAATTATTTGTAGATCTTTAATTTAACTTTCAGATTATAGATTTAAATTTATAATTTGGTCATAGATTGAATACAAAAGATTTATATCTATTCAAAGAGTTTATAATTTAGGTATAACTAAATTATTTTAAAAACAAAAGAAAATATGAAATGAATAAAATTAACTCAAATTTATACATTAAAGTCATTCGGAAGATCATAGAAAAGGGTGTGTCTAGTCCTCATTTTATTGCTCAATCTTTAGAGATATCTGAAGAATTATTAAATGTGGTAATACATTCACTATTAGAAAAGGGATATTTAAACTACATCGATGATAAAGAGTTTAAAAAGGAAGCGTCGTTACATTGTAAGTTTTGCCCTTATGCTAAAGATTGTTCTGAAAATCTACCTTCTGTTTTTTATGAACTATCGGAAAAAGGAAAAAATATCACAAAAAATTATAATAATTAAAACAAGGATTTTACAAAATATGCCAAAATTAAGCAACAAAAGAAATAGAAGAAGGTTTAATAGAAGAGAAAAAGAAATGAATTATCATCTTAACTTAAATAAAAATAATAGTTACCATTATAAACATGAAAATTTTAAGGAATTAGAAGAAGATCTACTGAAAGTTATTTATAAAGGAAAAGATCATAAGGTATCAAATAAATATTTAACCGAATTCTTCAATAAAAGAAATGTACCATCTCATAGAATTATAAAACATTTACATAGAAATGCTTTTTTACATTTTTATAATAATTCTGTTTCTCTTACTCCAAATGGGATATTAATTGCTAAAGAAATACAGAAAAGGCATAATAAGATAGAGAATTTTATAAAAGGAAAAGGAATGGTCTGTGATGCTCATGAGATGGCTCATATCCTTGAACATGAGCTCACTACAGAAACCATTCAAAAAATTATAAAAGCATCAGAATTAAAAGAGAAAGGAAGACCTTTAATTAACTTTTTATTACCATTTGGGACAATTGTTGGTTTAGATTTGCCTAATTGTAAAGTCTGGACGAAATTGATAAGTATTGGGATATTTCCAGGTCAAAAAATCCATATTATTGAGAGAAATTCAACTAATTTTCTAATTGAAGTAAAAAATAGTAGAGTAGCTATAGATAAAATCCTAGCAAACGGTATACTCTTAATTCCTTGAAATATCACACCTACCTCCAATTTAACATTTGCTAAAAGAAAGTTTTTCAAATAGTTTAATCAAGGATTATTCTTGATAAATTCTACAATAACTTCTGCCAGTTCAGGACCTTTATCTTCTTGAACAAAATGGCTTGCGTTTTTAATTGTTATATGATTTTGTCCAACAGCTCCAGGAACGAGCGCTTGCCAAAACCTATCGCCTCCTCGAGTAATTGGATCCTTATCAGAAAACGCTGTTAAAAAGGGTTTTTTCCATTGTTTAAAAAGTTCAATAGCTTTTTTATTCGCTTCGTGCTCCGGATCATCGATACTTATTGGAACTAAAGACGGTAGTATCCGAGCGCCAGCTTTAAAAGAATCGTCAGGAAAAGGCGCGTCATACCCATTTAAAACCTCTTTAGACAATTTAGTGGTGGTTCCACCCTGTATAATAAATTTGATGTCAAAAGAAGGTGAATTTCTAGAAAACTCCCGCCAATTAGTAAAAGCCTCAGACATCCTTTGTTCACCGGTTGGTAACCCCCCATTTGATAAAACTATTCTATTAAACCGATCCTGATTTTCAATAGCAAGCCTTAAACCTATTAAAGATCCCCAATCTTGACAAAATAAGGTAATGCTTTGAAGATCGAGTAGTTGTAGCCATTTTGTCATCCATTCTACATGTTTAAGATATGTGTGGTCGTTTTGTTCAGTTGGTTTGTCTGAACGGCCAAATCCTACTAAATCTGGCGCTATAATTCTAAATCCTGCTTTCACCAGAATAGGAATCATATGTCTATATAAAAAACTCCATGATGGTTCACCATGCATTAATAAAATGATGTCTACTTGTTTAGGTCCCTCGTCTAAATAGTGGATTTTGATTCCATCTACTTCAATAAAATGTGGTTCAAATGGAAAGTCGGGGAGGTTATCAAACCTCTCTTCAGGTGTGTTTAATAATTTCATTTTTTCCTTAGCCTATTGAATTTTTAATTTTTGTAAATTGTATTAAGTTAATCAAAAACCTTATTTATATAAAAAATAATTCTTTTTTGATTTTATTGAATTATACTAAAAATTAAGATTAAATTGTTTTCTATTCTTGATCGATGATTTTTGTTAGCTTACTAATTAGTGTAAAAAGAATGTTTAATAGATTTTGGGAAGAGAAAATATTCCGAATCGCTATTTTACTTCATTTATTTTATTACCTTTTATCAATAATCTTGTTTTTTACGGTTCTTTCCGAAAAGAACGATTTTTTAATATTTTACGAATCAGGCAAGATTTTCCTCAATGACATTAACAATCTTTATAATCAAACGTATTATCTTTGGGATTTTCGATACTTTCCTTTATCGGCACTATTCTTTGTTCCTTTTTCACTTATAGATTTTAGATTAGCGTTTGTATTGTTTAATACGCTAAATTTATTTTTGAATTTTCTAATTATCATGCTTTTATATAAGATAATTAAAAGAGTTCGCGGAAAAGACCACGAACAAAACGATAAAAGAATAATACTCTATATCAGTATATATTTAATGGGAGTGCCTCACGTTTTAAACTACATCTACGGGCAGATCAATTTGTTTATCACTTTGTTTATTTTAATTTCCTTGATAATTTTTCTTACCTATAAAAGCAATGTTTGGCAGTTTATCGGGAGCTTTATCTTAGGTGTTAGTATTATAATTAAACCAACATCGATCTTCCTTATCCCTTTCTTGTTAATATTACATTTTGACTTAGAAAAAAGAAAGCTTAAAATCGACTTTTCTAAAAGTTTTATAAGAATTTTTGGTGTAATATTACCTGTTTTGTCTAATTTCGTTCTATTTGCCGCTTTTCCTAAATTATGGGAAGACTTTTTGGAAACTAACTTTACCGGAAGCAATCCTATTGCTTTAAATTTTTCTTACAGTTTAACAAAACTCATTACTAACTTCTGTTATCTTTATAATATTCCATTTAGTCAATTAACGATACTTCTTGTCTCAGTTGGGTTTTTTGGGGGTATTGGATTTATTATTTTCGTTTCAATAAGGAGAAAACAAAATTCTATCTTATATGGTTATACATTTGGTATTTTAATTATGCTTCTTACGTATTTTGATTCTTGGGACCATCATCTCTTAAACTTGACGCCTCTTTTGATAATTATTATCTTTAATCTCCCGAGAAAGACTGAGTTGTTGAATTACATAAAACCTAGTCTATTCTTCTTCAATTTTTTTGATATCCTATTTGTTGGAATTTGGTATTTGACGTATCCTCTATTTCCCTATAATTTTGTTGGCACATTTTTTCTAATCTTAGCACTTTTCGGAGTTATAAAATACTGTTTAGTTAAAAATAAAAAATCAAAAAATGTTGAGGTTGGTATCCATGAAGGTTAGAAGAACAAATCTTTTTGCAAGTACCGCTCTTATTTTAATTTTTATGGGGAGTTTCACATCAAACGTAATTGCTTTAGATTATAGTATTGGTTTTAGAGCAGGCGATCAATTATTTTGGAAATGCAATATATGTAATATTAACAAAATGAACGTGCTTTTTGGGGAGGGTTGGAGAGACGCGGGATTGTTTGAAAACCTAAGCCAAGGAAAAAGGATGAGATGGGACATTAATACAATCGAACAAAATTCCACAACAATATTAGCATCAGTTAATGTATGGATGTGGCAAAATGAAGGGAGTTGGGGAACTCTTGACAATATATCAGAATCTTCATATTTAAAAGATCCAAGCCAATATCCCGCCAATTTTAATTTTTCAAATTATTTGCCTTTTGTACCTTTCTGGTTACCCGTTCCGATTGGCGATTATTTAGGGGAAATGAAACTGAGTGATTTGTACGACGTTGATAATCGCGTTTTACCAACTTTAAATGTTCAACCTAATATTCCCACTGAAAATGTTTATATAATTGCGGTCTATAACCTAAATGGGATTTTAAGCTCTTTTAAATTATATACAACCGGTAATGTAGTCGTCATTGATATTTCACTTGATAACATCCCTCTATATGTATTACCTTCCACAATAGGTTTAATTAGTGCATTTTTAATTGTTATTTATTTATATGTAAAGAGAAAACGAAATATATAACCTTTTATTACAATTTATTTAAATTGACATGGATTTTAAAGCGTGTTTTACCCAAGTTAAGAATCGTTCTGTAGAACTATGGAAATTTAAATTCTTCAGATATTGTATATTTCTTCACATGTTTTATTTTATATTTTCAATACTTATGACATTGTTCGTATTCAGAGAGCAAAGTGATTTCTACGTATATTATAGAGTTGGAGAAATTTTTGTTAACGATCCTGCTAACCTTTACAACCCTGCAAATTATGCCGACATTTGGCCTTTTAGGTATCTCCCTCTTTCTGCGCTACTCTTTGTTCCTTTTTATCTAATGGGTTTTGAATTAGGTTTTATTGTTTTTAATTTAATCAATTTAATTTTAAACGTTTTAATCTCTATAATTCTTTATAAATTAATACTCTTGATTAGAAGAGAAGATCACGAGAAAGAAGAAAATAGAGTAATACTGTACATTTGTCTTTACCTTATTGGATTACCGCAGGTATTTAATTACATATTAGGTCAAATTAATTTATATGTTACTCTACTTATTTTATTATCTCTGTTTATTTTTCTTAAATATAACGATATCAAATGGCAATTTCTCGCAAGTTTTCTATTAGGAATAAGTATTATAATTAAACCAACGACTATATTTATGATTCCCTTCCTAATTATGCTCAATTACGACTATAATAATAAAAAATTAAAACTTGATTTTACTAAAAGCTTTCTTAGATTAATTGGCGTTGTATTGCCTTTGTCTCTAAACTTTATAATGTTTTTAATTTACCCGAGTTTATTAAGTGGGTTTTTAGAAACTAATTTTACAGGTTCTGAAACAGTGCTTTTAAACCATTCTTTTAGCATTACAAAACTCATATCTAATTTCTTCTTATATATTGGGGTTCCCGCTACCGAATTAAGCGTTTTACCTATTTTTTTAAGCGTTTTGCTCATTTTGGGAAGCATAAGTTTAATTCTCTATGTATTTAGAAGATTTTACATAAACAGTTTAATTTACGGATACACTTTCGGTATTTTAATAATGTTCCTTGCTTACTTTGACTCATGGGACCATCATCTTCTCAATTTAACGCCGCTTTTAGTTGTTATATTGTTTAATTTGCCAAGAAACTCAGAATTAACCAGAAAGTATATTAAACCGGGCTTTTTCTTTTTGAGCTTCTTTGATTTGGTTTTTATGGGAATATTTTGGCTAACAAAACTGTTTTTTACTGATATGTTTTTTCCATTTAATTTCGCTTCAACAATATTTTTAATTCTTATTTTTGTAGGGATTGGTCATTATTGCTTACAAAAGGAAAATAACGAAAAATCATATAAGGTAAAAGCTTAAATAATTTCAATTCTAAATTTTACATGAAATATTAAATAATAATAAACGAATCCAAAAGGCTCTTTAATAAAAAAATGGTCCAAGAATATTTTATTATACTAATGCCAGCATTTTTATTGGGAATATTACACACACTCATTCCCTGCGAAGATAAAGCAATTTTCTTTTTTTGGTCGTTTGGAATAGCAAAGACGCCAAAAAAGAGTATTTATATCTTAATGCTTTATGGATTGGGATTGATTACTTCTAATATGATTATTGCATCAGTTACGGTTTTTATCACCCAAGTCCCAAGATTTATTATACCCAGTTTTACACCAGACCCTGTAGTTATTAATTTCTTTGGAGCGTTTACATCTATGTTTGCGGGGATATTTTTTTTATTCTTCATTACAAGACGGGACTACTTGCCTCATTCTAAATATTTTAAGGACATTCCAAATTTAGATTGGGAATCAAAGAAAACGCCTTATGTTTTTGGAATCATAGCAGGATTTGCTCCTTGTATATTTGAATTAATGATGTATTCTCAAGCTTTTCAATTATCTCTTGGATATGGATTCATAGAAGGTCTATTAGTAGTATTTTATTTCTCTGTAGGCACTTTTGTGGGATTGTTTCCACTTGCTTTAGCTAAACAAGGTACTTCGCTTATAGTTAAGCCAAAAGAAAGCAGAAAGAACACAATTTATTACATTATGCTACTAATAATTATAATTTTTAATACAACGGTTATGGTACTATCGCTTTTAGGAGTTTCTGTATTTCCAATCTTATAAGACCCTATCGGGTTTATTGGATTTATAGCTTTTTAAGTGATTAAATATAAACTAATGGTTTTTTTATATTTTTGATTCAAAAAATTAAAAACTTATCAATAATTCAAAAAAATCAATCAATCAATAGTTGGTCTCATAAAATAATTTATATCAGTATTTTTATATACATTACAAACAAATCTATATTTTTCAACAATTATGGAGATAATTAGATAATGGAATGCAAATTCTGCGAAAGTCAAAACATTTCTTTTACCTGTGAGAAATGCAAGTCAAGTTTTTGCATCCATCATATGGCTACAACGGAAAGCTGGCTCTGTAAAAAGCATGGAATACACTATTCAAAAGCAAGCGCCGCTGAAAAGTTTTATAAATGTACCGTTATTGAAAATAGTACGTGCCCTGAGTGCGAAGCGCTTTTAAGGTTAGAGAGACTGTCGTCTGGTCAATATTATTTAGAGTGCACGGATGAAACTTGTGCCTGGAACTCCTATTTAAAATCCCCCGGCTTATTTTTTCCTACTAAAGAACAATTAGCAAGAGAAGCAACTAAGTATAATTTAATTAAAGGATATCGGTTAAATTTATGTCGTAGGTCTTTAAAAAGGATAATCGGAAAAGAAGTTTGTCCTAATTGCTTTTTAGAATTTTTAAAGAGAGCACCAATCGCTAACTTCTCTACGATTATAGAGTCTTTTAATATATCCGCCCAACAAATGATAAAATTAATTAATCGATACATCGACGAAGAGCGAATATATGGCATAATTGATCAGAAGGACCAAATGTTTTATTACATTTCGTACGAGATGAGAGAAAAAATTCTTTCAAAAATACAAAATAAGGGTATTTTGAAAGTAGCTGATTTAGCCGCCATGCTTGACATGAGTTCTGAAATAGCCATTAAAGTCATATATAAATTAATAAGTCAATTTCAGATAAAAGGTTCATTCTCACAAACTAAGCATTTTTATTACACTCAAAAACATATTATGGATAATTTAATCAAAGAAATAAATAAAAAGGGAAGGATTTCGTTAGATAAGCTTGCGAAAGTTTTCGATATTCCAAAGGAACTATCAAAATCATTTTGCGTCAATTTAATGAGAACTAATGCCGTTACCGCGTTTTTTGCTGATCGTGGCAACGAAATTATTACATCTGATAGAATTTATAAAGAAATTAAAGATTTTTCTAAAGAAAACGGATTGTTTGAACTAAATAAGCTTGCAAAAAAGTTAAAGATCGCAGTAGAACTCGCGAGGAAATCGCTCCACGACCTTATCAAATCGGGTTCGGTAAAAGGAATTTTCACTCAAAGAAGAGAATTTATGACGCGAAAATACCTTGAGGATAAAATAAAAGAACTAGCAAGAGCATATAGAACTATGCCTTTGAGAGAATTATCGAATCGATTGGGGGTAACTGAATCCAGTATAGAAGAAAATCTAGCTCAATTAATTGGGAGGGGCGACATTGATGGTTACATTGACATGCATAAGAGAATTTTTATGGCTTATAGCGTCCCTCGAACACAAACAGGATCAACTCGCACGAAACAGAAAAAACCACAATCAATTGACGGGGGTAAAATTGAGGTTGTAAGGGATTACGATTTTGAAGGTGGACAGTTACATTTCAAAGTAGCCGTTAGAAATAAGAGCAGTATGGCGATTAATAACGTTAAAGTTCTATTGGACGCACCCTCAAGTTATAAGATAAAACAACCATTAATTAATATACCTGTTATTGAAGCTAATAATAGTAGGGGAGTTGATTTTTATCTTGAACCAAAACAATGCGGAACATCGTCGATCGGGGGTGATGTTATCTATAAGGACGCCCAAGGCACCAAGCACACTTTATATATCAAAAAAAGAGATGTAGAAATCAAATGTCCCTTAGTTTGCACTTCTATGAGTACAATAGAGGATTGTCAAGTCGCAATACAAACTTTAGGAAACGACGCACGAGCGTTTTTAATCGCCGACTTAG
This sequence comes from Promethearchaeota archaeon, assembly GCA_018238625.1. Lineage (GTDB taxonomy): Archaea > Asgardarchaeota > Lokiarchaeia > Sigyniarchaeales > SOKP01 > SOKP01. Next base: position 20,480 of record JABCSY010000062.1, read on the forward strand.
ATCCGCGATTAGCTTTTAGAGGAGCAATAAGAACTCTAAAAAACTTTGACACCAGCGCTGTTACTTCCCATGAAGGTTCAGATGCTAAAGGAAATTACGAAGGAGAGGCGTGGTTTTGTTCGGAAGCAAAAAATACTGGAGGGAGAATTATAACGAGAATTTACGTTTCCGAGATGAGTCAATCGTTAGAAGTAAGAGTCTGGTGTGGAAACCCAGGACAGCTTACAGGATTTTTAGCAAAAATTATCGAAATTCTCTTTGAGGAAATTAATATCATTCGGAAGATTAAGTCCGAAGAAAGGGAGAAAACCATTGATATTATGGCAATCACTCAAAACTTAGCAGAAGTTAGCGATTATTGTATGCTAAGATGGAAAGCGCAGAATATAAGAAATAAACTACACGATACTTTTATTCGATTACGTAAAGTAATAGGAGAAAAAGAAGCGATCTTAGGTAGAATTGAGTTTTGGTTGACACAGTTGAATAAGTACGGCAAAGACGATAAAATTAGCGATGAGGACGCCGATAAACTGGTGAACGATGTTGAAAAATTCAAAAACATTATTGCTCGAGCCATAAAATTGTGATTATTTTTTCTAAAAACATTTATAAGTGTTATGGCGAATTTATATTATTAAGATAGAAGAAGAGAAAAAATAAAAAGTGGAAAATTATGCCAATAATTTCATTCTCAATTAATGAAAACCTAAAGCAATTTATTAATAAACTAGTATCGAAAAATCAATACGAAAACAAATCTAAATTAATAAGAGATGCCTTATTAAGGCTAATGTCAGATATAGAGTTCTCAAATTTAGAGTCACAGGGAGAATCTTACGGAGAAACAATTCCAACTACTAAAAGAATTATTGGAAATATGATAATTGTAACTCCTCACGATCCAAATATTCAGAGAAAATTAAATAAGATTGAGAGTAGATATAACGAGCAAATAGTAAATAAGAATCAACACTTTCAAGGAGAAAATCTAATAATTTTTATGATTTTTGAAGGAACTGTACATGATTTTCAAAGTATTGTAGTTGATGTAAATGGAATTGAAGAAATTAAGAATTTCCGTTATTTGATTATAAATTAGACTAAAATATAGCGTTCAATATTATACTCTTTTTCAATATTACATTCACCTATTTTTACAATTACGCTACAACATTCCTATAGCTTTATTTAAAACTTATCAAGCTATAGGCGTAACTTTAATAAATATATCTAATTTAATTCAGTAATTTGATGTTTTATTTTAGTAGAATTTAAACGAGAAAAATGATTGAAAAAGAAGACAATATATACCGAAAGCTACAACAGCAATTAGATACTTTACCCATAGGCTTTCCTGCGACGAAATCAGGCGTAGAAATTCGATTGTTAAAATTTTTCTTTACTCTTGAAGAAGCAGAAATTGCTATTAACATGCGATTTATACCCGAATCTGTGAAAAAGATTTATCGTAGGGTTAAAAAAATAGTAAAATCCGTAGAAGAACTTAAGCACATTTTAGACAGAATGTATCATAAAGGTGCTATCAATCTAAAGAGAGAGATGGACGAAAATGGGGAAGAGATACTATATCACCTCGCCTTTTTAGCAGTAGGCATGTATGAATATCAAGTAAAGTCGATTACAAAAGAATTTTATGAAGATATCGAGCTATACTTTGAAGAGGAATACCGAGATGAAATCGTAAGCACTAAAATCAACCAATTACGAACTATTCCAGTTGAAGAAAGCATCACGCCAGAACACAATATTGCCACATACGACGAACTAAAAACAATAATTAAAAATACAGAGAAGATCGCTATAATGGATTGCATATGCCAAAAAGGGAAAGATCTAATCGGCGAATCGTGTAAACAGACGAATATACGCGAGCACTGCTTCGCTCTAAATAATTCTGCTCAACATGTCGTAGATATAAATAACGGAAGATTTATAACTAAGGATGACGCTTTAAACACACTTAAAAAAGCGCAAGAAGAAGGCTTAATTCTTCAACCTGGAAACGCTCAAGATCCGAATTTCATTTGTTGTTGTTGTGGATGTTGTTGCGATCTTATAACAAATTTAAAGAAACTTGAACGCCCTTGGGAAATGTTTTATTCTAATTATTACGCTACTGTTGATTCAGGCTCATGTATCGGCTGTGAAACCTGTTTAAATCGGTGTCAAATGGATGCTATTTCGATGGTCGAAGGTTTAGCCGTTGTTGAGCAAAAATTATGTATCGGGTGTGGTAATTGCGTAACAACTTGCCCAGAACAAGCAATAACGCTCGTAAGGAAAGATAAGGAGATGATACCTCCCAATACTACAACAGATTTATACTTAAAAATAATGGATAAAAAAGATAGAATAATACTAAGTTTGACACATGATAACCAAGAAATATCTCAAGAAGAAATCGCTAAAAAAATCCATCTATCCCAACCTTCCGTTGCTATACGTATCAAAAAACTCAAGGAGCGAGGATTTATTGATCGTATTATTGGTGTGAATCTAAATAAAGTTGGATTAAGCGTAGCGATGGTACAAGTAACGTCTACCAATACCGCCAGAGTTTTGAATGTGCTCCGTGATTGCCCGTTTTTCTTAAATGGATTTGTTATATCAGGAAAAGAAAATTTAGTTCTTAAAAGACAAATGCAAGATACTCATAATGAAATGGTTCAAGCACAGATCAAACAGGCTTCTCTAGTGAAGTCTATGAGGGACGCATGGGTTTCTGCCATATCAGCTATGAATACTGGAATGGGTGGTTTTACAGAAATTATAATGAATGCTGAGACAAATACCGCTCAAATTCAGCAGTTAGATGGTGCGGTTAGATCATCTGTTAGTGGAGCGTATTCTGCTAGAGATGCTTTTGGAAGAGTTATAGAAGATGTTGGTTTTGCAGGTTCTGAAGTTATGAATCAGTTTGGAGATATAGTAGGCAGAGGAGGCAGGCAACTTTATGAAACAGCCTATACAAC
>JABCSY010000063.1 GCA_018238625.1 Promethearchaeota archaeon
ATCTTGATAATCTAGAGAATTAATATAAGTGTATCCAGCAATTTTTGTATTTATAAACACATCGAGCTTCTCCTTTTTAATAAATTTTAAACGATAATTTAATGAAGCAACTTGACACAAATACGGAGGCCCTTACCGGAATAAGGCAAGGAAATAATAATATTCTTGTAGCTGCTAATTGTTACACAACTTCAAAAAATGCCTCCGCAACAGTAAGATTGAGTGTTAGGTATAAGCCAATAATTGATCAGAATCAATTATTGGCAATGACCGATGAAGATATTGAATTTGAAGCATTGTTGGGCAAGTCATTGCTTGAGAACACCTTGAAAAAGATAGATGCTTCCACATTAGTCACGGACTATAAAAAGACCAGAAAAAACCTGAATTCATTTGCCTGTTTTGAAACAGTATATATCTTAAATAATAAAGAAAGGATGCTGCTTTTTATAGTTCCATTGGGTGACAGGCGTATAAAACTTCATTTATCATATAAATTATCAGAGGAAAATTATCTAAAGCCAACGATAATGCACATCATTGACTCCCTTTCAATAAGAAAAGCTACTGTTGATGGTACGGATGCAGAAGAAAAATTTTCGAGGTACGAGAAGCAGGACTATTGGTTTTCGATTATGTATCCTGCAACCTGGAAGTTAGAAGAAAAAAAGCTTGGTTATAAATTTACTGCTAAATTTCTTGGCAAAAGGGGAAATATCGTTGTAGCTGTGAAGGATCCAATGGATTTCCATAAAAAAACAATTGGTTTAATCAAGGAAGCAAATTTAAGTGCAAAACAATTAGAAGATTTGAAGAAGAGAATATTTAAAGCTTTTAAAATAGGATTAAAGAAATAGTAAATTTAAAAAAAAATCACAACAATAAAGGGAGACAAGGTGTCCATCCCACTAACATGCCCATAACAATACCGCTTAATAAACAGGTTATTTTTTTCTTATGATCGCGATTGTTGTCGTTAATTAAATACCATACGCTTAAAACGACATTCAATATAGTTCCATTTTATAAATTCCCCTTAATTTTACAAGCGTTAACGTTCCTATTACTAACAATATAAATGCAAAGATAAATTTCATGTTAAGAAAGAAAATTATTGCAAAATCGTTAATTAATTTGCAGAAACTATTCAAGCTAGCCAAAAATTGATCTAAAATATCTTCTGGTGAAATAAAGTTTTGATTAATTCTATAATTCATTATTAACTATTTTATAATCTAATATATAATATAAACCAAAATTACTATCGAGCTAATTTCGTATTACATTAAAGCGTTTTCGTATTACAATCCAAAGATTTTTTGCATTACGCTTTTAAAAATCGTAAAAGCAATTAAATTAAGAGAGAGAAGGTTATTCTATATTATTAAAAAAATAGGTTTTTAAAATTTTCGAGAAAGGAAAATATAATTCTCATTCCAATCCCTTCTTTATCCTTTTTCTATAAGATTAAATTAAATTTTTATCATTTGGTCTATTATAATATAAATTTTATGGCTTATATGTTAATTCGGGATAGATTTTTAATAAAGCATGGTCAAAATATGACGTAATTTCGAATGAGAGACCAAAATATTTAAAAATTAGTTCTTGTGTAAGATTTAATTTTTCTCCATATCTTTGATTTGAATTTGGAAAATTATCTAAATATTTTTGGTTGATTGTTCCATTTCCATGAGTAAATAAGTTTCTAATTATTTTAAACTTCTGCACTTCATCGATTAAATTACTATTTAAATTATGATTTAGATTGTGTAAAGTCTTAAAACCCTCAAAGATGTTTTGCCAATTATTTCTCATTATAAAGTCTACTGTTTCTTTTTCTGCTTGAATTTCTGACTCACCTGTTTTAATAATGCAATAATTCATGCACCTAAAGAAATATTCTTCCATCTCAGAATAAGTAAAGACAAGAACAGCTCTTTTCTTAATATAGGAGTATACACTCTCAGAAATTCTGGGAAATAAGGAAAAATGAAATTCCTTAATAGATTTAATATCTTCTTGATTTAGTTTGAATTTTTCTGATAGATTTCTTATATTACTATTTATAGATTGTTCTCTATCTCTTAAAAAATCTTTAAGAGAATCCCTTTTCTCTATATAAAAATAACTATAGAGAAAAAAATGATTGGAGAAAATTCTAAAATATTCTGATCCTTTTCTAAATGAATATTTTCTTTCCATTGTTAATACCGATTTATTTTGATAATTTGTTTAAGTTAGATGGAATTTTTTTACCTTGTTTGTAATTCATTATTTTTATAGTCATATAAGACTCCATATTACTTAAATAATAATTTATGATTTTATGAATTGATAAGTGCTAGTATACATGTTTTAACAACGAATGGCAGTAAACGACAATATACAACGAAATCTTAAGACTTGTCAATTCGGGGATTATACGCTTTCCACTTCTATTTCATAAAGGGGAAAAAAATTTACTTTTTTATAGAGGATTTTCCAATTATTATTCGTTAATTCAAATTTAATAGAGTTTTCGAAATTTAATTTTGCAGATCAGAAATAATTTACAGTAGTATAAAGTATTAATCAAAAAAAGTTTATAGGGTATAAGTGTGATAACTAAACAAGATTTAGATCAAATACTATCATTTCTTAATACAGATTGGAAGCAAATAAAGAAAGATTATGGTGATGTGCAGGTAAATCAAGAATTAAAACTTTTATTTCACTATTTAGGATTTGAAGTAATTCCCATAGAAATGATTATGCATAATGAAAAATATAAGTCTTTAACTCAATCCCCCCATCCAGACATTATTTTATACGATTTTTCATTAGAATAAGATATCTTCATTAGATTATAAACCTTTTAAAAGTTTAGAAAAGTTAGGTTCTTTGAAAAACTCGTTAAACTCTTTGAGTAGTTCAATATTAACCAAATGTATTTTTTGATTTTGTTTATTCTTGATAGATTTTATTAAATCCAAATCTTTTAACTTTTTCATGTGATATTGAATTGTTCCAGAATAAACGTCAAGATTTTCTCCTATTTTTGAGATGGCAATGTCCTCATCTTTAAAAATTTCCTCAATTAATTTTGGGATTAAGGGGTTTGAAAATATTACCTTGTACTTATCGTAATCCTCGGGAACATCAACCAAGAAATAATGTAAAGATTTTCCAATTTTTTTAGACCTTATGAGTTTGAAACGCTCTAAAGTCATTATATGTTTTAAAAACGGCGTTCTTGTAATGCTTAATTCTTTTTCGACTCTCTCATCTCTAGCGTGAACACCAGGATTATTTTTTATGAATCTTAATATTTTTGAGAGCTTCTCGTTGTTTAGAATTTCTAATTTGGTTCTCCTCTCCTTCGTGACAATATATGATTTTTGTTCTAAACTTCTAATGGCCAAGAATATTTCTTCTTTGCTATAACCTTTCTTATACGCAAGTTTTGCTATGCTCTTTGCGTATAACTTTTCAATTATGGGAAATTTCTGCAATTCGGCTTCAGAAGCGACTTCGATATCAAAATCAGCGTCGTATCTTTTTAATTTTAAAATTATTTTGGCTATTTCTAAAACATCCTTCTCTACTTCAGTTAATTCCTCAATTAACTTTCCTTTTTCTGCTATTTTTGGTTTTTTTACTGTTTTAACCTCTTGTAAAGGAGCGAAATTTAAACGCCTAAATGAACTTGCTTCTAACTCTTTAATTTTTCTGTTTTCTCCAGTTTCTCTTCTTTTTTCAAGCGACATTTTTTATGAAAGTTTTTTTAATTAGGCGTTTTTTTCTAAAAATAGTACAAATTCTATTTGTTCCTCGCTATCTAAATATTTCAGCTCTTCTACTATCTTATCGTAATATTGTGGTTTAACGTTCTGAAGCTTGCGTATTCTCTCGATCAATTTCTCTGGAATGGTCTCGTATAAATTTCTCAACGCTCCGATGTACTTCAGTTGTTCTTCCTCAGCTAAGAAAGCTAATTCTTCTAATATTTCTTTTCTTTGTTTTTTAGGTATATCAAGTTCTGATATCTGTTTTCTCAAATCTTTAGAGATGATGTTAAATATTTTTGAGAAGTACTCCTTTACTACCTTCCTATCCTTCTCGTTTTTAACTGGTAAAAGCGACTCGTGAAGTTTAAATTTAATTTCTTTCTCTTTCTTTTTTATTCCTTTTAATTTGGGAGGTTGTTCTTCAATTTTTTCTTTTTTTTGATCCTCCTCAAGAACTTTAACTTCTTCCTCTTCTTCTAATGAAAGCTCTTTTTCAGTACTTATTACATGAATTGTCGGTTCTGGGGGTGTACTATCTTGTTCTACCAATTGTATCTCTTCTTTTTTAACAACTGCTTCTATTGGCTCTACTTTTTGAATTGGAACAATTTCACTTTCTTTTTCTTTTAATCTAGGTTTTTCAATTAAGTCGATTGGTTTTCCTACAAAAAGCAAAAACAGTAAAATAGACTTTAACAAAATAAAAATCCCTATATTAAAGAAAGCTGTACCTATTGCTCCCAAAATAAAATAACGAAGCGCATCACGACCTGTAAACTCTCGCTTCTCGTGAATTTTAGCTTTTAACTTAAGATCTATAATCAAAATACTAACAGGTATTAAAAGAAAAAATAATATAGACATGTAAGTATCCATGAAAAACATTCCTTCATGGAATCTTAAAAAGAAAACATCAATGCGCCCAGAGAATGTTCCATAAAGCACAAGTAATACGATTACGAAACCTGCTTTTGCTGAAACATTGTTTATTGAATTTTTTAGTTTAAGACCAAAATTATACAATTTATGATCGCTACTTTCATGTTTTTTAATAGAATTAATAAAGATTAATATACCTTTGATTAAAATAAGTACACCAGTACCGTAAATAAAGCAACCTAAAATACCATAACAAATCCCATCAAGTGCTATCTCGTCATAACTATCAGATTTAATTCTTGGGGAAATAGATTTTGAATCATATATGAGGATTAACACGCTAATAAATACCATTAAATAAGAAGCTATGAAAAGATTAACTCCATTAGTTCTATATATTAAATTGAAAACAAAAACTATTAGTGAAAAGATAACCATTGGAACATAGTCAAATTTATTCAATATTTTTATTGCGTTCTCAAGTTTAGATTTTTTCTTGTCCCTAATTGAAGACTTGGGATGTATGGGAATCGATTTATCTGATTGCTTAAATTTTATTCCCGCCAAAGAGAAAGGCGTTCCACACATTTCGCAGTAAACCTGTGTTTTATTATCTATAAGTTCAGATAACTCCTTTGGAAAACCATAACCGCACGAACGGCATACATATAGCGTTTTACTCATCTAAGCCTCACACTTATATATTTAATAATGCTATTTAATTTTTTTAATTTTTGAAAAATAATTAATTGATTATAATTGAAAAATAAATAGTTAATTTACAGAAGTAAAGATTTGAATATAAAAAAATTGGAGTCCAGTTTTTAAAAAATTCTTTCAAAATATAGTTGAAACTTTCGGTTCTTCTAGATAACTTTGTAAAATTAATTATGAAATTAAATATATCCAATCTAATTCTTTTACGGTTTTATGAAGCATATGATCGTCTTTCGTTGAATTATATTCTATGTTTGTAAATAACTTGTAAGCTTGTTCGCGAGAGGTTTTAAATTGTACTACATCGTCATTTTCACCGTGATAAGCTATAACAGGCACATTCACCGGATTATATTTCTCTAAATCCAATACTGATGGCGCTAAATATGGCGCTAATAAAATCAATTTTTTAACCTTTTTAGGGTTTTGAAGCGTATATATTGCACCCATTAGGCCCCCAAAACTTGAACCTATCACTATCCATGAGTTCTTTCCCCTTAAAATTGATGTTAACTGAGCCATTCTCTTTTCAAGAATGTCGTTAATTGATTTTTTTTGGTCAAACTCAATAAAATCAGGAGTAAGAATTTCTGGAATTAATTTTTTTAAATACACTCCTTTAAAACCTTTGCCCGAGCTTTCTAGACCGTGTATGAATATAACATTCATTATTATTAATTTAGTAGAAATAATTTTCTCATTTATCCTGATCATTATCGAGGTCTTCTGGTGATAATGGGTTTAATTCTTTTTTTAATTCTCTAAATAGCTTTTTCTGACCGAAAAAAATTAAAAGGAAAAGGATAGCAAAATAAATAGTTACTATAATGAGTGTCAAGAAATAATAGGTTTTTGTAAACGACATGAAATGCAGCGCAACTCCGATAATAAAACCCGTAAGCAACCGAGATTCCGTAGTGCTTTTCCTAAATAAGAGTTTTTGAGTTCCCCAATCTATCATCCCCGGTATTGGAAAGATGATTATTATAAGTAAAGCTATTTCAGCGCTAAATTGAACGTTAAATATCAATTCAGATAAATGCGTAAAAAATACAGAGATAATAATTCCTATTATCATCCCCGAACATCTTGAACATAAATATATTTTTGTCCTTCCAAATTGAAAATAAAATGTATGGTCGCTAGCTTCAACTGGGTGATGTGTTAAGAGGACATAGTATAGATGGCGTTCTTTTGATGCTAACAATTTATCGTAGATAATTAAAAGAATAGGTATTGAAAAAATGGTTGATATAAGCGTTTGCAAGAAAAATTTAAACCCAAAGTTGATAAAAATAGTTTCCAATTCTAAAGGACTTGAATATAGCGAAAGTTGGAATACAATAATTAAAAACATCACAATAAACGAATTGATTACCAATAACAAAAAAGTGTAATAAACAACCATACCTTTTTGATATTTTAAAGGCTTATATTTATATAAACCGGCTATTAAACCATAAATAGCCACGACAAGGCACCAATCTAAGTAAATATTGTTGTAAAACGCGAATTGGTATAGGAGTTCACCTAAAAAGCCCGCTATAAACGCTTGAATTGGACCGGCTATTATCGAAAAAAATGTAAAAATTAATAACAACAACCCAAAAATTATTGAAAACTCATTAATTCCAATATAGGGTGTGGAAATTGAACCAAAAACTTCCGATATATACATATAACTCATAATAATAAAAACTGTTATGAGAATGTTCATAAATATCGATCTTAAGCTAAATTTTGGCGTCTTTTTAGCGGTGTCAACGCTCATGTTAATCGCTCTTTAATACTAATAAAGGAAAAATAAATTATGTGGGTAATTTTTTATGAAAAATAAAATCTAATTCCTCAATTAATTTTTTTTTTGTAAGTTCGAAGCCCTTGCGAAGTACCCTTACAATTATATTCCTTCCTGCGGGAACATTAATAATAGTATCGTCTTGTTCTACGATTGAAATGCCCTTATCGTTAAAATTTAGTTGACGCATTAGAGCTTGAAGCGCTTTTTCTTTAGTTTTAAAAGTAGCTCTCGATAATTCGTTGTAATCTTTTACTTCTTCATTAACCTGTAAAAATAATATACACTCCTCTAATTGCGAAATAAATAGTTGTTTTGTAATTTCTTTTAATTTTTTATAGTGTTTATGATTCTTTTTACATTGCCTATCTGTCTGGTCATTTTCTAAGTAGCTTGGAAAATTTCTATTAATAACATCGTCAAACTTTTCTTTGGAAATGGTTCCATTTTCTTCTATAAGTAATTTAGCAGAATCTAGTGCGATTTTTATCTGTTTCAATGTGCCTACGCGGGCTTCATTATCGCTCCAATGCTTATAAAAAGATTTTACAATAGGTTTTATTACAAAATTCAAAACTCCCATGTTTAATTCTGAATCTATTAGATCTCTTCCATAACCAAGACTTAAGTCAGTCTGTGCTATCATTTTTTGTTCTACAATATTATAATTCCTTTGGATATAACTCACGATTAAATCTCCAACGATGTTAATAGTTTATAATTTTCTTATTAACCCTAATTAAATTTTTAATAAATATATAATTTAAAATATATCATAATTAAATACTTTAATTATCATTAAATATAAGTATCGTCTATAGCTTCAATAAATTCCTTTTTTGTTACTTCAAACCCTTTTCTTAGCGCTTTGCAAATAATTTTCTTCCCAGTTGGCAACGAAAGAATAGATGGATCTTCTTCAATAATTTTAATTCCATTTTCAGTAAGTTCTAATTGCTTCATTAAATTACTAGTTGCTATTTCTTTTGTTTTAAACGCAACTCTACAAAGGTCTCCGTAGTCTTTTATGTCCTCTTTAACTTCTAAAAAAATTTTAACTTCTTTTAGATAATTGATGAAGGTGTTTTTTGAATTATTTTTTAACTTCTCGTAGTTTTTATGATGCTTGCTACATTGATAAGTAACTTGGTCATATTTTAAAAAATTAGGAAAATTTTCTTCGATAATGTTATTAAAACTTTCTTCAGAATTGCCGTTTAGTAGCAATTTCTTTCCAGCCTCTAGGGAGATATTTATTTGTTTTAACGTACCTTTTCTCGCGTCGTGTTGTGCCCAATAATCGTAAAACGCTTTGACGATCGGTCGTACTATAAAATTCAAGATTCCCGTATCTAATTCACTATCAATTAGCTTTCTTCCTAACTTAAGCGATTCTTCCATTTGAAAAATCATTCGCTCTTTCACAATGCCATAATTCCGTTCTAAATAATCCAAGAAATATCCCCATGTAAAAAAAAAATCACATAAATGTTCAATTGAAACTATATTGAATAAAGAAAAAGTTCAAAATTTTTTAACTTTTTTATAATTTTAATAGTTCTAAAAAAAAGTAAGAATAATAATAAGTAAAAACGTTTATAATCATATTAATTTTTAATTATAAAATAACATCTTTAGATTAATCCCATGCGTTACATCTTTAAAATTCTCTTATTGGGTTTAGATGGCGAAGCTATTTCTTTTTACGCTCTTAGAGCATTCGGGGAAGAGGGTGAAAATAAAGGAGCGTATTTGGAGTTTTATAAGGAAGTAAAAGCCTTCGAGGATATTTGCGATTTAGAAGTAAACGCAATAACCGATGTTATTAACGCAGATTTTGATGATATCGTCCCAACTGTTGATGGCATAGTATATTTTTTGAACCCTCTAAACGAAGAGGAGAATGAATTTTTCGACATTATATTACCTATTGTTAAATCAGTTAAAAGAAACATCCCCATTGTTTTGATGTACTACGATCAACAAGGAATTCTTCCTTTATCTGTAAACGAGATGTTAGAAAGTCTTTGGTTCAAATATCTTGACATAGAAGCATTTGTTAATCTTCCACCAAGAGAATTCCACCAAGTTTTGCAGTGTTTGTGCGTAGCAATGATAACGGGAATCTCCCCTCTTAACATCGAAAACGCGTGGATGAGGTTTCCCATTTATATTCAACTAGCAAATATTTTTTTCAAAAAAGCAGAAAAAGAATTCAAACCTGAATTTTATTTTTTTGCTGCCCAAGCCATTAAAAAAGCTGCGATAATTGCCGATATATTAAATAAAGAGGAATTTTACATAATGTGCGAACAAGCAGCTTTTCTCTATTCAAAAGTTAAGTTATATTTAGATGCTTCACAAATTTTACAAAATGTTGATAAAAAAAAATCGGAAAACTTCAAGAAGTTATACGCAGATAGTATGGTTTTAGAAGGTAATAAATTATTTAATAAAAGACAATACGATCTTGCGGCAAGGCAATACTTGGCAGCGGCCCAATGGTCGTCAATAGAACTCAAAGATAACGATTTGCGAGACGAATCGTTTCTTTTAGCAATTAATTCTTGGGTTTCTGCTTGTAAAGTTGAAAATGCGTTCGAAATTATCAATAGTCTCCCCCACGAGAAAACGCTTCTTATTCTACGTGAAATTCCTCAAAAAATTATTGCAATGGCGGATTATTTAATTAAGGAAAGGAAATATTTGACTGTCCGCGATCAGTTGTACAGTGCAGTCTCCGAATATCAACAAGAAGGCTTATTTGACGAATTAGAAAAAGTTACTTCTAAGTTGACTGAAGTCTTAATAACATTATTAAAACAACAGCTCAAGGAAGAAAAAAGGTTTTTTGCAAAGCAATCTTATGATGAAATCGAAAATCTTTGGCAAACTTATGATGTTAAAAAATCAAATGTAGACGCTCAATTAGAAAAATTAATTAAATTATTCTTAGACAATCTTGAATTTGGCAACGCTACAATTTTAACTAATAAGTTAAATTCCTTGTCTGTAAAGAAAAAATTAACGAAATTAAGCTCTAAAGTTGAAGACGAAAATAAGGAGTTAATAAAGAAGGAAATAGAAGAAAATATTGAGAAAGGTGTGGAAATTCTAAACGGTTTTATTGAAAAGGAGATAGAAATTTTTACAGAAATTAACACCCTAATAATTCAAGAAGCTAATTCATTAATTGAAAGCAACGATTATCCAAAAGCCGCTAATCTGGTGAAAATCCAAGCAGATTTTTTCAAACGAATTGCAAGGGAAGATATTCAAAATCAAATGTTAAAAAAAACCTTAGATATCCTCTTAATTGGTAAAATTTATGATCAATTTTTTAAAGTGTATCGCGAATTATCAAAGAGAACAAAAAAGGAGTATTTAAAGAACAAACTTGCTATTATCATTGAAAAGTTAAATGAAATTGTAGAGGAACGAGATTACGAAGAAAATGAAAAAATATTTGAGCTTATTATTTCAATTTTTAGAGAACAAATGTTATACGAGCAATCTAAGGAAATTAGCAGTATCTTTATAGAATCAATCAAAGCCGAAGGACTCAAAATTGTCGAAAGTAGCGAAGATAAATTTGTCATCGAAACATCCTTGGATTTAATTAAAAAAGCTACAGATATTTCGTCAGCATATATGGAAAACCCGGAATTGAGTTTTAATAAGATATATAAGAGGATTACAGAAATATATATAACTTTAGATGATTTATCTTCTGCTCACGCTATTACCGATAAAATCGACGATAAATCCCTTAAAACTGAGCTTAATAAGAGAATTGAAAATCTCGAAGCCGAAAAAAGCGCCATTATCGTTAAGAAAGCCGAAGAATCTTTTGAAGGGGAGGTTTTAAAAGAAAGACTCTCGATAATTCAAAGCAAAGCAAGAGAGGCGTTCCATGACAAGGAAAGGGAATTCAAACAGAGAAAAGCCTTTAAAAAAACCTATTATCTTGACGCGTTAGCGTATTTGAGTACGCAAGATTTAGATAATGCCATAGAGGAATATAAAGAAAGCATAAAAAATTTAATTAGAATAAAAAAATATAATTTAGCTGGCGTTTCTTTAGCAGTACTTTTTCTATTGCTTATCAAACAAAATAAAATTGAAGATATTAACAAAATACTAATACGCGCAAAAACTAGTTTATCGAGTTTAGAAAAATCATTTACTGAAACTTTTCCAGTATCTTTAGTTGAATACCTTATAGATATCGAAAAATTAAGCGATCCTGTTGTGTTGAATGAATCAATACAGTTTATGGAAAATTTGCCTTTATTTGAAGAAGAAACCTTCCTAATTTCTGATATCTTAGGTAAGTCACATAAAATAATTAGTGAGCCTGAAGATTTAAAAAAGCAAATTATTGAAATTGAGAAAATAAAAGATAAAATTAACGAATTATCTAAAAGTATACAAAAAGAAAGGAAAGATGTTGCAAGAAGAAAATTAATGAAAAATCAATATTGGAAATTAGCTTTAGAGGATCTTTCTAACAAAAAATTTCAAGTAGCCACAAATGAATACAGTGATACAATTCCGAAATTACTGGAAAAAGATTTTCCTAAGCAAGCCTCAATAAGTCTGATATTAAGCACGTTTTTAATGGTGAAAACAAAGGGCGCGTCATTAGCTCAATCCTATTTAATTGATAAACTAGCGAAACATAAAAAACACGATCTTGAAGATATGCCGGAGATACAAATCACAAAAGAGCTTCTTTCAGCGATGGATAACAATGATTTAGAACTAATAGGTTTATGTTTAGACATTCTAATAGATAAATTAACTCTTTTTGACCCAGAGATCTTATTACTCGAATCTCTTTTACACAAAAAAAAAGAACGAGGAGAAGAAGAAGTAAAATTAACACGGAAAGAAGTTGGAAAAATAAACCTACTCAATATAGAAATGGATCAAATAGATGGTAAACTAAGGCAAAAAGAGGGAGATACTAGGAGAGAACGAGAAGAATTCTTAAAGAAACGTAGCGTAATGAAAAAGAGATATTACAAAGATGTAATTGAATCTCTCGAAAGTACTTCATTTAAAAAGGCGGGTCTGCAATATCTCGAATTAGCAAAAGCAACATCGAAAAGAAAAGACCTTAGAACAAGTTCGCTATTAATTCTTTTGCACGGATTATCCCTTCTAAAAGTAAACGAACCGATTAAGGAAATAAAAACAAATATTAAAATATTTCTTGACTTATTAGGTTTAAATAAGCAATTAGTTGAAGATACTTTCCATATTACTCTCATAAAATTTTACTTAGATGTGATTTCGCATAATCTTGATAAATATCTTTCACATATAAGAGAAATGTTAGAATTATTACCTCTATTTGAAGAAGAAAGACAGTTAATTGAAATTTAAACGGTGTTGGCTATTGCACTAGCTGCAAATTTCATGAGATCTTTTACGCGCATCCTTAATGTAACTTCGGTAACGCGAGCTAATTTGCTAATTTCTTTCTGAGTGCGATTTTCATTACAGCGCCTAGATCCAATGTAAATTGCCGCAGCGGCTATCCCTTTTGGATCTTTTCCCGCAGAATTAAATCCGTTTTCAGCAGCACTTTTTATAATTTTTACTGCGATGTTCCTGCATTGCATGCTGAGCTTTAGCTCGGAGTTAAATCTATCCACATATTTATCAGGTGTAAAATGTTGCACCTTCAGATTTAATTTTGGTAAAATTTCCATTAATATTAATCTATAGCTCTTAATCACTTTCTTTTTTGGTATTTGCGCAACTTTTGTAATTTCTTCCACAGTTCGAGGGATGCCATGCACTCTTAACGCGCAAAATATTGAAGCAGCGAGTAGAGTATCGATACTTCTCCCCATTGTTAACTTTTTTTTTACGGTTTGTGTGTAAATTCTTAGCGCATCCTCAGCTACGGTATCTGAGATTCCTAATCTTTTTTGTAACCTTTGTAAGTTAGGTAACGCAATCCATAAATTTCTCTCGTAGCTAGTAGTTAAGGATCTATGAATTTTTGCCAGTCTATTGAATTTAGATTTGTATTTTGGGCTTAACAAAATACCTCGCGCGTCTCTACTACCTCTTATAATCGTTCGTGGGCCTATAGGACTATAAACTCTTTCGTTACTCTTTCTTTTTTGTATTTCTTCTTGCGTGAATGCTCTTCGAGGTGAATCGTCAAGAATTCTATCGTACACCAAACCACAATTCAAACAAACATAGAAACCAAGTTCCTTACTGATTTTTGGAGAGTCGCAACAATACTCGTCTTCCTCCTTGTCAATATTTCCTTTATCTTTAGAATTTGGTTGCATATTATCCGTTTAAATTAAATGTAAATAATTGGACTATTCAATTTCAGTATAGTATTTAAAATAAACTGTATATTTTAATTTATCTAATTTAATTTCTGATGTGAAAATTTAGTCTATTTAACTATTATCTTATAAGTTTAAAAATTAATAATTATATTAATTCAAAGTTTAATAAATAATTACAAATTTATACAAGTTGGTAGCAAAATGTCGTCCGATATCTCAAAAGTATTAAATGTCTTCTTAAAATTTCTAGACCCAAAAGTAGCTAAAATTGGTAAACTCAAAACCATTGAAGAAATAAAAGAATTACCAATATACTCTTACAAATTTCTTACAAAAAGCGAAGCTAAGGTTCTGAAAGATATATTGGACATATCTAATATCGAAGAAGCTTCCAAATTAGACAAGGAAAACCCCTTTGAAAGTTTAAATAATATTGGTTCAACTAAAGACCCGATTAAAGCTGCTGAAATCCAAGACGAATTAAGCGAAAAAATAGATGTGCTTAAAGAGAAATACCCCGAACTTGAAGATAGCTTAAAAAAAGCAATTGTTATTAGTTCTATAATTACCAGAGTCGTAGATGAAGAAGATAGTTTAGAAAAAGCAGCGCAGAAAATAATAATAATTGGGTTAGACAATGCGGGAAAGACTGCAATTTTGAACAAGTTTGGAGGGCGGTTAGGTATTAACGATTTAGCTAACTTAAAGCCAACTAAAGGTGTAGATCGTCGTTTTGTTAAAACCGAAAACTCTGAATTGGATCTTTATGTTTGGGATATGGGGGGTCAAGAAAAATACCGAAGTAAGTATTTAAATAATCCAGAACAATATTTTTTGAATCTTGATTTATTGATCTATGTAATTGACATGCAAGACTCGAATCGATTTGTGGAGAGTTTTGAGTATTTTGAACAAATTCTTAAAATTTTAAACCTTATAGAAGAGGAACCTTTTATTTTAATATACATACACAAATGCGACCCGGATTTAAAACACGACCCCGAATCATTGCTTAAGATTGAACTTCTAAAAGAAAACCTTAATCAATTATTAACTCAGTACGGATTCGATTATGAAGCTTATTTAACTTCCATTTTTTCGTTAATCTCTACCGAACCCAAGTTTTCTAAATACATCAAAGAAGTAATGAGCTCAACAGACTCGTTAACAAACCCAACTTTAAAAAAGGTCGAAGGTCTGGGAAAAACTTTAGAAGAAACTATGAACGCGGTTATACGCTTATCTGAAAGCCTTTCCAAACAACTATCTGAATTGGATAACAGATTACGCGCAATTGAAAGCGGAGCTTTTCAAATGGCCCAAAGTGGAATTCCAATTGGAATTGCCAATCCTAATACGGCGTCAGAAAACCCAGGAGATTCCAGAACAACAGTTTTAAATGAATTGAAACAATTATTTGAAAAAAAACGTAAATTAAACCTTTAGACCTTTCATTAGAATTTAATTATTGTAATTTGATTTAAACCAATAAAGAGAGGTTCTATTTATTTAAAACTTCCAATAATCTCTTTAATTCTTTTGTTAATAGCAACAAGAAAAACTAATGTAACTATCCCAATAACTAAAATTAAATACCAAATGTTTTCAAATAGTAAGGGATTAAATACGTGATAGTGAATAGTCCCTCCATAAAATTGCTCAAAAAAAGTAATTATACTCAACAAGATTGGTGCAGCTAAAATTACAGCAAAAAAAAACCCAATAATCCCAATAAAAAAACCGAAAATTACATCGCTAGGGTAATGTACTCCTAATTGAATCCTGGAAAAAGAGACACTCACAGCAAAAATAAAGACAATAATAGTTATCGCTATTGAGTTTAACAAATAAGCAAATAACAATCCTTGAGAAAAAACATTATAAGCGTGCCAAGAAGGAAAGCTCCTCGAAGTTGGTTTTCGCTCTAGAACATTTATCTCTTTTAGCGTTTCGAAAGGTCTTTCTCTATCAAAACTCTTTTTTAATGGAGCAATTACGATTACACCAAGCAGAAATATTGTCGAAATATTTGAAAACAAAAATGGTGCGTACCAAATGAATAAGTAAAACACCATTAGAACGATCCATATAGTCTCTCTTCCCAAAAATGATACAATTTTTAGAAAATTAGTGAAAAAATTACCTCCAATGCCGTTATATTTTAAAATTATTTTCTGATCCCAATTATTGACCTTGTTAAATATGTTTTTTAATTCCATAATTATTGTGCTTTTTATTTGTTTAACCCTAAAAATTGGTACGCTTTCTTTACCTTAGGGATTTGTTCTTGAAAGTACTTAACTGAATGCGAGTCTGACCCGACAAAAAATTTCGCGTCTGACCGAAATTCAGATTTTAATTGGCGTACAATTTCTTTAGAAGGAAAAGGTCGTTTAATTGGAAATCTTAAACCAGACAGATTATATTCGATGAGAATTTTGTTCTTTACACACAAACGGCCAAGTTCTAATATCCGATCTTCCGAAGTGTTGCAATCGTCTAAAACTTTTATGTCGTTATCGTTGATATAGCGGTAAATCGTGTCGATATGACAGATGTTTTTAAATATTTTAGATTTTATCATCATCTCGCTAACTTCAAAGTAGTCGTCTATAACTTGCTTCATTGGTGTCTTTTCTAACAATTCTAATAATCTTTCTCTTGATGTTATCGGATAGCGATAAATCCACTCGTGGACTGTTCCACCAATAAAATCCAATTCTTTACCATAATCGTCCATAAATTCCATTAATTCAATTTCCCGATCTCGGTAATATTCTACCTCGAGACCGCCTAGGATGAAATTATAAGTTTCTTTTAACTCGTCTATCTCTTCAAGGTAATCGTCGATTTTGCTATCGTAAAAAGGGTTTGTTTTGTCTTGTTCTATGTAATACAGTTCATAATGTTCAAGAAAACAGATGTTAATTTCATTTGCTTCAGCAATCTTAATATAATCCTCAAATGTAGGTCCATCTTTCGCAATATCTGCGCTCCAGTTCGTATGGATGTGATAATCAGTATGTTTATACTTCATAGGATTGTATTATTTATAATTAAGACAGTTAGATAAAAATTTTGATTATTTAATCCATCGAATTTTCCTTGTCAAAATACACTTCGTAAAACAATTCTTTTTCACCCACTTCAGGTGGATTAATTTTAGTATACCCTCCTTTTCGGATAATTTGGACCGTGCTTTTATTTTGAATGTGGATGCTGCCATAAAATCCTTTTATCCCTTTTTCTTTCGCGATGATAATTAAATGGTGATAGAGAAAGGAACCTATGCCTTTTCCTCTATAATCCTCTCTTACTACAAAACTATATTCTGCTAAATTCATGGTTGGATTTAAATAATAAGTAGCATTTCCTATCATAGCTTCGTTTCCGACCTCTCCCACATAAGCTCCGATAGAGAATACATTATTATAGTCGATATTTACTTCACTTTGAGTCTTAGAATGGGTGAATTCCTTCCTTACTTCAAAAAAGCGTAAATACCTATCTCTCTCGTTTAAGGAATAATAAAGCTCTTTTAATAAAGGCTCGTCAGTAGTTCTAACTGGTCTAACTACGATCTTTTCGTTATTTCTTGCAGTGTATATTGTTTCGTACTTGAAAGGATACATACAGATGTTTCCATGCTCGTCGCAAGGTAGAATTTGATCCGAATAAATATAATTTAACTTTTTCGCGTGTTCTAACAACTGTTCTCTAAATTTAGGATGAGCTACGCAAATTAGTTCAATAACTCGTTCTCTAATTGTCTTACCGTGCACATAAGCAACGCCCCATTCGGTAACTACGTAATGAACGTCTGCTCGAGATAAAATTACTCCGGCACCTTCATCTAAATGAGGTACAATATTTGAAACGGTCTCATTTTTTCTTGTCGACGCGAGCACGACAATCGGTTTTCCCCCTTTAGAAAAAGCTGCCCCCCTCATGAAATCTACCGTATCCCCAATCCCAGAATAGAAGTTATACCCTTTAGTAGAAGTATTAACTTGCCCCGTTAAATCAATTTGCAAACCTTGGTTTATAGAAACCATTTTTTTGTTCATTCCAATGTATTTTGGATTACAAACGTAGTCACTAGGATAAAACTCTATATACGGGTTATTATTTACGAAGTCATACAATTTTTTAGTGCCTAACGCGAAACTTGTTATAATCTTTTCAGGGTGAAAATTTTTCTTTCTACAAGTTAGAACTGTGTTTTCTATCAAAGGAATTATATTATCCGTGATATAATGGCTATGCATGCCTAAATCTTTTTTACTCATTAAATATTTTAAGCAAGCGTTCGGTAAATAACCGTTACCAATATGAATCGTCGATTTGTTTTCAATTAAATTTGCTACATTCTTTCCAATTTTTCCCGAAACAATAATTTTTTCTTTAAATTGGAACTCTAATAGTGGCACATCGTTGTAAACGAAATAGTCGATGTCTTTCATGTGAATAAAGCTATTGCCCAAGGTTCGGGGCATTTGAGAGTTAATTTCAGCGATTGTTAAATAAGCAGCTTGGGCTATGGGTTTTGCCACATCAATGTTAATCCCAAACGAACAAAAACCGTAACGATCTGGTGGTGTGACTTGAATAAGAGCAACATCGCAATTTTTACGCCCTGAAAGAAATAAAGAAGGAATTTCGCTCGCTAATATTGGTGTATAATCAGCTTGCCCTTTATTTATCTCCTCTCGTAGGGTTTTACCTATGAAAAATGCGTTATGTCTAAAAAGATCTTCCCTTTTATCTTTAAAATATTTTTCAGGACCAATCGTAAGAAAATGTATAATCTCCGTATCAATTAAACTTTCAGAAGACTTAATTAACTCAGTAGTAAGCGCTTGAGGCTCTGAACACGCAGAATCTACGAATACTCGGTTTCCGGGTATTATTTTTCCTATAGCTTCCTTTGCGGTTATCTCTTTTGCCTTCCACCTTTCTCTCCAATTCTTATCTGATGAATCCAATTGTTTCATATCAATAGATTTAATCTTTTATTCTTATTGTATTATATTAGCTTCGTCCATTTTTAATATTTTTACTTATTATTATATCAAGATAGATTTTATGATCCATCCTCCTTCTTTTTAGTATTAATGTAAGGTGATTTTGCTTCCCAAGGAGCATCAGGATCCAAAGGATTCCACCGATTGTTTAAATGTCTTAAAAATTGCTTTTGACCTTCAATCCCTCCATTTAATATTCTATGATAGTCGTATTTACCTTTAATCTTCCGTTGAAGTATAAAAATAAGTTCTTCCTCTGTCATATTATATTTTTCATAAATATCCTTGTAAAACATTCCTCGTCGGAATTCGTTGAAGGCATTGTTAACTTCAATTTTTTCATTTTCTTTAGATGTCATGTAAGGAGATAAAAATTCTGTTGCTTAAAAATTTGAATTATTAAATTGAATTAACTACTGTTGAAAACCAGAAAGATACATTAATCGTCCTAATACTTATTTGGGTATTTTATCCTCTCGGAATTACCTGAATTTTAAAAAAAAAGAAATATATATTACTCCACTGCCAGAAATGACACACGCAATCAATGGAGGAATTAAATAAAAAATATATTGCTCAAAGTCTACGAATAATAAAGGTACAATAAAAATTATCTGTAAAAATGTCACAATAAACATTAATCCTCCCAAAAAGAATAGGAATGTAATAATTATTAATTTCGAACTCATAGCTCTACTTTCAATCATGATACAATTAACGCATATTCCTATCTTTTCCTCAAAATCCCCCTCAACGAGTTCTTGATCGCAGATTTCACAATTTGGCATTATTTTTTACTCCTAAATAAAATTAAATAAAAAGATTATACGATTATTTAAAATTCTTTTCTATTGAAAACGAATCTTTTAGAATATTAATTCTTATAACTTTCTTTCGCCAAAAATTGTAGTTTAGTAATTTATTTATATTCAAAAATTATTAATGATCAATATGTCAAAATGTCCGTATTGTAATGCAGAAATTCATTTAGAAGATTTTTTCGAAGTTACTGAGAAAGAGACCAAAAAAGGAACAATTAAAAAAAGAATCGGAGAATTTAAAGGAGAAAAAGAATGGGTTGGAGTTGCTCGCAATAATGTCAGAATGTGGGTTTGTCCATCGTGCGATAAGATCTTGGGTTTTTCAGAATATGCTTATGCTAGTTAATAATTCCATTTCTAAGATTTTTTTATTTTATTAATCTTTTTGAACAATGAGTTTATTGAATCGTATATCATAGTACTCTTTTTATATTTTTTATAAATAAAATCTTTAAAAATAATATTATATATTATCTTCTTAAATCAATACTGTCTATTTAATCCAAAATGTTTAAATGTGATAAGATTGAAAATAAATGTTTTAAATTTTTAAAGAATTTAAAAAATCAAGAAATTCTAACAATACAATTAAATTAGATATTCAAATTAGTGAAATATTATGTCAGAAAAAGACACAAAAATGGAAAGTGTACTCACTGAAAATCGGTTATTTAACCCCGTAGATGTCAGTCCCGACTATGCGAAAACTGGAATGTCAATGGAAGAATACCAGAAGTTATATAAACGATCCATAGAAGATAGGGAAGGGTTCTGGGACGAACAAGCTAAATCGATCGATTGGTTTAAACCATACGATAAAGTATGGGAAAAAACCGATCTATTTCCCGGAAAATGGTTTGTTGGCGGAAAACTTAACGTAGCCTACAATTGTCTTGACAGACATGTGAAAGCTGGCAATGGAGATCGAGTCGCTATTATATGGGAGGCTGACGAACCCGGTCAAGTGAGAAAATTCACATATACCGAGCTTTTAAAAGAAGTAAGTAAAGTAGCTAACGGTATGAGAGATTTCGGACTGAAAAAGGGCGATAGAGTAACCATTTGGTTACCAATGATTCCCGAATTAGCGATTATAATGCTAGCCTGTGCTCGAATCGGCGTGATTCATTCCATAGTATTCGGTGGATTCTCGAAAGAAGCTGTGAAAGATAGAGTGAAAGATTCTGATTCGCGATTATTGTTTACGAGCGACGAAACTTTACGCGCTGGTAAGACTTACCCAAAAATGGCAGATGTCGTTAAGATTATTGACGATGTACCAACAATCGAACACGTCATTGTCGTTAAGCGTTCAGGAAACGAAGTTCCTCACACAGATAAAGACATCTGGTATGATGATTTTATCGACGGAATGAGCGACGAGTGTGAACCCGAAGAAATGGACTCCGAAGATACGCTATTTTTACTCTATACAAGCGGAACAACAGGAAAACCTAAAGGCGTTAAACACACAACAGCCGGATATATCTTATATACATCGTTCACTCACAGAGTCGTATTCAATTACAAGAAAGGCGAGGTTTGGTACTGTACAGCGGATATTGGTTGGATAACGGGGCATAGTTATATTATATATGGTCCATTGGCAAATGGAGCAACCACTTTAATGTTTGAAAGCGTTCCAACATATCCTGATGTAGATCGTTTTTGGGACATTGTAGAACGCCATAAAGTCAACCAATTTTATACAGCTCCAACTGCAATACGTGCTCTAATGAGACACGGCGATGAACCAGTAAATAAACACGACCTAAGCTCGTTAAAAGTCCTAGGTACTGTTGGAGAACCAATAAATCCTGAAGCATGGACATGGTACCATAGAGTTGTTGGTAAAGAGAAATGTCCTATAGTTGATACTTACTGGCAAACTGAAACCGGTGGGTTTATTATGACCCCAATTGCTACAGCAACGCCCACAAAACCAGGGTCTTGTTGTATGCCTTTTTTCGGCATCAAACCAGTTATTTTTGACTTAGAAGGAGATGAAATTACCGAACCAAACGAAGGTGGATACTTCGCTATTCAAACTCCATGGCCGGGAATGTTAAGAGATGTTTGGGGCAATACTGATAGATTTATATCAACTTACCTCGAAAAGTATCCTGGACATTATTACACCGGAGATGGAGCACGAACAGATGACGATGGCTATTATTGGATCCTTGGACGATTGGATGATGTTATAAAAGTATCAGGGCACCGTATAGGAACAATGGAAGTAGAATCTGCTATAGTGAGTCATCCAAAGGTAGCGGAAGCTGCCGTAGCACCCTTTCCTCACAAGATTAAAGGGCAAGCTATTTGGGCGTTCGTGACGTTAATGGGTGGCATTGAAAAATCAGCAAAATTATCGAAAGAGATTCGCATGCATGTTAGGCAAGAGATTGGTCCAGTATTTCAACCGGATGTAATTCAATTTGCTGATGCCTTGCCTAAAACGCGAAGTGGTAAGATAATGCGCAGAATTCTTAAAGCTATTGCTTCGGGCACAGAAATAGGTAATGTTACGACCTTAGCTGATCCTTCAGTAGTCGATGTACTGCTTGAAGAGCGTAAGAAAATGGATGTCGAAGTAGGTTAAAATATTTTTTTTATTTTTTTTATTTTTCTGAATTTATTAAATCGTTAATATGTAGGTTAAGGAGCATTTTATATTTGTTTTATCCTATTAAAAGTATGAACAAATGTCATAATTGCCACAGTTCAATAGCAGAAAATCAGATAATTTGTATGAATTGTGGAGCTCAAATAAAGCCACTTGAAGTAAAAATAAGAATATTTGGTTCCAGACGTAGACATTTCTTACTTATCCAGCATCCACCTTTAGCTGAGAAAAATCGGATTAAATGGAGATATCGAGAACAAAAAGTAATACTAAAAGCTCCAAAGGGCAATATGACATTAGATAACTGGTTTTAAATTAGCGGGCTATTTATTAATTGCATTAACGCATTAGATTTATTACTATGTAAATTAAAAAAGAGTTTCCAGATAAATCTATATGAAAAAGGGGTAAGCTCTCATAGTTCTTTTTCAAGGGTGTTAATCAATGAAACTTTAGGAGCCATTCCTATGCTCCATAGGAAAAAAATCAACAATATTTGTATAGTTTTAATAAAACCTTTTAAGAGGGTTAAACAAAGCGTTTATTGGGCTTTTTAAGTTATTACTCATTTTACTATTAGACTAAGAAGTTATTTCATTTAGTGTAAGTTTATTTGTTAAGTATAAAGCTGGTAGAGGTTAACTTTCATGAATTTAGAGGAAAAGGAGTATAAAAGTTATAAAACTTGGCTCCTTCACCATCTTTATAAAAATAAATTCTTGATATTGTTTGTTATAATAGGAATTATAATTGTTACTTTTACAAGAACTCTAATACCTATAGTTATCGGCGAGATTGTGGATGATGCTCTAATTGCGCTTGATTACGATAAATTCATAACGCTCATTATTATGGGGTTCGCAATTTATTCTATACGTAATGCTATGGAATATGTAACGATGATGACCGGCCACTATTTAGGATTGAAAACCGAACAAAATATGAGACAGGAGTTTTTTGAGACTATCCAACATAAACCTCTAAGATATCACGATAACGCTAAAGCTGGGGATCTACAAGCCCTCGCAACCAATGATGTACGAGTAATCAATGCGATGATTTCCCATGGGGCTTTTTTTTTCTATCCCTTCTTTCAAGTAGCAATAACTTTATTTCTCCTTTTTACAACATTAGATGTAAGATTAGCTTTAGCATGTATCCCCTTTGTTTTTTTTTATGTATACTTTATTTTGTATTATCGCAGAAAAATTGCCCCGTTTGCCGCTAAGAGGTTAAGAAAACATTCAAATTTAGCAATTATATTACAAGACAGTATAACGGGTGCTTCTGTCGTCAGATCTTTTGCCGCGGAAGGTTTAGAACGAACAAAATTCAAGAAGGCAGTAAATGCTTTTAGAGATA
>JABCSY010000064.1 GCA_018238625.1 Promethearchaeota archaeon
ATTAAAATATGCTTTAAACAATCCTACTGACTTGAGAGTATTCAGAATCGTTGAAGCCATAAAGAGGGGAATATTAATTGTCGAGATTTACCGTCTTTCGAAAGTTGATAAGTGGTTTTTATATAAAATTAAAAATGTAATCGATACCGAAAATGAACTGCAAAATCTGAATCTTCTAGAAGCAACAGACGAAGAAAAAAAATATTCATTTAAAAAAGCTAAGCGTAGCGGATTTTCTGATGGCCAAATTAGTAAAATAATGTCATTAGGTAATAATGGTACGGTTATAATAAGAAACCTTCGAAAGAGATATGGAATTGAACCTCATGTAAAAAGAATTGATACTTTAGCTGCAGAATGGCCAGCCATTACAAATTATCTTTATCTTACTTACGCGGCTTCTGAACACGATATTGATTTTGAACGCGAAAATAGAGAAAATTTAAAAAAGATAATAGTTTTAGGTTCGGGAACATATAGAATTGGTGCTTCTGTAGAATTTGATTGGGGCTCGGTAAATTGTCTCTTGGGTTTAAAGAAATTAGGAGTAGATCAAGCAATAATGATCAATTACAACCCTGAGACCGTTTCTACCGATTACGATATTTCTGATAAACTATATTTTGAGGAACTTTCAGGAGAAAGAGTGCTGGACATCTGCGAACTTGAAAAAGCTGAAGGTATTGTGGTTTCTGTTGGAGGTCAAATAGCACAGAACTTAGCGGCTAAATTTTCAAAATATTCTGAATTTTTTAGAAAAGTGAATCTGAATATACTTGGTACGCATGGAAGCCGAATTGATATGGCAGAAGATCGTTCTAAATTTAGCAGTTTGCTAGATCAACTAAATATTAGACAACCTCAATGCTGTCAAGGAAAAGTTTACTAAAAAAGACGGAAAGCTAAAGTTCATTAGATGTGATACCAAGGTTTATAATCAAAACGAGGATCTTGTCACCGATGGTGAAGCTGTCGTTTTACTATTAAATTAACAATAAATCTTTAATTTCTACTAAATCTTTATTTATTTATTTTTTTCTCTATTTCTAAAATTACTAATTCTTTATTTTATACTCTTGCGCATTCTTTCTTGAAATTTTTCTCATTTAAAAAAGAATTAGAAAAGAATAAAAAGTAGAACTCTCTAATTATTAATATGGCAAATGTAAAATTAAATAATAAAAGCCTATTAGAGAAATTACAAGCAGAAGTCACTTTAAAATTAGGAAAAAAAATCTCTCAACAAGAGATATTAGATAATAGTATTGAATTTGTGTATAACCGACTTGATGAATTCATTTCTGAAAAGATTGATCATCCTCCAATCACTGACGATTTAATTAAGAGGATAAAAGAAAATGCAATTGATGCGCCTTTAATGCATCCGGAAAAATCTGATGACGAATTAATATATAGTTTATGAAAAAAGAATTAAGACACTTATTGGTTAAACAATGACAATTATAATTGATTCAAATTATTTATTTGCTTTAAAGTCGAAAAAAGATAGAAATCATAAAAAAGCATTCGAACTATTCAAAGAACTTAAAAAAGATTCTATAAAACCATTAATTACCAATAATTTAGTCGTAAGTGAAATCTTTACTTTAACCAATTCAAGATATAAAGGAAATATTTATTATTTAGATAAATATTATGAATTAATTTGGGGGCAAGACAATTTTTTCAAGATTATTCAATTAAAATCTGAAGAATATAAAGATGTTTATAAAATATTAAATAAATATACAACTCCCAAACGGTTATTAAGTTTTGTAGATGCTTCTTTAATATTTTTGCATAAAAAATTCAATGCTAAAGCAATTTTATCCTTTGATAGTCATTTCGATGGGATTATTTTACGATTATAGTTTTATATGTTCTTTCTTATCTTTTAGATTTTGTAATGCTTTAGCGTAATTTTCGCTCTGTTTTGACCATTCTATTAATTTTATACATGGGAATTCTTTGCACTCATAACAAAATTCTAGCTTTTTATTCTCTAAACAACAATCTCGGATCCAACATTCACTTGTCCAACATTCTGATTGATCTCCCTTACAAGTGCTACAATGAAAATCAGTGACTTTTACATCCTCCCACATGCCATCAAATTGTTCGACTAACTTTTGAGCAGTTTCTAGGTTGTTTTGGGCAAGATAAATATCGCACTCAACGCAATTTAAACCACACGCTGCTATTAGTTTAGATTTTTTATTTAAAATTCTACCTTCCATTATATTAACTACATTTTATATATCTTTAGTTCGGTTTTTGGAATGAATAATTAATTTCGAACATTAATCGTACTAATCCTATATAAGATTAAATTATTTTTATCTTTATAGACTAAAGCTGTCGTTTTACTCTTGAATTAATTATCTTTTTATTATTATTAACTTAAGTGAAACATTTTAATCATCTTGTTTCATCTCTTTTTTTATTTTTTTAATGAATAAACACAAAAGTAAACAAGAACAAATTTAAATATTTGAAGAATATGACTTTAATAATAGCTACAGTGGGTGAGAAAAGAGAAAAGAAAATGGAAAATGAAGATAAAATTTGTAGTGAAGTAAAATGTAACCATTGTGGATATATTTTTGTCGCGCCTTATCAAGATGATTGTACCTGTAGAAATTGTAATCTTTTTTCGATAAAACTTTTTCGTCTTATATATGGGAAGAACAATTTTGTTAATAAAGTAGAATCTAAAGAAGTTAAAAGCATATCGAGTAAAAATATTAAAGGAACAGAAGAGAAAAAGATTGCTAAGAGCCTGTATTTTTACGGAATTGTTTCAAAAGAGAGAATTCCTATATATTATAACGATGAAAAATGGAAGTATTTTTTAGAGTTAACAAATAATTTAGATTATGTTTCTACGAGAACCTTATCTGGAACGCTTGATAAAATGTTGATAATTATAGGAAACGAGGGCGAAGTAGAAGAAAATAAGTTAATCGCTCGTTTTTTTGAGAAAAATGGAGTCATACACGTTCTCATAGGAAATTTTTCAGATAAAGACAGCTATTGGATATTTAATCAGGTTTCAATGTTTTTCAACGATATGGTACAAAAGGATAAAATCAATATTAAAAAATTGACGAAAATTGAAAAACGTAAGATTTCATTTAAAATGAATATATTCTTAAATTATATAGAAGAAGCAGTCGATTTAAAAGTTAAATTCGAGAAGCCAAATTTTATTTATTTAGATAATTGGCTCAGACTGCATTATTTTGGATTATCATCTGAATCGGTTGGTGTTATTTCGCTTCTTTTAGATAAAGAGAATATTCTAAAATTTGGAGAGCAAAAACACTTTGAGCCTGATTCTGAAAACGATATTTCTGGATTAGTTAAAAAAATTATTGATTTTGGAGAATCAGTCTTAACTGCAAAAATTGAAGCGATTTTAGCAAGTATTCTTGCAAACATGAAAGGTTATCCAAGATGGATTTCAATAAAATCAGGTTTCCAAAAATATCGTTTTTTTTCGATTAAAAAACTCGAAAATCAGTTCTATTTATATTGTATTACAGAAGGTAATATAGAAAATCTGGAATCGTTGGAATCATTTCTTTATATGTATTTAAAAGATGGAGTATCGAATAAATTTACCAGTTCACTAAAGGTTTTTAATGAAATAAAAAATAAAATTCAAGGCACTATAGAAACTATTCCAGAAAGAAAGTTTTATTAAAACCCATGCTTACATACTAACGCGGAGAACAGGAAATCGTTAGATCGATTGCTTATTATCTTTATTATACAGCAGAATAAATTCCAAGTAAAATATCATCCTTTTATTCTACGCCAATAAGAACTGATTTTAATATTATCAAAGTCATAAATTTGTATTTTTGAAGTCCACTTATAGGTTTTTAGCCACAGCTTCCCAGGAAAAGGTTGCCAACCTTTAGTTGGTTGAATACTAAACTCAATTATATCGCCTACACGATTTATATGGAATTCTCCGGCAAATATACCCTTTCGATCGTCAATACAACAAGAGAATTTACCTTTAATGTTCACATTACTTTTTAAGGCAATTAAATTAGGAATTGCGGGAGAAAATTCAAAAGAAATAGTATGACCAACCCCATCTTCTCCCGAAATTTTTTCTATCTCGTAATAGCCCTCATTGTCTAAAATTTCATAAATCAAATTTTCATTTTTTATCTTTAACTCAGAAGTATTTATAAGTATAGGATTTAAGTTTCCGCTATATGAATTGTTCCAATTACTAATAATCGGTTCTAAAGAATAGCGCGCTAAATAAATGTGCATTCCATTCATCCGAACAGGCAATTCAACTGGTTTCCTTAGGGTGCCATGAGTTTTCACGAAAATTTCTGTACTTTTTTTTATTACCATACCAAACTTGTCAAGATAAATGACTGGGAAATATTTAGGTTTTTTGCTGTCAGCGCCAACTGGAGCCAACATTGCTGTCAAATCTCTTTCAGGAGTATTTTCTTTAATTCGAAACTCGATTTCCTTCTCTAATTTGTCTCTTAAGCGGAGATAAGCATCCAATCCCATATTATCTACTTGAAATTTAAAATCTATTTTTTCAAGTTGATTAAACGAAACATTAGTGAGTAGATCTTCAATTAATTTCTTTCTATTGTCAATGATTGCTTCATTGGTGTAATAGATGTCTACTAAATCGTCTTTTCTATATAAAAATACAAGTGGGTATTCCTCATCTACTATACGAAAAATTTGAAGTTCAATTCCGTAGTAGATAGAGTCTTCTTCAAAATCAACAAGCATTAATCGATCTATAGGATCAAAAGTCATGTTGAATGGAGAAAAAAACATATTTTCAGGGGGATATCCATAAATTTTTAGTGAATTCTTTCGTTTACCTAGATATTTATGGTGATCCACAACAACCTCTTTCACCTTTACATTATACATCTTTAAGAAAATTGATGTTAATCTTTTTTTTATACTCATTACATCTCTTTTTTTTAATATTCAATGCCAAGACGAGCTTTAATCCCTTTTGAAGAGTAGTAGTGCTTGATCATTCTCATCTCAGTGAGCAAATCTGCGCGTTCCTTAATTTTAGGATGCATCTTAGGTCCTCCAGTCATAATTAATTCAACTTTTTCAGGTTTAATATCAATCAATTTTAATACATCGTCGATTTTCACGATTCCAAATTCGACAGCTACTCCTATTTCGTCAAGAATGACTATATCGTAATCGTCGCTCATAATTATCTTCTCAGCAAACGCCATACCTTTTTTTCCTTCTTCAAAATCAATTTCTCCTGGAGTTGCGATTAAATCTGGCGTGCCAAACTGTTTTAATTCGAAGTTTGGAATTCCCTTTACAGCCGTGACTTCCCCATATTGAGGGTATCCTTTCATAAATTGAATCATATATACTTTAAATCCATGACCCGTAGCCCGAAAGCCTTGTCCTAAAGCTGCAGTGGTCTTACCTATAGGCATTACTATTTATTTATAGCAATTTTACCCCGACCAAAATAGACTTGTACAAGGCCAACATTTAATCTTTTTCTTTCGACCATAATTATCAAGTTCCTTGAATTAATTTATACTATAAAATGAATAATAATATAAAATTGAGTTGGGTCTTTTTTGAATAATAAACAACCTTTTATTAATTACTTTAGGATATATTTTATATCACCAAGATATTCTTTAACTAGTTGTTTTGATAATTCTATATATTAAGATAAAAATAAGAAAATTATAGGAATGGTTATGAGTGTAAACAATGAAAACATAGCCCTGTATCGAAAATTACAGGAGCATCTTGATAAAATGCCATTAGGATTTCCTTCAACAAAATCTGGATCAGATATTAAATTACTTAAGCGTCTATTCGCGCCCGAAGAGGCGAAAATTGCTAGATTCTTAAAATTTGGATGGGAGAGAGACCTTGAACCTTTAAATACCATTTACGAACGTGCGAAAGAGACTGGAATTTTAAAAGAAGAATTAGAACAAGCCTTAGATAAAATGGTTCAAAAAGGACTTCTTATGTTTAAAAGGGAAGCAAAAAAGAAATATTACGGTAACGCTTTACTCATGATTGGAATGTTTGAGTTCCAAGTAAACAAGCTAACAAAGGAATTTATAGAAGATTTTCACGACTATTTTGGTAAAAAATGGCTTGCGGAAGCTATAAAAGTGAAGGGTGCTCAATTACGGGTAATTCCAGTTGAGCAAAGTATAGAATTTGAATATAGTATTAATAATTACGACGATGTCATAAAGCTTCTTGATACAACTGATGGGCCATATATGGTAACTAATTGTCTTTGTAGACAAATAAAGGACATCTTGGAGGAACCGTGTAAAGCGACTTCTCGGAGAGAAGTATGTTTAGCGTTTGGATTTGCAGCAGAATTATATATAGAGCAAGGATGGGGGCGTTCTATAAGTAAAGATGAAGTTCTTGAAATTCTACGAAAAAACGAGGAGGAAGGACTAGTGCTTCAACCTGACAACTCACAAAATTTAACAGTTATTTGTAGTTGCTGTAGTTGTTGTTGCGAAGGCTTATCAAAACTTAAATTATTTCCAAACCCTGGAGATCTTACAATAACTAACTTTTACGCTGATGTGGAACCTGATCTATGCTCAGGTTGTGGAACTTGCGTTGAGATTTGCCCAATGGAGGCAATAACGCTCGTTGACGATATATCTTCGATTGAGCGGAAACGTTGTATTGGATGTGGAAACTGCGTTACTAAATGTCCGTCTGAAGCAATAAAACTCCATAAAAGAGAAAGACAATTCGTTCCTTATCCGACAATGGACGACCTATACGATAAAATAATGGAAAGAAAATTAAGATTAAAAAATAGGTAATTTTTATGAGTAAATATGAAGATATCGATACTAAATTGAATAAATATCTTAGGTTAGCTACTTTCCCCGTTGCTGTAAAACTACTTGAGAATCCCGAAGAATTAAATAGCGTAAGGCATTTAAAAAAAACAGAAAAACAAATAGCGCTTTGTCAAATTTTCAGCTATGCAAGGTATTATGGATGGACTATGGGTTGCGTAAAGGAGGATAATATTTGTCCGCTAGCCGAAATAAGTCTCGGATTTGAAAAATCGCATAAACTTTTCGAAGAGGGCGCTTTTTTTGTAGGAAGATACAATGAGACAAAAGAAGCAGCAAAGAAAACCACTGCTACAATGCCAAAACTACCATTCGGACAATATTCTGCTATTGTTTCTGGCGCTTTAAGTCGGGTTGATTTTGATCCCGATTTGATCCTAATTTGGGGTAATTCTGCTCAGATTATGAGGATAATCCAGGGTTCTTTATGGAAAAAAGGAGGGAGAGTTTCGATGTCAACTTTTTGTGATGGAGTTTGTGCCGATACTATCTCAAATGCCATCCTTACGGGTGAATTACAAGTTGCGTTTCCATGTCTTGGCGATCGCCGTTTTGCTATGGCAACTGATACGGATTTAATTGCCTCAATACCTATGGGAATTGTTGACGAAATAATAGAAGGTATGGAGAAGACTCACAGAGCTGGAACTAGGTACCCCATACCATATCAAATGTCGACCCCAGAATTCTTTGTAAAATTAAAGAAGCAATTAGAAAAAGCAAAAAAAAAATAAGTCAATAGATTATTTTGAATTCTTTTCCTCTTTTTTCTGTATCAATGAGTATAATATACAATATTTTTAACATAACAAAAATTGTTTCTAAATATTGTTTTAATATCTAAAATTCAATAATCTCTGAAGTGAGGAGATCAAAAATTCGAAAAAGTAAATTAATGACCTTAGACGATGCGATTTCTACTTACGTTCAAGATGGTGACCTAGTTGGTTTTGGGGGACTCTCGTTTTGGAGAAAACCGATAGAAGCATGTAGAGAGATAATTAGACAAGACAAAAAGGACTTATCTCTTTGCACTTTTGTTGGAGGGCTCGAAATTGATATGCTTGTAGCTGCAGGTTGTGCGTCTCAAGTGAGAGCCAGTTTCGTAGGTATGGAAATATTTGGTATGGCTCCAAATTATAGGAAAGCTGTTGAGTCCAGATCAATAAAGATTTCTGAGGAAAGTGAAGCTTCTATTGCTTTAGGATTAAGAGCATCCTATTTGAAAGTGCCTTTCATGCCTTTAAAAGGTATTATAGGAACTGATATGCCAAAAGTAAGGAGTGATATTAAACAATTTAAAGACCCCTTGGGTTCAAATACAGAATTGATGGCATTGCCCAAAATAGATTTGGATGTGGCTATCTTACACGTCCCTTATGCAGACGAATATGGAAATGGAAATATTGCTGGAGCTGTTTGGATGGATGCCGATATGGCAAAAACCGCTAAAAAAACGATTATAATAACGGAAAAATTAGTTGAAACGGAAGATATTAGGTATTTACCAGGGAAAGCGCAATTACCAATGCAAACAACAACCGCGGTAGTTAAGGTCCCTTACGGGGCTCACCCCACAAGTTGTTATCCCTTCTATACTTTCGATCCCCTTCATATTCAAGCTTATTTAAAAGCAGATTTTAAAAATTATAAAGAGAAATATATTACGGGAAAAAATTCCGCTCAGTATTTAGAGGAAGCTGGAGGAGTTCAAACAATTTTAAATATATTACTATAAGAGGTAAAATAATGACTGAATTTTCAAAAGATTATACTATAGACGAATTAATGACAGTTTTAATGGCGAGAGAAGTCAGAAACGATGATGTTATGATCGTAGGGGTGGCAACCCCAATGGTCTGGGCAGCTTTTACATTAGCAAAATTAACACATGCCCCCGATGCAATTTATCATTACATTATGGGAAATTCTTTTGTTATAGAACCACGCCAGGTTTCTCTTCTTTATTTAGAAATGAATACGGCACGAGCGTATAGATTCCAAAATTCTGTTGAATGTACGTTAGAATCTCTCCCCTCTGAAAAATTAACAACCATAGAATTTTTTCGACCCGCTCAAATAGACCAATTTGGAAATACTAATAACGTATGTATAGGAGATTGGAAAAGTCCGAAAATAAGGCTACCTGGAGCCGCAGGAATTTTAGATTTTAGTATGTTCTACGAAAGAGGATCTTTTTTATACACCCCCCGACACGATTCAAGAACTTTTGTATCAACAGAAAGGCTCTTCTTCATCTCTGGAGCAGGGTTTCCTGAAGGAAAACCATCGATCTGTGGAGGGTCTGGTCCTCAATGCGTCGTAACTAATCTAGCATATTTAGATTTTGATGGAAAAAGCAAAAGAATGAGGTTGGCATCAATTCATCCAGATGTCGATATAGATACTGTTAAAGAATCAACAGGGTTTGATTTGGTTATTCCGAATTCCTTAAAAGAAACTAAACCTCCTACCGTTAAAGAAATATACCAATTAAGAGAGAATGTTGATCCTTTAAAGATAAGAAAATTAGAGGTTCTTTCAGGTAATGAACGAGAAGAGTTATTAGAAGACGTAATTCAAAAAGAATTAGCAAAGGAAAATAAGTTTCCGAAATCATTAATAAATTGCTATTAATGAATAAATTAAATTTCTGCTTGCATATACGCGTTTCTTTTTAAAGTACCTTGCTAAGATTGAGGAATAAATCGAAAGTAACAATTAAATAACAAATTTTCTTTTACAAGTTAAAGCAACTTCTCACAGATTGAAATTTTATCTTTTAATTTAGAGAACTTTATATTCAGAATTTAAATATAGGTTCCCTAAACTTTTAAATTATTAATAATGAGTATTAATGTGAATTTCTTATGGATGAAAAAAATCAAAAAAACCAAACTATAGAGCTAATTAAGAATAGAAGAACAATTCGTGCTTACAATCCTAAACCACTCTCTCAAGATGAAATTGATACTATCATCCACGGAGCAATGAGGGCTCCAACAGCCGGAAATCTGATGATGTATTCGATTATTCAAGTAAGTGATCAAAAATTAAAAGATAGATTAGTAAAAACTTGCGATAATCAGCCCCTTATAGCTAAAGCGCCGTTGGTCCTATTGTTTTTAGCTGACATGCAAAGATGGTATGATTTCTTTAGAGTTAGCAATGTCAAGGAAAAATGCAATAAAATAGGTAGGGAATTCCAAACTCCTCAAGAGTCTGATTTACTTCTCGCTTGTTGCGATGCATTAATTGCGGCCCAAAATTCTGTAATTACCGCTGAAGCTTTAGATATTGGTTCGTGCTATATTGGAGATATCATGGAGAATTATGAAATTCACCGTGAGATGTTTAACCTTCCCAAATGGGTGTTTCCTATAACTTTGTTATGTTATGGACGCCCCAAAGGAGATAAAAACAAAATTCCTCTTTTAACACGCTTTCCTAAAAAATACATCGTATTTACAAATCAATACTCAAGGTTATCAGTGAATGATTTCAACGATATGCTTGAAAATGACCCGAGAAAAATAGTAGTTAAAGAAGCAGAAAATATGGGACAACAACTATATCTTGGTAAACTAGGAGCAGAATTTACGGTGGAAATGCGTCGTTCTGTTAAGGTCGCACTCAAACAATGGCTTAGAGAAGACTAGGAATCAATAATTAATGAAAAAAAATTATGAGATTAAACTAAATAATATCATCCCAAGCAGTTCGTTCTTTATCGAGAAATTTTTCAACTACTTTAAATTCCTTACCGACTAGCATTGTCGATCTTTTCTCAATATCGTAAGAGGGCCATTTAGGAATGCCGTCGTGGTTAGGATTTCCAGTGCGAGCAAATGCAATCCAAGCATCCATTATTTTATTGCTAATGGCTTCAGTTTCAGGATTATTACCGGCAAAATCCGCCATTCCAGGAACATCAAGCGTGTTAAAAACGAATGGTATTTCGAGAGCGTGACAGGCACCTAACTTTCCGTCGAATGCCGGGGATGGCCAAATAAATAAGTAATTGTAAGTATTGACTTGATGCGTACTCTGCGCTTCGAGCAATTTAATCGTTGAAATGCGAAAAATATAATCGGTCATAAGAGCGTTCATTATCTCTTTAGGTTCTGTGGAAAATTCACTTTCCCTCGCTTTTCTGTAAGTATCGATAATTTCTTTGCTCTTGTTCATATCAAGGCCTAATCTGCTTAGAAATCCGATCAGGAGTTTTTCCCCATCAGCATCGGCCATTTTGCTTATTTCCGGACTAAGAGCTGTAAACAACTTAGCCTCATCCAGATTAGTGCCTATCATAAATTCAATATTCCCAAAATTACCATTCTGAAACGCTTTTAACGGATGTATGGGTAGTGTATCACCATCAATTAAAGGTCGAAAAGCAAGGAGATTGGTAGGATCTTCTGAGAGAAGCTTGTTTTGTGCTTCAATAATTTTTTCGGGTGATATTTCACGCAAAGCATTAAGATCTCCTTTTTGAATTCCTAACATACGCATTAATCGTTTTGTAGGTTTCTTGGTTACCTTTGGATCAATAGCAGGGGCACTTTGAGCAATAACGCGGCGAAAAAGTCCTTTAGCAGCTGGCATTGCGGGTAATGTTACAACTGCATAACCTCCAGCAGATTCACCAAAAATCGTAACATTAGAAGGGTCGCCACCAAATAATTCTATATTCTCTTGGACCCATTTTAAAGCTAATATTTGGTCAAGTTGTCCTACATTAGCAGTAACGCCAGGAATATATAGATAGCCCAAAGCACCTAACCGATAATTAATAGTAACCACTACAATATCCCCACGCTGTGCTAAGGTTGAACCATTATACATAGGGTCGATTCCACCTCCCATAATAAAAGCACCACCGTGTATCCAGAACATTACTGGGCGTTTGTTATTATCTGCGGCTGGAGTCCAAATACTAAGCGTTAAGCAGTCCTCACTTTCAGGTTTAAGTTTACCCGTAAGTTCTTCAAGCTGAGTGTATCCCTGAAAAGCACAAGAACCATACTTGCTAGTATCCATCACCTCATCCCAATTCTTTTTCGCAACGGGAGGAGAGAATCGTAAGGCGCCTAAAGGAGGCTCGCCATAAGGAATTCCTTTAAATATTTCCAATCCGTTTTCCTTAATTCCTTGAATCTTTCCAGACTTAGTTTCAATAATATCCGTTTTATTCATAATCTTTCATTATTTTTATTATAACTATTTTATATTAATTAGTTGAAAAATATTAACAATATGCTTTTTTAGTGAAAAATAGAAATAAAATAAAAATAAAAGATTGTTAATTTGATTTGACTTAATTACAATCCCATTTCTGCAAGCTTCTCTTTGTTCTCTTTTACTTTATCTGGAGTTAGCTTAAAGAGCTTCCAGAGTATCATAGTTGCGATGAACATGAAGATCATGGGAAGCAATGCAAAATGTATTTGAATTCCCATGACTGCTTCAGGAGTCTGAGTTGAGGATCCCTCCAGAAACCCCGTGAGAGTATGTACTATCGAAAAACTAAGAGCTTGAAAAACTAGTGCCCCCCTGCTAACGAATGTCTGAAAGCCTTGATATATTCCTTCTTTTCTTCGACCTGTCATGACCACTGACTCGTCTATTATAGTCGCTATGACTGGTGACATCATAACCCAATAGCCACCTTCGCCCATACCCCAGATAAACATTGCAATGAGCATAATTGTGTAATCATTAATAAAGAAAAGTGGTATTGTAACAATTGTCAAGAAAGTTGCCGCAATTATTATTGTTTTCCGGTCATTATTTGTTATATCTGCAATTTTTCCCCAGATAGGCATTGAAATAAACATTCCTACGAGAAGAGCTGCCATTATTAACATAACGTCATCTGATGTTACTTCTAATACATATAATGCAACATAAGGAACAGATCCCACCATTGTTTGAACTAAACTTTGGTAAAACATGAAGGCAATTATGTAGGCCATAAAATTCTTATGCTTTAAGATACCTTTATACTCTCTAAAAAAAGAAGATCTCTCCATTCCTTCCTCACAACTCTCGAGATAACAGTCAATCCGTACTTGGTCCTCACGGCTACCTGGAATTGCGAGTGCTAAAGCTACTAAACAAATAATAACAACTACTCCTGCTTGTACAACATAAGAACCTTTATCTCCATAATCTATTAAAAGGCTTGGAATAATAGCTCCAAAAGCAGTTCCTAAAGCTGCTACGAGAGTGCTTAAAGTAGATGCTAACCTACGTTCGCTATCCCCGCGAAACTTATCTGGAAAGAGGGCGTAAAAATTTACTCCAAATACCGACGCAAAAGTATCGTAGAGACAGGTCATAATTACGAGCCAAGCAAATATAATCCAGGCACCTTCTTGTGGGTCTACAGCGGGTGGCATATAAAGAAGAAGATAACTGAAGATCCATGGGACTCCACCAATTAAAATCCATGGAAGACGCCGTCCCCATTTTTTTGTAAATTTAAAAGGTCGATTTGTTAAATAACCAACTAGAGGATCATTCACTCCATTCCATATCGCAAATATTATGAATCCTGTGGCTGTAAACCACACATTTAAGCCAATTTCGGTCTCGTAATAAAAGAAAACATACGCTCCGAAACACATTACAAAAAATTCGTTTATAAAACAGCCGAAACCATACGAAACCATGCTCTTTTTAGAGTGTTTAATATCAATCGTTTCCATTGTCAAATTTAGAACCTCGTTTTTAATTTAAGAATAATTTTTAAGTAAATGAATTTGTGTTAAAACCTAATTTAAGTATATATTTTTTTGAAATTTTATCTAACTTTATTCTTTTAAAATCATTTCTGAATAGTACTCAACCAGTAAGTTCACTACTAATTCGCCTAGCTCTTTAACGACTTTAATTCTACCGCCATCTAATTTGCGCAAACTTTTTAGGCAATTCCACAATCCATATTTATCGTCGTCTTTTGTACCTAAGGCTTTAGCGTATTTCCCACCAAGAATTAAAAATCCACCTAACCCTCCAATCGGCGGCCACTTATTAAGGGCGGCTTCAAAATCTCTCTCTAATTCTTTATTCATTATATTGAGCTTTTCTTCGTCCAAGACACCTAACTGAGCTCCAAGTGAATGCTCAAAATGCCCCGCATGTCCAGCACTCGTTAAAATTTTTATTAGCATCCTTTTAATCTGTCTTGGATTTCCTCCTCCTTTTGACGCGAGCTCTAAAGAAAGCTCCTCTAACTCTTGCAATATTCTATCCATGTTATCATCAGCAATGCCTTCTGTAGTAGAAACGATTAATTTTTCTAAATTTAGGGCATTCTTTATTTCTTCGGTATAATTTACAAGAGGGTTGTTTCCTCCGTGTCCGGAATAAATTAATATTTTCGAAGCCGGCAAATCCATTTCTTTAAGGACTTCAATGTGAAATTTTAAAAATTCTTTTATCTTTTCAACAAGTTCTTTTTCATCAACGGATTTTGGAGCCCAATCTCTTGCGGCAAGAGGGGAATTATCTGTAGCCCACGGTATATGGGCGATGTATCGCGCACCTGTTTTACACGAGATGAGGTGAGCTACGCGTTGGGCGTGAAGGTCGTCAATATTTCGGGGTAAAGCGTAGCCATGGCCCTCTACGGGATTTCCAATGGAAAATATCAACCATTTTCCTTCGTTTTCACCAAATGGACCCCAATCACCCATTTTCCCTTCAAGAGATATTTCCTTATTTTTTTGAGACATAATCTGATTTAGATAAACTTTTACTTAAAGGTATTATAAAAAATAAAATTAGAACAGTTAAATTATCCCAAAAATTAATTAAGACTATTTTTAGTTAAAATTTTTGTCTGGAAATAATTCGATTTTACGTCCTTTATGTTTAAATAAAATCAAATTTCTTTTTTTTAATTTATCAATGTGATACTTCACTGTACTTCGATTTAAAAATAGTTGAAGAGCAATTGCACTGGAATTAATTCCAGGGTTCTTTTCAATTAAATCCAATACTTTTAAGGAAGTTTTAGATTTTCCAATAAGTAATCGGGAATATTGATTTTGATCTTTGGTCATCTTTATAGGAAAAAAAACGCTAAACTGTCCTACTTTTTCCTTTTTTATAATTCCATATTGCATTAACACATATAGATGCCATTGTAATTGTCCTTTTTGCAAATTACATTGACGAAGGAGCTCATTATTATGAATACCTGGTTCTTGAAGAATACTGGTGATTATTTTTTTGCGATTTTCATTTTCAAAGATATCGTTGTAAGATAAGATGTGGTGCCCTTTAGTTGAAAAATCTTTTCCTTTGAAATACATCTTATATTCTTTAACTGTTAGTGAAAGGACAGCCGAAATTAAAACTAAAATCAGAACTGAAATAAATGCTATAAATGCCCATTTGATGACATTATCTTCTATAGCGAAAGTATCTTCAATTGATAAATATATCTGATAATCAACGAACGATAGAAGAATAACGAGTAATATTACAAATCCAAATTTAAAATAAAAAGATATTTTAGTATGTTTAATTTTTTTATCGAAATTACTCATAATTTTCAAATTTTCCCTTGATTACATATATTGTAAAATTTACCGCTAGTTTTATGAATTTATCCTTTTTATTTTGTCTTTTTTTTTAAGTTTCAAAAAAGGAATCATGAAAGCTACTTTATTTTTGTATTCTAAATAAGTTTCATTATATTTCGATTTTAAGTATAAATCTTCAATTCCAGCCAATAGTAGATAAGCTAACGCTTCAATAATCCAAATAGATACAACCCA
Source organism: Promethearchaeota archaeon (assembly GCA_018238625.1). GTDB lineage: Archaea > Asgardarchaeota > Lokiarchaeia > Sigyniarchaeales > SOKP01 > SOKP01. The sequence continues at coordinate 15,689 of JABCSY010000064.1, forward strand.
CATTAAATTGTTATCCAATTCAAGATTAAATGGAAAGACTGGACTTGTATTTAGGCATATCATAGTAAGTCCAAAAGTCATTATAATTATTCCAAGATATTGTGGGTGCCTTACATACTTATATAGCCCCTTTTGGATTAATCCCTTCCAATGAGTTAATTGATAAATTAAAGAATATACAAAGATAACCCCGCCTAACAAAGCTATATAAGTTCCAGGGTATCCAAAAAAAAATCTAAAATCAGCTAAAAGAATACCAGGATAGCTTAAAAAATTAATGAAATAAGAAATCAAAGGCAAACTCATTATTCCGAACCATATAGATGCACACGGGACAAACTGGAAAAAGGGAATCATTACAGCTATAAAGTTTAATGCAGTAGCGTTAATTTTATCTAAATACCAATTTAAATTCATTTTATTTCTTCTTTTTTTATTATGTTTTTTTATAATTTAATAACTAAAAAATTAGAAGAAATTTAGTTAAAAAAGGTTTGAGGTGCACTTTTAGAACATTTCTATAAATAAAAAGATTTAACTATTTTTTTTTTTTATTTCTAAAGTTATTTTATCAAAAATTTCATGAATAGAGCTATAAATATTGAATTTACCATCTTCCAAAGCGCTTTTTACAATATTATTTACTTCATTTTGGTCTACAAAGTTTTCCATGATAAGCTTTTCGACTTTGGTAAAAATCAGTTCCTTAATTTTGTAAGAAAAACGTTTTTTTTTCTTTTCGGTAATATTGCCTGAAAGTTCAACGTGTTCTTTATGGTCCCAAATACTTTGGAGAAGTTCGTCTATACCCTCGCCACTGATTGCATCAGTCAATACAACTGGGGCCCGATACCCGCTCTGAAATATTGTGTCGTCGAGCATCATTTCAATTTGTACAGCTATATCTTCTCCGCCTAAATCCTTTTTGTTGACATCGTAAATATCTCCTATTTCAATTATCCCCGCTTTTTGCATTTGAATAACATCTCCGTATCCAGGTACTAGAATGACAACAACAGTATATACTAAATTGTACACATCGAATTCAGCTTGTCCAACGCCAACAGTTTCAATAATGATTATATCCATGCCAAAAGCTTCGTATAGCATGGTAATGTCAAAAACTGCTCTTGAAATTCCTCCTTGATACCCTCTTGATGCAAGGCTACGCATAAAAACGTTAGGGTGTAAGCAGATGTTAGTCATTCTAACTCTATCCCCTAAAAAAGCGCCTCCACTAAAAGGAGACGTCGGATCTACGGAAATAATGCCTACAGTTTTTCCTTCGTCTAACATTTTTTGAGCTATTGCCCCGGTTAAAGTGCTCTTTCCAACGCCAGGAGAACCTGTAAGTCCAATAATATAAGAGTCGTGATTTATGTTTTCAAAATGCTTGAAAATCTTAGTAGCCTTCTCAGGTTCGTTTTCAACAATTGTTATTAGCCTAGCTAAAGCAATTTTATCTTTCTTTTTAAATCTGTTAACTAAAGATTCTATAATATCGTCATTCGTCAATAAGATACATCCTCAGATAAATTTTAGATATTAAATATTAATTTGATAAAAAAATTAAACATGTTTATTTTATTTTTTGAGATGAGTTTTAATAAACTCAACAATGTCATTTGTCATGCTTCCAGGGCCATAAATGTTAGCTACGCCCATTTCTTTTAATTTTGGAAAATCTTGAGCGGGAATAACGCCTCCTACTAAGATGAGAATGTCGTTGAGCACTCCCTTTTCCTTTAAAAGATCAATCACTTGTTTTGTATATGCGAAATGAGCCCCGCTGTGTATGGATAAACCAAGAACATCAATATCCTCTTGAATTGCTGTTTCTACGATCTGTTTTGCGTTCTGAAACCCTCCGAAAATGAGTTCCATGCCGGCATCTCTTAAAGCTCTTGATACTACGATTCCCCCCCTCCAATGACCATCTATTCCGGGTTTAGACATTAATACTCTAATCTTTTTCTCACTCATACTTTTCACCTCAGTTAAATTGCTAATGGGGGTTCCCAAATACCCCATATTTCTCTGTAAATATCACATATTTCGCCTACTGTTGCTCCTTCTTTTGTAGCTTCCATTATTATAGGCATCACATTTTCTTCTTTTTCGCAGACGCTTCTTAGTTTGTCTAAAATCTTCTCTAACTTGGCGTTGTCTCTCCTTGCTTTTAACTTGTTAATCCGATCAACTTCAATGTCTATAGCTTTTTGCGATGTTCTGAAGACATCTGTGACTGTGTCGTAAGGAACTTGATATTTATTGACACCTAATGTGATTTCCTCTCCTTTTTCAGCGCGTACCCTTCTCTTATGGAATGCGTCTCTCATTTCTTTGTAGAGCCAACCCGTAGATAAAGCTTTATCTATGGAACCAACCTTTTGAATTTTGTCCATATATTTCCATACTCTTTCTTCAATCTCATCTGTTAACCACTCTACGTAATAACTTCCTGCTAATGGATCTATTGTGTTAGTTATTCTGGTTTCGTCTGCGATTACTTGCTGAGTTCTTAACGCAACTAAGGCGGCTTCCTCTGAGGGTAGACAAATAGCCTCATCGTAAGAATTTGTATGGAGCGATTGACATCCCCCTATGTTAGCCTCTAAACCTTGAATTGCAGTCCGTACGATGTTAATCATAGGCAATTGCGCCGTTAAAGAGCTTCCCGCGGTTTGTACGTGAAACCTAAAACCAAGATTTTTAGGATTTTTAACTTCGTATTTATCTTTCATGAGCTTGTGCCATATCCTTCGAGCTGCGCGATATTTTGCTATTTCCTCAAAGAAATCCTTATGAGCTGCTAAATGAAAAGCTAGTCTACCTACAAAATCATCAGCTTTCCAACCTCTCTCGATTAAGTTATCAATATGAGAACAAGCGCTCGCAAATACGAAACCTAACTCTTGAACCGCGTCTATGCCACCTTCGCGGTAGTTATAACCGGTAAAATTAATGGGGTGCCATTTTGGAACGTTCTTTTGAGCTACTGTCCATTCAATAAAATCACAAGCCACTCGCAACAAATGATTTGGTGGACTGTTTTTATAAGGGATATATCCAACTGTCATCGTTAGTATATCGTTTTGTGTCGTACCCATTAAATTTTTTATGTCATATCCGCGCATTTTTGCCATGTTAAAATACATTGCACACACAGGAGCACACGTAAAGGGTTCAACAACTAAAGCTACGCTAATTTTATCTATAGGTATGTCTTCTGTAAGCGCAAAAAGGCTGTCAATGCAATAAAGCGGAACACCAGATGTACCTACCTCTGGTGCGGCATCAGAGTTTGTAGGGTCAATTCCGTTAAAAGTAAGCGCGTCGACGGCAGCACTGAATCCCGTCTCACCGTTCTCGTACAAGTATTTCCATCTTAGATTAGTCTCTTCTGGAGTTCCGTGGCCTGAAAATAACCTCATAGTCCATAATCTTCCACGATACATGGTAGGATAAACCCCTCTTGTATAGGGTTCTTGCCCAGGAAAGTTAACTTTATCTAAATAATCTCCTTTTACATCTAATGGGGTGTACAACTTTTTTATTGGAATCTCGGAATCAGTTACAAATTTAACATCGCGTTCTTTTGATTCTTTTAGCTTTTCTTCCCATTTCTCTTTTTCTAATCTAATTTTTTCTAAGTAATCTTTATCAAACATATTCAAAAACACTTTTTATTTAGCTATGTAATGTTAAACTTTCATTCAATTTAAAATAAATTTTTGAACTTTAAGATTTTTGATTGTTGTAATAAAATCGTGCCTTGTGCCTTTTTATAAAATAAAATCCATAATTTAATTTAGGCTGAAATTTTTTTTAATCTACTTAATGTGTAAAGTATTAAATTAAATTCTTTTAATAAATTCTATCTAATCAGAATAGAACAAGTATTTTGTGAGAAATAAATGACTTTTCAAAATAATGATACGAATAAAGTTAGGCAAGAACTAGAATTGGGGAAGGCACCTATTGCAATTAAAGTTTCTAATCTTGTTAAAAGATTTGAGGATCTTATCGCTGTAAACGATGTTTCATTCGAGATTTTTGAAGGAGAAATCGTAGGTATTCTTGGCCCTAATGGTGCTGGTAAAACTACTACCATTCGATTATTAACGGGTATTTTTAAATTAGAAGACAAGGCAAAAATCGAAATATTCGGCGAAGATATAACGAAAAATCTAAATAAATACAAAATAAACTTTGGGATCGTGCCAGAAGTTAGTAATGCTTTTTCAGATTTTACTGTATTGCAAAATCTTAAGTTTGCAGGTGGTATATATGGTTTTCCGAAGAAAGAGATTGAAAAGCGCGCGAAAGAACTGCTAGAACAATTTGACTTGATCGATAAAATTCATTCCAAAACAAAGGCGTTATCAAAAGGGCTTAAGCAGCGTCTTAATTTTTGTTTAGCGTTATTTCATGAACCACCTATCCTGATTCTAGACGAACCAACAAGTGGATTAGATCCAATCTCCGTAAAAATAATGAGAAACCGAATTCTTCAATTGAAAAAGGAGGGTAAGACGATTTTAATAACTACTCACAACATGGAAGAAGCAGAAACCATTTCTGATAGAGTATTAATTATGAATAGAGGAAAGATCATTGCTGATGAAAGTCCTGATAATATTCGCGAGAAATTTAAATCTACATCTACAATCCTATTTAAAATTGTTGGAGTTTTGTCTAACGATCAAAAAACTTCCTTGATGGGTACATTCGATAGTATAAATGAAAAAAACGAATATTACTCTATATCTAGCTACGACGTTTTAAAAGATATATCTAAGTTATATAATTATACTAAAGAAAATAACTTAGAGATTTCTGATTTTAAAGTGAAAGAAACATCGTTAGAAGAAGTGTTTATCCATCTAATAAAAAAAGATTCAATTTCTATGGGAGGATTAGAAAAATGATAAGCGATAGTCTAAATAGAATTTGGATATTAAGTAAGAAAAACATCGCGCTCTACATAAAAAGAGGTCCCGTTTTAATTTTTGGCTTGTTATTTCCTTTCTTCATGACGCTTTCTTGGGCTATTGGTAGAGCCATCCCTATAAATCATGTATTTATTGGAATTGTATCTATGACTTCTTTTTTCACAGCAACAGCTATTAGTCCTGTAGTGCTCCCTATTGAAACTCGTGAAAAATCTTTAGAAAGAATTTTAGTCTCTCCGATTACATTAAACGAAATTTTATTAGGGATAGTTATAGCTTCGACTCTATACACACTAATAATTACATCTATAATAACCATTATCTTTATTCTACTGTTTTCAATCGTATTTGATTCAATTGCAACGATGTTTTTAATGTTTTTAGGGATTGTTCTAATGTCAATCTTAGGATCTCTATTGGGGGTTTTAGTTGCAGCATACCCTACAGATATGACTTCTAATGTGATGATTATAATGAATCTTATTAAGTTTCCTGTACTATTTGTGAGCGGCATTTTTATTCCTCTTCATGGTTTGCACCCTTATTTATTATTTTTATCCTTTATTTCACCAATAACATTTCTAACTGACTTATTAAGATTCTGCGTAGACGGAACCAATTTCTTTGCGTATCAATTTGATATCGTCTTGTTAACTTTGTGGATTGTTCTATTATTTATTTTTAGCTATTTTCTACATAAAAAAACAATGCCAAAAAGGTTGGCAGAAACGGGAAAAACAAAGAAAAAAATGAAGATGATGAAAAAAAATATAGAAGCATCAAAGGTGTTGTAATTATGGCGGATTTTGTAAAAGATTTAGAATTTTTATCAGGTAGGCCAGCGTTAAAGAGAATCGTTAAATCAAAAAAGAAGTTTAACATAGTTCGCATTTGTTTAGAAAAAGGACTGGAAATAGAACCACACCCAGAACCTTACGCTGTTTTCTTTCTGGTTTTAGATGGTTCAGGAATATTTACAAACAAGGCAGGAGAATTTGAACTGAAAAAGAATGATTTTATCTTTATAAAAGCCGATGAAATTAGAGGTATAAAATGTCTTGAAAACTTAGTCGTTTTAGGAGTCCAAGACGGACATTAAAACACTTAAATAAAAAAGAAACAAATAAAATGGAAGTGGGATATAAAAAATGAAAGATTTTCTGTCAGATTTAGATTTTTTACCAGGTGAACCTCTGTTAAAGACGATTATTAAAGCAAAAATGTTTAATATTAATCGCATCTGCTTAGAAACAGGATTGGAAATAGAACCACACCCAGAACCTTACGCTGTATTTTTTTTAGTGTTAGAAGGCTCTGGAATATTTACAAGTGAAGCTGGAGAGGTCACCCTTAAAAAAAATGGCTTTGTATTTATTAAAGCAGACGAAATAAGAGGGATCAAAACTCTTGAAAACTTAGTGTTTTTAGCTGTTCAGGACGGGCACTAAAACACCTTTTTTTTAATATTTTTTTTATTAAATTTACAAGTAATTTTATAGTATGTTCTAATCAGATTACATCTTAAAAACAACAATTTGAAGTAAACATATATAGTTAAAAAACAAAATTATTATATATGCATAAGGAAGAAATTGGGCTTTTTCTAAAACGAGCTAGAAATTTTTTGGATGGAGCTAAAGAGAGATTTCAGAAAGAAGATTGGGATTTAACTTGTTTCATGGCAGAACAATCTGTTCAACTTTTTATAAAAGCTATAATTCTAGAAAAAAGTGGTGAAGTTCCCAAAACGCATTCAATCAGGAAGTTATTTGGATTAACGTATCAATTGACTAAAGATGAGGTATTCAAATACGATAGAAAAGCCTTAATATTTCTCGAAAGTGCATATTTAAACTCTAGATATTTTAGCTTTGTTTACGAGAAAGAAGACGCTGAAGAAGCTTTAAAAATTGCTGTAGAGGTAAAAGATCTTGTCGAAAATGTTAGAAATGATGATAAGAACGAATGATATGATTAAAAATCACAAAAAATATTTAAAAAAAATTGAGAGTAGTATAAAGACTAAATTAAATGATTCTCAAATTTACTTATTTGGGAGTATACTTAAAGGAGATCTTGTTGCTGGAAGTGATATAGATATCTTAATAATTGCAGATGTTCCTAAAAAACACTTGAAACGAGCAGAATTAATCGCAGAAATTGAAGAAAATGCCGAATTACCACTTAGTCACCCGTTTGAATTTCATTTATTGACACAAGAAGAATTTATGAGGATATCTCCGGATGGGCGCCTCTGGGATCGGTGGTTGTAAAGGAGCATCCTGACTATCCTGATGTTATCTGTGAAATTGAAACCTACAGGGGATGCCCAAGAACAAATCACTGCTCCTTCTGCTCGGAATCGGTCACAAATACACTGGAATTCAGGGAAGAGGATG
>JABCSY010000164.1 GCA_018238625.1 Promethearchaeota archaeon
TTTATAAAAATCAATTATATAGAAATTAATGATAATAATTGAATATAATAATTTTAAAGCTAAATATAAAATCTAAAAAATTTGAAAAAATAATTTAAAAATTATTCATAAAATAAAAAATATTAAATTTGTCTTCCAGTTTTTTTTAGGGCTTTCTTGTATTCACTATCGGTTATATTTCTTACTAAATCTGGAAAAAGTCTCTTCATTTTCCTTACAAATTTTGCTTTACCTGGTAGAATTTCAAATTTTTTCTTTAAAATACTTTCAATGAAAATTTCAGCTATTTGCTCAGGAATCATTAGTTTTCCTGCTTCTGAAATAATAGCACATTCAGGTGGTTTTAACTTATTCTCCTCCGCAAATCCAGGGGTATCAACATCAGCAGGAAACAAAACGGATATATTAACATTATATGGTTTCAATTCATTTCTTAAAACTTCAGCTAAACCAAAGATAGCAAATTTAGTAGGAGTATATGTAGTATATCCCATAAGACCTAAATAACCCGATACTGATGATGTAAAAGAAATATATCCACTTTTTGCCTTCATTAAATATGGCAACAAAATTAAAGTAGGAACTAATTGACCGTAATAATTAACATCCATAATCTTTTTAAAATCTTCAAGTGTTAATTTCTCGAGATATTGAGCATATGCATAACCAACAAAATTAAATAGGTAATCTGGAATACCATGTTTATTAATAAAGTCTGTGAGTAAAGGTGTAAGTTTGTCCATATCTGTAGTATCACAAGAAATGATTTCGACAAACTGAGAGTTATCTGTTTTAAGCTTTTTAATTTCCTCCTCAGCTGATTTTAATGCATCCATCCCTCTGGCAATTATACAAACGCTTCCACCTAATATATAAAACTCTTTTGCTGTGGCTCTGCCCATTCCCTTTGATCCACCAGGAATGACAGCTATTTTCCCTTTAAATGGTTGTTTTTCCATTAATTTTTCTTTTACCATTCTTTTCACTTTTTCTGTTTATATGTTACTAATCTTATTCATTTTTAGTTTTATTAAAAACTTATAAAACCATATACCATGTATAGTATCCCAAAAATGACGCAGTATAAGTTAATAACTAGGTTCATTATTGTATCAGATGTACTCTTCTTATATCCACCATTTTGGGCATTAAAAGATATGTCTAATAGCCCTAGAAATAATATAGCACTTCCTGCAGCTATGGAAAAAAAGACACCATATCTTTCACCAGTCAATAAACCAATTGCTGCAAGTAATAGAGCAGGTGTCGCCCATAATATGTCTGGAATTGGAAAGGATCTTTCAAAAGCAAGAAAAACTTCAGTATTTTCAGGATTTTTGTTCTCAACTAAGAAAAAATATATCCAGAATCCCCCAATGCCGATAGCTCCAATTATTTGAAATATTGCAAGTATAATTTCAATCATTTTTATCACTTTTTAAAAATTAAATTTTTAATTTAGTTATAATTAATTATCGATTTTCTTTAGTATATAAATTTTTAATCTTTTTTAATGTTAAAAACTATAAAAAAATAGAATTTAAATTTCAAATCAATAAAATGTGTTGATATGTATATTTTAAATCTCTCATAGCTTCATTATTTCGATGAAACTATTTATTTTACTATGATGTCGTTAATTTACAATCTACATACAACATATTTTTGGAGAAAATTTCAAAAATTTTTTATTGAGTAATACTTTTTTATATTTTAGTATTATTCTTTCAGGTGAAATATTTGAAAAAAAGCAGAATAATTGTAATATCAGCTATTTTACTAGCAACTATGTTTTTTATTGGAAATCAGAATTCTAGTACGATTAACACACGAGATCCTAAGATCGCACAAGCTCCACAAATAAAGGTGGTAGCGACAACTACACTCCTTCAAGACTTTGCTCAACAAATTGTTGGTGATAGTGGTACTGTAGACATAATAATTGAAAGTGGAACTTGTCCTGGACATTATGATTATAAGCCTAGCGATATAGTCAAGGTAACGGACGCTGATGTTGTATTTTATCATGGATTCGAAGGGAGTCTATTTTTAAATGAATTACTTACCGAAGCAGATAATTTAGACGCCGCTTATTCCATGAGTGGGAATGGTAGTCTCGGATGGACTCAATGGGGGGCGCCTGCTAATGCAGTGCTATTCTTAGATGTAATTTGTACCCATCTAAATAATACTTATCCCCTATTAAATACAACATTTAATCAAAATTGTGCAACTTACTCAGCAGAAGTTTTAGCTAAAAAATCAGAAATTGAAACTCAAAATGCAGCATACTATAACTTTACCGATGTTAAATCCTACACCATGAAACATCAAAAATCTTTTATGATGTGGTTAGGTTTTAACATTACTGGGGAATGGGATATGGATGACAATAGTATGAACCCTTCAGAATTTGCAGCCATAATAGATGGAGCATATTCAACTGGATCACAAATTATTGTTATGAATTACCAATCTGGAACTGTTAAAGGTAAGGAGGCCGCAGATTATTTGGGTATTCCAAGTGCAGCTCTTCTAAATTTTCCAGGAGTTTATGAAGCATTATCTTATTTGGAGCAATTAGATTTTAATGTGGCATTATTAAATTGGGCATTAAATAACGGACCAGATCCAAGAGGATCGTTAACTATGGAAATAGGCATTGATGTAGTCGTTCCATTAATGGCATTTGGGATTTTGGGAATGTATATAATCACTTCTAAGACAGCTAAAAGAATGCGAATAAAATAAAATAAACAAATAAAACAAAATAAATAATACCTTTTTTTTTAAAAATGACTGTATATATTAAAAGTTACAATAAAAGATTTATATCCGTAATAAAAGGCGACGATTTCTCAGAATTCAATGTTAATATCTCAGAAAATAACAATAAACCTCAAATCGTTTTAAAAAATGTTAATACAATATATGAGGGTGAGAGATATCCTACTTTATTCGATATCAATTTAAAAATCAATCAAGGAGAGTTTATTTTTATAATCGGACCAAATGGTTCTGGAAAAACAACTCTACTCGAAACAATTCTAGGTATTTTACCTTTAGAAAGGGGTATGGTTGAAATTAATGGGGAATCTGTATTAAGAAATGGTAGCAAAATTCGAAAAAATATTGGTTATGTCATTCAAGGAATAGAATTTGATCCCCAAACTCCATTTCTAGTAAAAACTGCTGCAATGGTATCGCGATCGGGAAGAAATGGTCTATTGAAACGAAATAAAAAGGGTGATAGAGCAATTGCTAAACTCTGTCTTGATGTTTTAAGAAATAAGCACGAAACTGAAGATTATTGGGATCGTCCAATTGGAAAGTTATCAGGAGGAATGATACAAAAAGTCATGTTAGCAAACGCTCTTGCTGCTGAGCCAGATATATTACTTCTTGACGAGCCTTTCGCGAATCTTGATATAAAGGCACGTCACAGTATTTTTAAATTACTTGTCAAGCTTAACCAAATTGCGAAAATAACAATAATATGTGTTTCTCACGAGGCGGTGATCCCTAAAGAAGTAAATAGATTGATAATTATTCAAAAAGGACGGATTATTTTAGATGAAAAAAGGGAGATAGCAATAAACTCGGAAAAATTTCGAGCTTATTCGAATTATATGGCAAATTATTAGTGTTAATTGAAAATATTTATTAGGTTAAAAGTGAGAGGAAAATAATGATAAATTTACTATTTTTTGTAATGCTCCCTGCTCCAATTTTATTTAAAATTGTAATAAGTGCTATACTTGCAGGATTTGGGTTAAGTATTGTAGGTACTTTTGTAGTACATATGAAAATTACTACTGTTGGATTCTGTATGAGTCATGCCGCATTTGCTGGTGCGGCATTAGGTCTTTTATTAAATGCTTATGGAAGTCAACTTGATGCCACATATATGGCTCTAATATTTACAGTTATAGTTGCTTTTTTATTAGGTCCTCTATCTAATAAAACAAAATTAGATTCAAACATCATTTTAGGAATTATTTTTTCGTTAATGATTGCATTAGGTTTTATATTTTTAAGTTTGTTGCCTACTGGTGTTACTGGTGCAAGTTCACTTACAATAATTTGGGGTAGTCTTTTTGGGTTATCTGAAATTGAAGCATTAATATTGAGCATTTTAAATATTTCTCTTATTATATTAATTGTTTTATTTTTTAAGGAATTCATCGCAATCATGATGAATAAAAAACTTGCTTTAACGGCAGGAATAAATGTGAAATTTTTTGAATTTCTTATTCTATTTGCAACTGCAGTTGCAGTTTCTTTTTCTTTGAAGATTGTTGGAGCATTTTTAGTATATGCTATGATTGTTAACCCAACATCAACAGTTCATCAATTTGTATATGATACTAAGAAATTGTTTATATTATCACCTATCATTGGAGTCTTTACAATTCTAGGTGGGATATATTTATCTTTATTTGCCGACTTTCCAGTAGCATCCTCAATAATTGTTTTCTCATCAATTGTATTCGCAATCGCGGTAATAATATCACCTAAACGCAGAAAATTTAAAAAAAAACAAAAAATTGACGAGTCTATTATTCAATATAAGAATCATAAGGAATTTTTTGATAAATATGCAGAAACTTGGGACGAGATCACTTTTCATGATCCTAAAAAATTAATAAGAATTTTATCTGTATTAGACTTAAAACTAGGTCAAAAAGTTCTAGATGTAGGCTCTGGAACTGGTGTAATGATTCCTTATCTTTTTAACTATGTTAAGGAATCAGGTTCTATTGTAGCTATAGATTTCTCTGAAAATATGATTATGATATCAAAAAGAAAACATCCAATTGAAAAATTTCCAAATTTAAAATTTAAAGTTCAAGATATCAATAATTTTTCAATGAATAGAGATTATGATGCTATTCTTTGCTATTCTTGTTTTCCTCATTTTCAATATAAAGACCAAACAATTTCTCATCTAATAAAAGGATTAAAAAAACAAGGAAAGTTAATGATCGCACATTCTGATTCTCGCGAAAAAATTAATAATATTCATATAAATGCAAAATCTAAAATTATCCACCACGATTCTTTACCAACAATAGAGAAAATATCTTCACTGATGGAAAAGTCAGGACTAAAAGTAATAGAAACTCTTGATAATAATGAAATGTTTTATATTATAGGAGTCCATATTTGACAAGTCTAAAATAAAAATAAAGTAAAAAAAAGTTTATATTAATAAATATTATCCTTAGTAAGAAAAGGTGGGACCCCAACTTCTGCAATACCCCCATCTACCACAAAATTATGCCCTGTTATAAAGTTTGATGAAGGAGATGCTAAGAATAATACAAGATTTACAACATCCTCTACTGTTCCAACTCTATTTAATGGTGTTTTGACATTTCCGTGTTTCATCGTAATTATCATATCGTCTACAGAATCAAGATAAACTCCTGTTGGGTGATAACCGGGTGAAATTGCATTTGCTGTAACTTTCGGAGCTAATGATTTTGCTAATAATTGCATTAATCCAATAATCCCAACTTTTGTTATGCTATAAGCCGGTATAAAAGGATCCACATCCACACCCGCTATAGAAGCCGTACATATCACCTTTCCTGCTAATGGTTCTAGTTTTTGTGATTTCATTTTTCTACATAGAGCCCGAGCAACAAGCCATTGACCTTTTAAGTTTACATTCATAGTTTTATCCCAATCCTCTTCTTTTATTCTTAGGATATTTCTTCCAAATTGAGTCCCTAATCCCGCGTTATTAAATAGAACATAGATATTGTCTAACTCTTGAAACGCTTGTTTACCCATAGAATCTACTTGGTCTGAATTTGAAACGTCGCAGACAATTGGCACTACATTTTGTTTTGTTTTTTGTTCAATCTTCTTACAAGTTTCTTCTAATAAATCTTCGTCAATATCAACTAAAACTAAATCAGCACCTCTTTCAGCAAAAGCGTAAGCAACCCCTCTTCCAAAGCCGCTAGCACCTCCCGTTATTAAAGCCCCCCTTCCTTCTAGAAATTTTTCGACCATATCTTATCATCTTTAAATAAATAATTATAATATATATTGGTTTTTTCCTTCTTTTAAATTTTTAATTCTTAAATAAAAATTGAAAATCTAGAGGCAAAAATTTATTTATCTAACTCATTTTTAGTTTTAATATAGAAAAAAGAAAAATAATGTGATTCAAAAAAATGGTAGATAAAATAATTCCTTTTCTAATCGATATTGGCTCCGTGATTCCTGCCCGCTCAAAAGCTACATTACTAGATGAAATGACTATGGCATTAAACGAATGTATAAACATCTATGGAAAGACTATTAAAAAATTAGGCAAGATAAATAGAATTACTGCTTGTTTTTGGCCCGTTCGTTTAATCCCTTTAAACGAAACTCGTGCTTGCGTTTGTAGTTATCTGTTAAATAAACAAGAAAAATTAAATGTAGGAAAATTTTCACAAACGCCTCCCAGCCCCGATAACATAATTCAAGGGGCAGATTCAGCATCGTTTTTAAATTCTTTGGCGTCGTATAATAGTAATTATTTAAAGAAATCTAAAAATTATAAAAGAGGTACGGCAATTCAGGAAGCCCTTTTTAGCG
>JABCSY010000065.1 GCA_018238625.1 Promethearchaeota archaeon
ATTTCAAGTGGAATATGATTCAGGAGTCTTAATTTCAAAAATAATTGAAAAGAAAGAAATTTTAGAAGAATTTATAAATTTTAATCAGAATTTAGATATGACGAAATTTGGGTTTCCAGAAGAGAAAATCCTCATAGATAAGGATATTTTAAATGGGTTCTATAGAGAGTGTGCAAAAAAAGACTCAAATCTTGCAGATATTTTCTTGAATATTGTGAATCCCTTATTAGAAGGGAATAGCATATCCTTAAAAGAATTTAAACGGTTAGAAAATCTATTAGGTAAAAATATTTCACATAAGAAAATAATCGGGAGGAAGAATCAAGTTTGTATCGAAGCCAATAAATCCAATGATTTAGCAGAGTTATTAGGTATTATATGGGGTAGAGGTCGCATTGATATAAAGCATCCTAGATATGATTTATATATATACTTGAAGGGAATTCATAAAAATGATACATTTATTACATATTTAAAAAACATTATTACAAAAGTTTTAAAAGTCAATGAAAATAAAATAGGAATTAGATCCAATAAAGAAAGTCTAAGATTAAGCAGTAAAGGTATAATATATGAGTTATTAACATTTGGCATATTCCCTAAAAAAAGTCAATATTATCATACTATTCCCCTATGGATATTTGAAAATACATCTTTTATTTTATCCTTCTTAAAAGGTATTCTAAGTATAAATTCAATGTTTTCCTTGCGTATAATTCAAGATAGTTCGATACCACGTTATAATTTGCAATTTCTTGTAAATAAGAATTCAGAAAAATATCTTAAAGCAGTCCAATTTCTATTTCATTTGTTTGAACTTGAATGTAATATTTATAATAATTCACTTGTGATAGATAAAAAATCGGATTTAAATAGAATTATAAATGAGTTTTTACATCCTTCTATTTGGAATCTTATGTACTTTTCTTTAGAAAATTCATTGGAAGATAAAAATATTGAATTATCAGATCTTTTAAATTACCACGAAAAAGTTTTGATATCTTATAATAGGGACTTTGCTTATAATTTAATTAATCAGTTTGAACAACTAGGTAGTTTTGAATTAGTTAGGGATCATATCGGAAAAGATGGTATTTTGGGAATTGATCGTATTATTGATTATGTAAAAAAATTTTTTAAAGAAGCTGATTTGGTAGAAGTCTTTGGTGAAAATGCTTACTTTCATTGGTATTCAAATAATAAATTGATTCATATCGGAAGAGATTTACAATCATCAAAGATTCCATTTAAAATATTAAAAATTATAATATGCAATATTTATGAAGTCTTAATAAACAAGAATTTCTTAGTTAGCAACGAATTCTTAATAAATCATTTAATAGATTTTTTTAATACAACTGAATTATTTAAGTTTCATAATATTGAAATTCCAAATATTCTAAAATTTGGCAGAATTTCATATTTATTGGAAAAAAAAACATCAAAGAAGCTATTGATAAATTTTTTCGATAATATCATAAAATTCGTAAGAAAAATTCAGTTCATTAATGAATCGGGATATACAACATCCTATACAAAACTGGCAGAAGAATTTAATTTAATTTTCTATCATCACCAACAAATTAAAGAAATCATTGATGATTTAAACAACATTTTTAATATCTCTTTAAAAGTTCGCAAACGAAATAAATATGGAAAATACAAATGGACTTTAAATTTAATATTTAAATGGAATTATAAAAATTTCTATAAAATTAATGATAATTTACTAAAAAGGAAATTAGGAGAGATACTTAATATAGTTGAAAATGGAAACTATCATGATGAGATATTTGAATTAAGAAATCCTTCTTGTTCACAATTCTATATTAAAGGGGATGCATCACATCATTTAATGGATAGTGAGATTAATCATTTTAATGATCAGATGATTGATAGAAAAATTATTCTTAATGATCAATTTACAGAATTAGGTAGAAATCTTGTAAATTATGTTAATTCAGCAAGCGTTCATTACAAAGATAATGAAAGAGCTTTTAGTGAAAAAGGTAATAGAATTATACATGATTATTTGCAATCATATATTAGAGAGAGAGATACTAATATTATTGTTACTGAGTTCTTAATATGGCTACCTATTAATGACTCATCCATTAATGCTGATTATATTTATGGACATATAGATTTTTTATTTTATTTTAATGATACTCTTTACGTTTGTGACTATAAACCATTAGATAAGAATTTTTTTAGATCCCTCCCACAAGTATGCCTTTATGGATTGATTTTAGAGAAAATGTTAAATATTCCTAATCTAAAAATAAAATGTATTACATTTAATCAAGAGCAGTCTTGGGAATTCTCTCCCTCAATTCTTAATACCCATGTCAAAGAAATAATCAAGAAGATACAAAAAATTAATCCTAGTGTTAAAATGGAGTGGAATCAATATTTAAAATTTTAATTCTTTTTATATGTTGGATTGTAACCAACGAAAGAAGAACCAAGTTAGAAATTCTAAACAACGAGAAACTATCAAAAATTCTTAACTTCATTGAAGAAAATCCAGGTATTCACGCGAGGAACGAAAAAATCGAAAAAGAATTAAGAATAACGAGGACTCCCTTCCTAAAACATATAATGACATTAGAACGCTTTAAACTTATCAGATCGAAAAAAATAGGGAAGTCTTTGCATTATTTCTTGGTTGATGTTCCCGAGGATTACGATAAATATAAGGTGATATTTTCAAACTCCTTAATCCCAAAATTAATTGAGGAAATTTTTAAAGATGAGGGCATTGCCATTTCAAAAATAGGAGAAATCCTTGATGTTTATTCTGGGACAATTCAATATCACATGAAAAAGTTAAAAGACTTGGATTTAATAAAGTCTGTTAAGGATAAACAAAATCAAAAAATACATTTGGTTAATATTGAACTGCTCAAAAAGTTTAACGAGTTTTTCAAAGAACCTAACTTTTCTAAATTATTACAAGGTTTATGATTGTTTAAACTAAACTGTGTTGTATTTTTGGAAGGGTTTTTATTAAAATTTTAATTGCGTTATCAACCCCAAGCAACATATCAGGATGGATCTCGTTTGAATTAAGTAGATCAAACTGAGGATGACCTGGTAAATCTGATACTGAAAGAATTGAAGCGGTTTTTAAGTTATAGAGTTGGCCTAACAAAAATAAAATCGAAGATTCCATATCGATTGCTTTGATATTGATTGCTTTTAATGCTCGTATAAATTCAAATGTTTCACAAAATAACGCATCTGTCGTCCAGAGAAGTACTTCCTTTGCTTTTTCGGGATTGAAAGCACGAGCTTCTTTGATTAATAACCCCTTTAAAATTTCATTTGGTTTTGAAATAAAAACAGTGTGATTTCCTGCAATTACATTTTGAACAGTTGATAAAGGATTACTTATTGATTCTAGTTGATTTAATAAACTCTGATTAGCTCTAATATATTGAGGGGTCGTTCCATCATCGCAGTAAGCCAATTTTGGAACCACAACATCGCCAATATCAATACCGGTATTCTCTCCATATAAGCCTCCACAAAAATCCACTCTAACAATAACTTTTGCTTTAGAACGTTTTAAACATTCTATTGTAAGCGCTGCGTTTGGACATCCTACTTGAGAACGAATTACGCTTACTCTAATTCCGTTTAATAATCCGTTATAAACTCTACCATGAACAATTTTATTTTGTAACTTATTAACTAACTTTTTCATTACAATCTTAACTGCGGGCATTATAACAATCTCATTAATGTTTGAAGAGCTAGTTTCTAATATCATTCTCACTATCTTTTCGTCAACGCTGATAAATTTCAACCCCAAATTAAGCATTTGGCCTTTTATTTTATTTAACATTTTACTTCGAAAATATTTAAATCCGTTTTTAATTATATTTTATAAGTCGCTTGGTAATTACTGAGCTACTTATATTTCTAAATAATAATTTTTAATATTTATAAAGTAGTTTATAATTATAAACTGCTCGAATGCAAAGAAAAAATAGTGGCACTCAGATATGAAAAAACAATACATTGTTAATAAAAAAATTACAAACGAATTTGTTGAAAAATACACAAAAACGACATATCGCATAATAGGCAAGAATAAGCACACCGCAATTAAACCTTGTCATTGGTTAGAACAAAAATTATTGACAGGTAGAGATAATCGAAATTGTTATAAAGGAGTTTTTGGTATTCAAAGCCACAGGTGTTTACAAAATACTCCTTCTATGCCGTTCTGTAACCATCAATGCGTTTTTTGTTGGAGAGATATTGAAGAAGGAAGTTTGGGCGGTGAATTTATTGTTGAACCGGACGAGCCAAAAGATCTAGTTGATGAAATGATCCGTCATCAGCGTGATATTATAAAAAATCATTTGCCATTAAGGAGATATCTTGAAAATTACGAAATTATGGTGGACATGCTCAATTTTATGTTATCGAACGATGAAGATCATAATACAAATTCACTTTCGAGAACCCTTCATGTAAGTAAAAACAAGGTTAACCGCGCTGTTAATTTACTAAAAAATCAAGGATTTATTACGGCTATAGATGATTCTTTGAAAAATTATAGAATCGAGAAAGAGATTTCATGCTGTATTGATTCACGAGACGAAATCGTAAAGCTATTCAATTTAACATTAACGACACCTGATGAGATAATGCAGGTTCATGGCGAAGCAATGAATCCAAATCACGCAGCAATATCGCTTGATGGAGAACCGCTATTGTATCCCCAAATAGGCGGATTAGTCGAAGAATTCCGGAATCGCAACATGACTTCATTTATTGTAACTAACGGAACGCTACCAGAAAAGATTGAAAGTTTAAATTCATTACCTTCCCAACTATATATAACCTTACCTGCACCAAATGAGACGGTGTATAAAAAAGTTTGCCGCCCTATGATTAAAAATGGGTGGAGTAAAATATCGGACACCTTAGATTTAGTTGAAAGTTTATCTTGTAGAAGCTTAGTAAGAATAACAGCTGTAAAAAACTTAAATTTCTCTGAAAATTACATAAAGGACTATATTAAATTAATTGATAAAGCTAATCCAAATTTTTTTGAAATAAAAGGATTTACATTACAGGCAAAAGCACTCAAGATCAACGAAAGGCTAAAAAGCGATAAAACACTTCAATATTACTTCCCAGAATATGAATATTTAGAAGAATTAGCTCTAAAGTTCGAAAAGATTGGAAATTTTCCTTTAATATACACAAATAAGGTAAGTAGGGACTTTTTGTTTGCCGTAAATTGGGATAAAGACAAAGACCCAAAAATAACAACACCATAATAACATATAAAAGAGTTTTACAACTTATTTTTTTAGGTGTGTATTTATAGTGCGTTTCAGTTTGGCTAAATTTGTTTTCTTTAACGCAGAGAATTCTAAATAGGGCGTTTTAGAGCGATCGTTATCAATTCTCTCGTTTACATGAATTAGATTTAGTCCATAATCCTTAGCGGTATTAATAAATAAAGAGATTATTCTCTTCTTATCAAAAACTGAGATTTTATCTATTTTATTCAAAACAACCAAAAGAGGAATGTCAAATTCTTTTAAAAATTTAATTAATTCAAACGTTAACGGAATTGTAATTTGACTTTGAAAGTGATATTTTTTTAACTCATCTTCAATTCTTAAAATATTTATTACTACTAAACCAAAAAAGTATTCATCATGATGCTTTTCGATGTGAACAACTAATTGCTTCTTTATGTGTTCCTCTCTGCGTCGACTAGGACTTTTCATATAACCAAAACCAGGCAAATCTAAAATGTCGTACGGCATTTTAGGTATTTTTAAAGGCTTAATTAGTAAAGTGCTTCCTGGCTTTTTTCCAGTTTTTCCTTTAAACTTTCTCGGATTTGGAAGCAAAAGTTTGGTAATTGAGCTCTTTCCTACATTACTATTCCCAATAATTAAAAGAGAAGGTTTATCTACCATGACTGTTAACCATTTTTTATTATAAATATATTGAAGAATTCTATATATCAAGAAATTCGTCTTTTAGAAAATCTGTGTACATTTTTTTCTTTTCTACTTCTTTTAGAATAGGCCTTGTACTGATAGGTTCTCCAACTTCTTCTAAAATTTCGCTCATACTTTTTATTCCTATATTGATTTTGAATTTACCTCCTTTCATATATTTAACAACTTTCTTATCGTTCAGAGTAAGTCTCAATATGTAACCTAATCCAAAATAGAATTGATTTTCCGGGATGGGATCAATGGGGCTTTTGCTCGTAACTTCTTTCAGTACATCATAAAGTAACACCTTACTCGCGACGTGATCTTCTGCTTGAAAAACTAAATAATAAAGAGAGTGGTACCAAATTTTATCGCGTTTATTCTTGGCCCGTTCTAAAAACATTTCTGGAGTTATAATTTCCTTCTCTTTTTCTTTTTTCCGCTCTATTAGTTCTTGTTTGATACGTTCTTCTAATTCTGAAGACACCCCTCTGCTAACGGGAGCTTGGATAATGCCTTCCTCAGTTACTTGGCTATCTTCTTGTTTTACTGTTTCTATAGCTTTTTGCATATCCTGAAGCTCGTCAAAATCGATTTCTTCAAGATCAGAGAAATCGCTAATCATCGCTTCCTTTTGTGCTAAGTAATCTTCGCGTTCATTTGTTTGGAGCTTAGATCCAATTAACTCAAGTTCTTTTGATATTCCCTCTTCAATAGCTTCTTCGCTTTCTAAGGACTCAAGTTCTTTAACTTTTGCTATTGCTTCTTGCATTTCTTTTAATTCGTCGAGGTCTAAATCTTCCAAATCAGAAAAGTCAGTTTCGAGATTTTTCATATCTAATAGATAGGTTTCTAAATCATCTTGGTCTTGTGTTGGCTCTTGTTCGTCATCATTGTTTTTTTCTTCGTTTTGATTTTCTCGATCTTCGGTCATTTAGATCACTTTCTATCTAATTAATTCTCAAAATACCTTTAATATTAATAATAACCTTTAATTCTTTAAATGTTAAGATTTGTATATATAAATAATTTGAAACATTTTATTAATAATAATTAAATAAAGACCTTTTTTCACGTAATATTATGTCAAACGAAGAAAAAGAGTATAAATTTAAGATAACCGTAGTGGGAGATCCCTCCGTTGGAAAAACAACTTTGGTTAAAAAGTATACTACTGGATCGTTTCAAAAGGATTATATCGCCACTCTAGGCGCCCAGTTTTCGAAATACGAAGAGGTTGTAGAAGGAAACCAAATTAAGTTATTCATTTGGGACATCGCGGGGCAAAACGCTTTTGAAACTATGCGTAGTAAGTTTTATAATGGAAGTAGCGCAGCAATTATAGTATTTTCTCACGCACCAGAAGAAGTAACAAGTTTTAATCACATAGATAAATGGCTTAAAGAACTTAATGAATATTGTGGAAATATTCCAATTGCATTATTTGGAAATAAGATCGATTTAATTGATGAAAAAGACTTAGCTCTAAACGAGGATAAAGTAAATTCCGATTTCAACGTTGAAAAATATTCGAAAGATCATAATTTCATAGGATATTTTAAAACAAGCGCTTTAACAGGTCATGGTGTTATTGAAGCGTTTCAAAAGTTAGTTAGAGACCTTTACTTTAAAACTACTGTATAATTTAAATTTCCTTATTTATTCAACAAATTGTTGATAAATGGCTCAATGAACTTAAAGAACATTGTGGAAGCATTCCAATAGCGCTTTTTGGTAATAAGATCGATCTAATTGATGAAAACGAGTTATCATTGAATAAAGACAAAGCAACTTCAGATTATAATGTTGGAAGATGTGTAATCGAAGCGTTTCAAGCTTTGGTTAGGAAGCTCTATTTAAAAACTAAAATGTAATAAATATAATATAAAAGAAACAGAAATAATAAAAAAATTTAGGTTTTCTTGTAAATAAATCGATCCCAGCTCGAAGCATTTGCTAGATGATCAGGCATATTTTTTCTTTTTCTAATTTCAAGAATTAAATCTTCTTCTATACTTTTAGGTACTTTATTAAAACCAGAAAATTCGTATCCGAAGAACGCACGTCCTTGAGTTGAACCTCTTATATCATCAGCTATACCAATTGTTTCAGCAGCAGGAATCGTACCTTGAACTCTAACGTATTCTCCTTCTGGAATTACGTTCGTAATTCTACCTCGTCGCTTGGATATAATCGAATTCACGGGACCTTCTGATCCATCTGGCGTTTTCACATCGATTCTCTGAATAGGTTCAAAAAGATGAGGGTCAGCGTCCAGCATTGCTAAGGACATAGCAGAGAAAGCCATTCCAGCAATTTGCCCGTAGGAAGTATGTCGTGTGTCCTCGTGGATGGTCATATCTGTAAATACTATTTTAAAACCAGCACCTGGTTCTTTTGCAAGAATGCACTCTCCAAGCCAATCTCTAAAAGCGGCTACTAAATAAGATTTTACTTTATCAAATCGTTGTAAACCAGATGTACCGTTCACGAGTAAGCTTCCTTGGTAAACATCTACTATGCGTCTAGCTTCTTTGGCGTCCCAGCCTGCCTCTTCCCTTAGAATTTTTGCTTTATCTTTCTCATGCATCAAATCAGTAATTTTTCCGGTTTCAATTAATTTCTCAGTCGTTTCATCTAGAGGCTCTATGTATAACAAGATTCGGTTGTGAGTATTGGCAGATTTAGTATAGAATAATTTGCTTTTCTTGGTGATTTTTTCTCGGTATACAATAATTGGTTCACCGATTAGAATAGGAACTTGATTATTGATCCGTTTGGTAAGGATTTCAATTTGAAGCGGATCTATTCCACTTAGAATGAACTCTCCAGATTCTTTGTCCCGCCGATACATCGCAGTAGGATCTGCTTGAAGCCACTTACTTACTACCGTATCTAATTTGTCGATTTCGTGAGGGTCTCGTGGTTTTATACTTCTTGAAACTACGGGTTCGCACGCATATTGGATTTTTTCAAAAGACGGCAGAAGTTTAGCTTCATTTTTATCCTTTGGGACATCACTAGCTGACATAAATGTCTCTCCAGAAGGACAGATAAAACCGTATAAAGCAAATAAATTTCCTGCAGGAATTTTTGGAACATCCAATAGATCTGTAATTTCCATAACCCCCAATCGTTTTACTCGATTACTTGTTCTGTTATTTACCAAATAGATCACGTCCGATAGTCGGAATGTTCCAGAAAAAACCCTACCTATTAAAGTTGGTTGATATCCTCTCCTTGGATCTAAAAATATTTTGGTAATCATACCGTATAAAGGACCGTTCGGATCACTTTTTTGAAGCGATTGTCCTAGTTCTGAGCTGAGATCACCGCCCCAAACGTGAGGTATCCTATATCTTGCTGCTTCTACAGGATTGGGTAAATGATCAACTACCATTCTTAACATTGGCTCGTCGAGTGGAAGATTATCTCTTAACCACTGAATGTCCCCTTCGGTATATTTTGCGAAAACATCTTGTGGTGTTAAACCTTGTTCTAATAATAGTTCGTACGTAAAACCCCATCCGTGCTTAGCTGACCCTACAGCAACGCTGTTTTTAGCAAAATCAACGCCCCATTTAGAGCCTTCTGGCCTAATCTTTTTGATTAACTCATTTACCTGTTTTGAAATTTTATCAATTTTCATAAATGTGTCTTCTGGACTCAACTTAAGCTCGCTAATTAAACGATCTACTTTATTGATAAAAAGAACTGGTTTGCAATACTCTTCGCCAACGGCTAATCGGATGTTCGTTTCAGTTTGAGTCATAACCCCTTCTAAAGCATCGACGAGAATTATGGCACCGTCGCTCCCTCTAAGAGCACGCGAGACTTCTCCAGTAAAGGAGATATGTCCTGGCGTATCATTGATTTGAAGGATATATGGCTCGTCATCATCAGGTATTCTAGGGTCATTAAATGCGAGTAAAACTACGCTCGTAAATATAGTTATACCTCTTGCTTGTTCCTCTTCGTCAGAATCGGTCATCTGGAGTTGTCCAGCGTCTTCTTCGCGCATTAAACCTGCACGCCTTAACAAGTAATCACTTGCTGTTGTTTTACCGTGATCTATATGCGCTACTATGCTAAATAACCGTTTCTTTTCGTATGAACCGGTAGTTATCAGCGCGCTTATCTCTTCAGGATTCTTTACTTTAACCATTTTATTCACTCTTTAAAAATATTAAACTATGAAATTATTATAAATCTACAATAGTAAATATACAAAATCATAAAAATTTTATGATTAAAAATAGATTCAGTATTATATGATAATTAGAAACCGTTAATTTATCAATTTTCCATCTTGGATTCTAAGCATTTTATCTGTTTTTTCTGCGATTTTTATGTTGTGTGTAATAATAATAAATGTTTGTTGTTCTGATTTATTAAGAGATATGAAACAATCTATTTTTTGAAATTATTCCTTTTTAAATTCTATTTCTTTGTTTAAACCTTTTTTTACAGTTAAAAATAATATTTTAAATAAAAGGCAATATCATATTTTTTAATACTTGTATAGCTCTTTTTCCTGAAGTAGTTTTTGTTTCATACGATTTAGAAATATTAACAACTCTTAGATTCTCTGGAATTTTATTTTTGACAAAATCTTCTAATAATTTAAGAAATTCTGTGTATTCCCTTTCAGATTCTATCCATAAGAATCCGTCCCTTTCAAAAAAGTTAGGATTTTTCTTTCTAAACTTAATAGCATGATTTTCCTCTTTAATTGGAGGTCCTCTTCGTTCGAAATTTTTTGTTATTTTAGATTTTTCGCAAAATATGGCTAAATTATATTCCTCAATATCATCTTCAAAGTAGACTTCAAATTCTATTTTGCCAAATCGTTCCGCGTGAGAGAATTCTTTTTCTCCGTTTGCTTTAATGTTTTCACCGATTGCGTATAATTTATCTCTGTTAATGGTGTAGTGTATCTCGCTATTTTCGTTTTTTAATTCAACGATAAAAATTTTCTCGACAAGAGAGCTATCTACCGTAGAAATGTTAACTTCCAGAATTTCTTCTATAAAAAAAAACTTCTTATTAGGATTTTTTTTAAATTCAATTATTCTCTGGTTACAATATTTATATGCTTTTTCTGAAATTGCAGAGGCAACATTTCGATTCTTATCGATAGGATCTGTAATGATGATGTAATCGTTTTGAAAATGATGAATCTTTCCCAACTCCTTTAAAGTTCTATTGTAATAATCGCTAGGCTTTTCTTTAAGGAATTTAAAATTGTTAAATAGGTTTTGTAGGTTGTCGTAATAGTATATTAGTAGCTCTGCACTATACCCAATAAATCCAACTTTCCCTACAGCACTTTTGTCGCCATAACTGTGATTAGCTTTAAAAAATTGCTTTAACAACCTAACATCGTTTTTCTGCTCTGGTGATAAATTCTCTTTTATAAAACGGCCGTGCCACGGTGATCTATCAACTGCGGTTATAGGTCCAAATTTGTTTATATATTCCAGTTCTAAATCAAAATAAAGAACAATATCGACTTTAATTTTGATATTATTAATGAAATAATCTACAGTAACATATGGATGTTCGGCGTATAGGAGTCGAGGATTGTGAAATTCTTTTGTAATTAAAGATTTTTTTATCCAATTATTACACAAATAAAGAAAATCTTTCTTGGACTCTTTTTTTAACTTATTTCTGCTTAAGCCATCGTATTTTGGGCTATACAGTTCATAATCTAACCCAACAAAGAGATCTATGTCAAAGTCGTTTTTTAATTGCGTTTGTTTGATTCCAGTAGAGCCTTGAGGTTCGATTTTAGTATATTTAAGATTTAACTGCCGAGCTTTTTCTTCTAGTAACTTCCTGAGTTTTTTAACAATTTCGTTGATAAGAGTGAGTTCTTCTTGAGTTGGAGTAATATCTTTTAAAATATTTTCGAAAATATCATTTATTAAAGTCATAAATAAGAGTCTGAAGCGATTGATTAAAGTTTAAATTGTTGTTATAATATAAAGGAATTCAAAATTTATCCTTTTGGAATTTAAAACACCATAATTATTTCTTCTTAATTGGGTGCCTTATCATACTCCAATGGTAAATATTTGTTCCGGGAGTTAAAGCCTTATGTAAATTTCGAAAGCCAAAACGTTTATAGAATTTAACATTTCTTTTTGAATTCGTCTCAAGAAAAATATTTTTATTGTCTTTCGCAATTTTATTTATCATGAAACTTAACATTCTTCTTCCAATTCCCTTACCTTGATGTTTCGGGTCAATACCAATAGTGGATAAATACCAATGCGGAGTTGGGACCAATTTTTTATGTAAATACCCACAAAAATCTTCGTTTTTTCTTAGAATATGTAAATTTTTCCACTTAATTTTAAATATAAGAGAAAGCGAACCGCTTTTTATTGATTTCCATATTGAAACGAATGCATTTTTTGGTGGAAACCATAACGAAATTCCTTTCAGATTTGAAGTGGATAAAACTACACCATGTTTCAAACAGTATTTAATCTGGAATTTAAAAATTTTGTATAAAGTCTTGTGTCTTTCCTTATTATTGGGAATTAATTTAGAAAAAACAGGATCGTCCTGAAAAGCATCGCTTAAAACCTCGCAAGCTAATTTTAGCTCGTCATTAGATAATGAGGTTACTTTTAGGATTTCGGACATATTTACATCTCCCACCAAGAATTAAATTCATCTAGAAATTTTCCTATTAATTGTCTTATATAGATTAAATATTTAATTGTTGCGCTTTCTCATTTTGTTGTTTATAGGTGTAATTTTTTTAAATATTTCATTAAAAAAATTTTAATTCAGGCTAGGAAGAGTTTAAGATTAAATTTAATATCGAGGTATAATTTATTCTCCTTTAAATTTATATTTATTACTATTTTAGGGGTTTATTATCTAAATTTTTAATTATATAATTACATAATTTTAATGTATTGATTAAATTTCCAAAACTCATATTTTCAATTATATCGTCTCTAGTATGATAATAGAACTCTTTTGATGAGAATGGTAGAGTAATTATCGTTGTAGCGGATAAGTGTTTTCTACAGAAACTCAAAGAATCAGTAAACGCCATAATAGACTTGGGTTTTATCTTTATTTTTAATTTCTCAGCTGAATTTAATATTAATTCATTCATTTTTTTGTTAGTTTTTACAAGACCAAAAATCTCCGAGGTGGTTACTAGAAGAGGAGCATTTTTATTTCCAAGCATATCAACATTAATTACTTTTGCGTTTTTTAAATCTTCCATATATTTTTTAATAAAGTTTCTGCTTCCTTTCGAACCAATCTCTTCGCAACCAAATGCACAAATCCATACTTCAACGTTTTTTAGTTTGTTTTCTGGGAGACTGAGATTTTTAACAATTTCATAGCATACAGCCAGGCCAGATAAATTATCGTTAGCACCCATAACAGGATGATTTGAAATTATTAAAAATAATTGAATTAATACAGTAGGTATCAAGAGCAGAAAAGCCCAAAAAAATATAATCTCAATATTAAGAAAGAGAGCCTCTAATTTAATTACAATTAAGATATTTTTTATTAATAAAATTATAAGTAATATAGCGGTTAAGAAAAGATTTATAGCTATTATTACGATAAAGCCATATTTGAACATTCTCATTAAGGGAAATTCGCAATTAGAATCAAGATGACTTCCGATTATGATCAATTCACTTGGGTGATTTTCTGGTCGTATTTTTCCAATAACATTTTGAGATTTCTTTTTTAAAAACATGAAGTCTATAATTTCTTTGGCTAAACTCATCTCTCCGAATATAATTAAAAATGATAAGATGGTTAATATTAAACTAAATAAAGGGTAATACCAGTAAAAAATAAGCGATAGTAAATTCAAAATCATAGGGATTCGAAATGCAGCTTTATAAGCACCCGGATGTACAATAAAATTGTCAATATTGACCTCATCGCAATATTCTTTAATTTTTTCACGAAAATAAAATGCTAATTGAGACTCATTTTCGCTACAAGATTTCCTTGGTCCGATAGTTTCACATATTTCACCAATAAAGCGCCTCATATTTTTTTCAATCTGTTTATCAGAGCCTAACGCATTCAATTACAAAACCCTTAGTATATTTTTTTAAAAACTTTTAACATTAAAAAAAACAGTAATAATATTATAATAATAATAAGCTAGAATTAATTCAAGTAGCTTATTTCTACATTCCCCACCAAGGATGTTGGAGTTTACGTTGGATTATAATATATTCTCGTAAAGCTTGTTTTTGATCTACGGTTAATTCATCGAGAAACTTTCCCATTAATTGCCTTACATGAGATTCGGGTACATTAACATATAAGGTTTCGTCTTTTTCTATATCTCTTCCTATTTCTAAACCACGAATAGAAATTGCAACTTCGGTATCTTTTCCAGCTTTCTCTACTGTCTTTCCTTTATCTTGAATTTGGTGAACTCTTCTAGCCTTTACTCCTTTAGCAGTAATTAAAGGAACTTTTGGGTATAAAGTTCCTGCTTCTATAAGTACGCCAAAAACTGCGGGGTCTGAGTTTCTAAATATAAAATCGGGAATCATCTGTAGTTTGGCTGGTAAAACTAATTCGCTTAATCCTTTTGCGGTATCCTCGGCTTTTCTTATTTCTGCATACTCAATATAATCTTCAAGTAAGCGATATATAACGTTATTTGTAAAAATTCTAACGTTATCCGTCATTGCTTGTTCCTCAGCTTCGGGTAAGATAGCCACGTTAAAGCCTAGAACAACCGCCGAATATGGATCAAGAAGTTTAACTAAATTTGCATTCATAATATCCTCTTTCTTAATTGAACCGACATCGGCAATACAAATTTTCACGCCATTTGTTGTAAAATGATTTTCTAAAGCTTCCAACGATCCTAAAGTGTCAGCTTTCAAGACAACGCCTGCTTTATCTGTTTTTATCCGTATATTCTGAACTTCTTCCATTATATCATTATATATCGTTTCTTCCTCAGAAGGTGTTCCAATAGTTCTGAATGGTGAGCCTGCAACGACATCATCTATATTGGGGGCTATAACTTTGATTCCTGATGCAGCACTTACGGATTCTTCAAAATCAAATTTTTGTCGCGGGTCTCTTATTTCATCCAAAGGTTTGGGTCTTAATAACGCACGAACCTTAGATTTAATAGGTTTTTCTAAACCACCAACAATAAATTCGTCTCCTTTGTTAATGACGCCATCGTAAATTAAAACATCCATAGTAACGCCTTGTCCTTTTTCTTTCTTCACTTCCAAAACAACGCCTTTAGCTGGACCTTCCGAGAACTTCAGGTTTTCCGTTAAAAATTGCTGTACTAAACCCATTAAAACCATTAATAAAGTAGATATTCCTTCTCCGGTTTTAGCACTTGTAGGCACGATAGCTACTTTTTTAGTAAAATCTTTTATCTTATCGTATCGATCGATTCCTTTGAACCCTTCTTGTAAGAAATCTACGCCAATTTGTATTAGTTTTTCGTCAAGAAAATCTTTTACATGGGGTCGTTGCTTATTGTATGAATCTAAAAAGTCTGCGTCTTTAGTAGATTTCCACCCAGAAATCCTATCGATTTTATTAGCCGCAATAACAAAAGGTACTTTCCGCTCTCTTAAAATTCTAACGGATTCCCACGTAATTGGCATGTTTCCAGCGGTTACATCAATTACTAAAATCGCAATATCAGCAATGGCGCCACCTCTTTTCCTAAGATTCATAAACGCGGCGTGACCTGGAGTGTCGATAATTAGTATTCCAGGTAATTGAATTTCTTTGTCAGCAAATTCTTGTTTTGATTTCCTTAAAAACGCTCTAATATCTTCTGTTGGAAAATAAGACGCCCCTATGTGTTGCGTAATTCCAGCGGCTTCTCTTTGTTGTACTACAGTCCCCCGAATGTAATCTAATAGGGAGGTCTTTCCATGATCAATATGACCTAAGATACAGGCTATTGGGGCGCGAATCGTCTTGGATTCTGATTTATCGCTCATCTACAATCACTATTTGAAAAAATTAATTAAATATCTCTAAATATTTGCAATAATTAAAAAAAGTATCAATCGATTTAGAATTTATTGAATGAATAGTAAAAATCTTTAGTCTAAGAATAGTGATTTTAGCTGTGATTTAAATATCTTTTAAGATATTTTGCGGTATAAGACATTTTATCATTAATAATCTCTTCTGGCGTTCCTTTTACGACTAATTCTCCTCCTTTTTCTCCACCC
Organism: Promethearchaeota archaeon; assembly: GCA_018238625.1. Classification (GTDB taxonomy): domain Archaea; phylum Asgardarchaeota; class Lokiarchaeia; order Sigyniarchaeales; family SOKP01; genus SOKP01. The sequence goes on from JABCSY010000065.1 coordinate 16,217, forward strand.
TCAGGTCCAAGATCTATTAAATAATCTACAGATTTTATTACATCCATATTATGCTCTATTACTATTACTGTATTCCCTTTATCAACCAATTTTTGAAGTACTTTTAATAAAAAATTTATGTCATGGGCATGCAATCCTGTTGTTGGTTCATCAAGTATATATAATGTATTCCCTGTGCTTGTTTTTCTTAGTTCTCTTGCTATCTTCACACGTTGAGATTCTCCTCCACTCAAGGTGGTTGAAGATTGACCCAACTCTAGATATCCTAATCCAACATCTACTACAGTTTTTAAAGTTCTTTTTAAATTTGGAATGCTATCGAAAAATTCTAGCCCTTGATGAAACGTCATTTTAAGCACATCTGAAATCGTTTTTCCCTTAAATTTAATTTCTAAGGTTTCAGCGTTATATCTCTTTCCGTTGCACAAATCGCATCTAATGTAAACATCCGGAAGAAAATACATCTCTTTAAGGATGAATCCTGTTCCTTTACATTTTTTACAGTGCCCTTCTTTAGTATTGAAGCTGAATCTTCCTTTCTTATAACCCCTCTCTCTTGATTCTTCAAGTTTTGCGAAAATATCTCTTATATAATCTAATGCCTTAGTATAAGTGGCTGGGACCGACCGAGGAGTTCTTCCAATTGGAGATTGATCTATGTTAATTATTTTATCAATCTTATCGTGACCTTTTAGTTCGTCAAAATCGCCCGTGCTTAAACGCGAACTGCGAGTATTTACAATGTTATGTAGTCCCTTGTATAAACAATCTATTATCAAACTTGTTTTTCCCGCTCCAGAAACGCCTGTAATACACGTAAATATCCCCAAAGGAATCTTGATATTTATATTTTTTAGGTTATTTTCTCGCGCACCTTTAATTTCAATAAATTCGTCGTTAATGGATCGTCTTTTTTTAGGGACTTCAATCTTTTTTTTCCCAGATAAATATTTACCGGTCAAGGATTTTGATTCTAAAATAACTTCAATAGGTCCTTCAGCAACGACCTCTCCCCCGTTCTCGCCTGCTAAAGGTCCGAGGTCTATAATATGATCGGCGTTACGCATAATTTCATCGTCGTGTTCTACAACGATTACGGTATTCCCTAAATCTCTTAACTTCTTTAACATTTGTATCAATTGTGAAATATCTCGTTGGTGTAAACCTACAGAAGGTTCATCTAACACGTACAACACACCAACCAAACGGGAGCCTAATTGAGTTGCCAGTCTAATTCTTTCAGCTTCTCCTACAGAGAGCGTGTGTGATCTTCGGCTTAAAGTTATGTAATCCAATCCAACATTTTCTAAGAAAGATAAACGATCTAGAATTTCCTTTAATACATCCTTTACGATCTTTTTTTGAAGCTCGTTCAACTTTAATTTTTTAAAATAATTCAATGAGTCTTTGACAGATAAATCGGATAATTCAGCAATATTAAGATTCTCTATGATGATTGATAGACTTTCAGGTCTTAGTCTTTGACCTTTACACTGTGGGCAATCAATTCGATTCATAAAACTTTCGTAAATATCTCTAGCCCACTCTGAACGTGTTTCCATATATCTTCTATGTAGTATAGGAATTATCCCTTCGAATGGTCTAGCAACATGATATGACGATTTTATTTCATTTTTTTGATTATTTTGATTTCCAAAACCATTATTTTCGCTTTCGAAATGGAATTCTACTACTTCATCTTCCGTTCCAAATAAAATCTTATGCAACTTTTTTGGATCGATATTCTTTATCGCTGTTTTATCGGTATCAAACTTGTAATGTTCAGCAACTTGTCTTATGGATTGCCAAGAATATCCCGTTAAAGTACCAAAACCAGGTATGTTTCTAATCGGAGTTTCTTGAAGTGGAACATCAGAATCTTTTCCTAATACCAATTCGTAATCGAATTCCATTACAGTCCCTAATCCACTACAATATTTGCAACTGCCGTGTGGTATGTTAAATGAGAACATTTTATGGTTAATAGGGGGAAAAGAAATACTACAATCAACGCACGCTAAATGTTCAGAATAGGTTTGTTCTTCCTTGTCAAGAACATCTACAACAACGATTCCTTCCGCTAGATTTAAAGCATTTTCGATTGAATCTGCTAATCTGGTTTTGATATCTTTTTTCATTACTAATCTATCAAGAATTACATTAATATTATGTTTTACATTCTTGTCCATAGGAATTTCTTCGTCTAAAGTATATTGAATCCCATCTACCTCAACACGGACATATCCTTGTTTTTTGAGATCTTTAAGAAGGTCCTTATATTCACCCTTTCGATCTCGGATAACTGGTGCTTTAACCATAAATTTTTGATTCTCTTCTATTGAATCTAATATTTGTTGAATAATTTGTTGAGGTGTTTGCGGTCTGATTTCTTTACCACAATTAGGGCAGTGAGGAATCCCAATATTGGCAAATAATAGTCTGTAATAATCATATATTTCTGTGACCGTTCCTACCGTACTTCGAGGATTCTTTGATAAGGGTTTTTGTTCTATAGCTATAGCAGGAGATAATCCTTCTATAGAATCTACATCTGGTTTATCCATTTCACCAAGAAATTGTCTGGCATAGCTTGATAAAGATTCAAGAAACCTTCGTTGTCCCTCCGCATACAGAGTGTCCATAGCTAAACTGGATTTGCCGCTTCCACTAATTCCTGTAATTACTACTAATTTATTTCTTGGAATTACAACATCTATGTTTTTTAAGTTGTTTTGCCTAGCTCCTTTTATAATAATAGAATCTACAATCATGGTTGCTCCTATTTACCTTCAATTCATAATAAAAGAAAAGTTTCACGCTTATACTTAATAATCTTCCTTTATTGCCTTTATTTTATCTCTTAAGTAAGCAGCATCTTCAAATCTAAGTTCTTTAGCTGCCAAGAACATTTTGTTTTCAAGATAATGAATAATCAAATCTCTATCTCCTTCTTTTCCTAACTCTTCAATCTTATCCTTAATTTTTCTCTTTAATTTGGTTGTTTCTTTCTCCTTGAATTCCTTTTCTTCTGAAAGTGAATTTAAAATGCTTTTCTTTATTGTTTGAGGTGTAATATTATTTTTTTGGTTATAATCTACTTGTTTCTTTCTTCTTCTGTTAGTTTCGTCTATTGCCGCTTTCATCGCGGGAGTAATTCTCCCTGCGTATAAAATTGCTCTTCCATCGATGTTTCGCGAAGCTCTTCCAATAGTTTGAATTAGCGATCTTGCATCTCTCAGAAACCCTAATTTATCTGCATCTAAAATAGCAACTAATTGCACTTCAGGCAAATCTAATCCTTCTCTTAGGAGATTAATCCCAACTAAAACGTCATAAGTACCATCCCTTAGAGATCTTAATATTTCAAATCTTTCTACCGTACCTACTTCGGAATGTAAGTAAGCAATCTTTAAACCAAGTTCAGCGTAGTATTCCGCGATATCTTCTGACATTCGTTTCGTAAGAGTCGTTACTAAAATTCTCCCTTTGTTTTTAATCACCTTACGAATTTCGTCTAATAGATCATCAATCTGATTTTTTGCAGGACGAATCTCCACTTCAGGATCGACTAATCCAGTCGGTCTAATTATTTGTTCTGCGGAAATGCCACTACTCTTTTCTAACTCCCAATTTCCAGGAGTTGCGCTCATAAAAATTATATACTTTATCTTTGATTCCCATTCTTCGAATTTTAAAGGTCTATTATCGTACGCCGATGGCAATCTCCACCCAAAGTCCACGAGATTCTTTTTTCTCGATTTATCTCCGCCTATCATTCCATGAATTTGCGGAATCGTGATATGACTCTCATCAACAACGATTAAAAAGTCTTCTGGAAAGTAATCGATTAAGCACATAGGAGGGCTACCAGGAGGCCTTCTATCTAAGTGCCTGGAATAGTTTTCTACTCCTTTGCACCATCCCATTTCCCTCATCATTTCGAGATCAAACTTTCCTCTTTTCTCAATGCGTTGCGCTTCAGCGTATTTTTTTTCCTTCGTGAATTTTGCTATCTGGATTTCTAACTCTTCCTCTATTGAAACCAAGGCTTTTGCTTTATTTTCTTCTGGTATGATAAAATGAGTTGCCGGAAAAACTCTGCAATTAGATAAATTTTTTATTATATTATTTGAAACATGATGGATTTCTTGAATAGATTCGATTTCATCTCCAAATAAGGAAATACGAATAGCAGTATCTAAATAAGCTGGAAAGATATCTATTATGTCTCCTTTAACTCTTAGGACCCCCGGTCTAAAATCGATATCTTTTCTCTCATAATTCATTAAGATTAATCTCTTAATGATGTCCTTTCTCTTAATACTCTGACCAACTTCGAGGTTTATAGAGATGGCTGTCCAAACTTTAGGATCTCCAATTCCATAAATGCAAGAAACCGTTGCGACTATTATGACATCATTTCGGGTCCTAATTGCGTGTGTAGCGGCTAACCTTAATCTCTCAATCTCTTCGTTTACGCTAAAATCTTTCTCAATGTACATCCCTGTTACCGGAAGAAATGCTTCGGGTTGGTAGTAATCGTAATATGATACAAAATAATGGACGGTATTATGGGGGAATAATTCTTTTAGTTCGTTATACAACTGCGCAGCCAATGTTTTGTTAGGTGCCATTACTAACGTAGGTTTTTGGATTTTTTGTATGACTTGTGCAATTGAAAATGTTTTACCAGTACCTGTTGCACCTAAAAGAGTTTGAAATTTTTTCCCGTTTTTTATGTTGCCGGCTAAGCTTTTTATTGCTTTTGGTTGATCTCCGCTAGGTTGAAACTCAGATTCAATTTTGAAATTAGCAATCATAAGTTAAACGCCAAATTTTAAGGTTAATTAAGATGAAGTTGAATACAATTTATAGACGATAGGTCTATAGATTTTTTAATCAAACATAACTTATGATTTTTTCTAAAAAATAAATAAATAAAAATTAGTTAACAGCAGTTTCTTCGTGGATATCTTCTGCTCCTTCTTTGGTTCGGACTATTATTATTAATATATCGTTTAATTCAATGGTAATAGGAAAAATTAAATCTTCGAGATCATCCGTGCTAATTGTAAATTTAATTGAACTACCCGCTCCGATTTCGTAAATGCTGTCAGTAAAATTAACCAAGGGGATATATGTACCATTGATATTTATTGAATCTACCGTAACATTAAAAATGCCATTATTTTCTATCGTAATTTCTACATTTCTTGGAGCTGTAATTTTTGCTGTCGTTCCAGCATCGTCAATATTGATATCATAAAAGCGTGAATCTACAGATGCAGAGAAATCCATGGAAAATTGAGCAGTAGTGTTAGTTGTTATATTAACATTAACGATATTAGACGCATTTAACATCAACCCTGTAATATTAAAAGATACTAAAGCGCATTCTTGAACATCTAGAGATATATCTCCATATTCAAAATTTACATCGCTATCAAATGATAACATTGTTGTGGTATTTAGATATAACTTATCTAAAGTTATTGACTCGTCTCCAGTGTTTTTGATTAAAATTTTACCCGTCTCGTTAGCGGCAATATAAGACACAGTTTGACTTTCGACATTGTCGATAATTTGTATATCTGGTTTGTCAATGATTGTGTGCACAAATCCAACGTCAGAAGCTTTAGTAGAACCATCAAAATTTGTTGTGACTATGATTCCAATCTCGTCATTTACATTTAGACCCGCCAAATAATCGGATGCAATTACCTTTATGCTTTTCTCTTGACCAGGGTTTAAATTAAATGGTACTAAATCTTCAACAGATGTCCAACTAGTGGATTGTGTTATGTATATCGAATCGAGTCCTAATATGATGTCTCCAGTGTTTTTAATTTTAATATTCACCATAGTAGTTCCGTTTTCGTAAGTGTACGCATATGTATCGTCTAAATTAATTGGAATATGTTTTCTATAATCGCTTTGACTAGCAATTAAGGCTTCAGGTGAAACAATTCTGTTTTCATCTACGATTGAAATTTTGAAATCTTCATAATTCGAAGTAAATAATAGCTCATCTTTGATGTTATTTGGAGTAACAACACCGATTTTGTGTTCAGTTCTTAACGGATAAAACGGAACTAATGAATTTGTTATCTTGACATAAGCTTTTTGACCAGGGATTAATATAGGCGAACCGGAAATATAATGCTTATTTACAAAGGTATTATTTTCGTTATCTACATAAAAGTCTTTCAAGATCACGGTTGTATATCCAGTATTCTCAATTTCGAGATATATCTCGCTATTAGTCCCATCGACTTGAACAACTTTGCTATTAGGTTTATTAATTTTTATGTCTCCTTCCCTAGCTTCTTCAACAAAGAAATTATTCGTAGTATTTGTAAAGAAATAATCTTTATTATCCAAGGCTACTGATTTAGCCTCTACTGTGATTTTTACGACGTCGTTAGTTTGAAAGGATTGACCGCTTGCTTTTATATCAACCCAAACCAAGTCATCTTCACTGGCATTTAGTTTGTGTGTACTAATCCCTTTACCCAAGTCGAATTCATAACTCTCGCCATTTATTTTAACATCGGAAATAGTTAAATCT
>JABCSY010000066.1 GCA_018238625.1 Promethearchaeota archaeon
GATACTCTCTACACTTATCGCATTTGACATCTTTTTCGAGTAATTCACATGCTTTACAAAATTCATCGTCGTTTATTAGATTTCCAACGAATTTTTGCGCTAACATTACAGTATCTGGATCTGGTCCGTAAAAAATCCCAATTTTATAGTGTTTTTCCATATATCATCAAGGAATAAATTTAATCTAGACTTTAATTTATTATGATGATATTTCATAAATCATTTAATTTTTGCCTTGAACATCTTCGCTTATTATTCTAATTTTAATAAAAATTTAATACAAATAACAGCGTTCCAGGTTATTTTTAATTTTCCTTCTTAGAAGTGATTAAAATTTATATCCGATCGTATTTCTGTTGCCATCCATACTTAACTCTGGATAATAGCCATAACCCTACGGCTTCTATCCCGTCAACTTCAAGAGCATTCGGGAATGCTTTCTTTAAACATTCGCGGTTACATTTACTCTACTTAACTGCTTCTCTCGGCACGAGAATCTCTATTTGCCCCCCTAACTATGATAATCCGGAGTTCTTGAGGGATAACATTGAGCGGAAGTGAGCGTGGAGTCGCACCACATTCTTTGTGTGTCATCGAGGTTTGTAAATATAATAGAAAATATTATAAAAAACAATATAAATAAGTAGAGAGTAAGAATTTATTATTTATCAACATTCTATAAATCAGAATATATTAATCACCGTTTTATTTTCGTTTTATCAAGATGGAGCTTTTAAAAATTAGAAAAGAACTCATTACCGATCTTAGAGAAGATTTCCCTGAACTGGTTGATAAATTTAATCATTTTGTCATATCTCCCTTAGAAAGCAAGCAAAATACCGTTATCAGCTTAGCTTTTAACAAGGAATCGGAAAGACTACCCAAAGAAATGATAGTTAAAATATTTAAAACTAAAAATGCCGATAACGAATATAATACTTTAAAACGATTGAAAAAACAAAAGCTATTAATCCCCGATATAATATTTTATAAAAAACCTTATTTGTTCCTCGAAAAAGCGGAAGGGGTTAATTTATGCGATTACATTAACGATAAGTTGGTTGATGTTGCTGATTTAAACGAGTTAGACGCTGATGTTAAAAAAGATATTGCCATTTGTGTTGAGAAATTAGCAGATTGGTTTACTCAATTACATACAAACAATACGATTGGAAAGAACGAGCTTTCAGAAATTATAGTTCTAAATAAAGGCGACACTCGTTTAAGAGATTTCGTATATAATCCTTCAAATAACGAATTGTATGGTATGGATTTCGAAGAGTCTTACGAAGGAAATCACATTGACGACATTGCATGGGTTTGTTGCTCTTTACTTGATACAAATCCCGGAATCTTTGAAATGGATAATCCTAAATCAAAAATTAATCTATTAAACCTCTTTTTAAAAAGTTATTACCGGAAAAACCCTACATTTCATTTTAATTTCAAATATTTCACAGAGAAACTTATTGAGAATCTAAATATTGTAATGAGAAGAAGGCATATAAATTTAAATCTCGACAAGGAAAACTTCATAAAGAATATCTCAAAAGAAATGTAATTTTTCAATTTAATTATAGAAAGTATTGAAAAATACAAATTTAATAATGCACCCACTATAAATAAATTATAATTTTATTTTAAAACATATGGGAGAATTTAGTATGAGTGAGGTACCAATATTAGATGCTAAAACATCACTAAAAAAAATGGCAAGTATAATCGTTGATATAAGCGGGCTCAACAGCGATTATATACCGAAATTAAGAATGCAACCCGAAAGCATTCTTGAAGAGTTAGAAAAATACGAAGATGAAAAGAATAACCTAATGAAAACTATCGAATCAAATAACGAAGAAATTAATTCCTTCAAGAATCAGATTTCTCAGAGTCAACGAGATATAGCAAAAAATGAAGAAGATAACGTTGAATTAACTAAAAAACGCCAAGAATTATTACAAAAAATTCAAGAAAAACAAAATGAGTTGAATGAGACGCGTAAGACCATTAAATTGAAACAAGAAGAATTAGCAAGTCGGGATCAGCGTCAAAAAGAACTTGAAGATAGATTGTTTACTTTACATAAAGACATTGAAAAATTTGAAGAAAAATTAAAAGCACTAGAAGCTGAGCTTGAAAATACTTTTATAAAGAAGGAAAAGTTCGTTCAATCGTACGAAAATAGAGTAGCCGCCATGAAAATTTTAATTAATAAGAAATACATAAACTCTTCATTATTTCAGTTTATCAAAGCCTTACAATTTGGAAGTGCTTTGTATTTAAAAAATATATTGCTTGCGATTGATATGAGAGAAGACCAAGCCAAAAGAATTATAGTAAAAATGCTTGAAGATAACGGACCAATTGAATATAATCCAACGGATGGAACGATAACCCTAAAAGAAGAGGTTGATTTCTAATGAGTTCAAATTTAAAAGATATTATTGGATCAATTGAACAACTTGAAAAATATTTTGACGAATATCAGCAAACCTTTCAAAAAAATAGTGAAAATATCATTCAAAATTTAAGCTCAACATGGAAATTGATGAAATTAGAGCACGACGATCTCCAAAAAATAGAAAATAATATTGAAATTCAAAAGAATGAATTAACTGGATTAAAAATTAAATCTGATGATTTAAATAAAAAAATTGAAAGCTTAAAATCTACAAAGGACGATTCATTGACAAAAGTTTCGGAATTAAAAGGCACTTTAGAGAGAATTAACGACGATCTCAAGGCACCTAAAGTTGAGCTTGAAAACTTATTATCGAAGTTAAATACCATAAACGAAAAAATCGCTTCAAAAGAGTTAGAAATGTCACAGTTAGACCAGAAAAAGATCGATAACGAAAACCAGGAAAATCAACTAAAAACAACGTATTCAGAACAAAAAATGGAAGATTTAAATAAAAAACTAACTCATTTAAAAAGGGATAACTACTTTACATCGTTTTTAATAGAAAATTCTAAAGAAGAAATTCCTGAAGTAGATATAATTGCCACTATTATGACTCAAGGTAGCTGTAATCTTGATGAGCTGAAAAAACTGCTTGACGTCCCTCCAATTATGGCTGTTAGAACTATTAAACAACTTGCAGTTAAAGGCATAATCAAATTAGACGAAGATACTAACATTATAACGATGCCATAACTACCATTTACTTTCTTACACTTTTTTGTTTTTTTTATTTTTACAAAATTTGCACTTTTTCTAAAATATTCCAAATTTAAATTATCTTCTTTAATCACTTTTTATTATTTTTTTTACTTTTTGATAGAATTATAAATAGTAAAGGTGAGCGATCTCTCTATCGATATTACCCCGAAAACCCAACGTTTAAAACTAAAAAAAAATGAGTTATAATATAAATTTTTAAAGAAAATAATAGAATGAATTTAAGATGGAAAATAAAGACATAATTATTGGAATCCTCTTAATTGCTAGCGTAGGTTTAGCGGGTGGATTAGGTTTTGTGTTAATTACATCACCACCAACCCCTACTGAGGATCCAACAAATCTATTTGGTTTACCCGAAGATTGGAGCACCGCACCTAATGCGTCGTATTTTATGCTATATAACCAAACAGGAGCGTCCCTTACGGTGACTTTAAAAGATATTTTGGACGGTGTAGCTCTAGCTTACGAGGAACAAAACGCAGGTGGTTCTGAAATCAACGAGTACAAAAAGGTAATATATCCTTACACATTTCTTGAGCCAAGTTCTGGTTTATATGTTACTGGCGTGGATATTTTGGACATATTAGAGGCGTACGATACTAATTTTGGATGGGATTTAAAATTCACATCCAATTTTGGGCATGAGTTAGACATAACAACTGGTGATATTGTTACTAAAATGTATGAAGGTGATGAAGAATCTGTTATCATTGTAATTGCTGCAAATAAGAAATGGTTAGGAGAATCCTCCTTAGGAAAACAGTGGGGGAATTTCTCAATCGTAGGAGAACAAATGAGTTCGTCTATATACGACCTTCAAAAAATTGATGTTTTAAGCAATTGGACGGTTGAAATTGTTGTTAATGGAACAGTTGAATATGTTATTGATCCGATGAACATGACTTATAACGGATATGACGATGTTTATCATTACGATCGGGACGATTGGTGGAGTTTCAATAGACATTATTGGGGTCGTAATATTTCAGAAATTATCTCACATACTTCTGCTGCGGGGTTAAATTATACTATGAGAGCATGGTCCGTTGATGGTTATGCAAGCCCTCGACCTTTCGGAGGTAAGAAAGAAGTGCAATATAATAACACTGAAATTGAATTCGGTATTATTCCCCCAAGAGAGAGCTGGGATTTAATAAACGATACTGAAGTACCAATGCCTTTAACCGATTTATTAATGAGTTTAGTCTATGCTGACCAAGAATTTGGAGAGACCGGACAAGGGATTACAGATCCGATATGGCCATATAGAAAAATGTGTGGCTACGGTAGGGGTCCATTTTATTTGCTTGTTCCAGGAAGACCTAGAGATGTCTATCTTTCTCACGTAAATAGAATCGAAATAACATCTTACACCGGGCCTATACCATCAGGATTTATATTTTAATTAACTTTACATTTTTTTTTATTTATATTAATATTATATTAATTCTAAAAAAAGTTGGAAAAATGAAGTTTATTCATATTAGGACTATTGCAATTGGTTTAATTTTAGCACAATTATTTTTATTCTTATCTTTCCCTCTTGCTTTAAGTTGGCCTGGATGGGGGGATTGTACAGATTATCATAAAGTGACGAACTTAACACCATTATATAATAATGATGTGGGAATATCTCTGGATGGTATAGCATCAGAAAGCATCTGGACTGATCCAACTAATGACAATGGAACGCTTTCAGTACCTTTGGCTGGAGAGATTGGAACTCCCGGATTTTATATTGTTATTCTCAATTTAACTTTTGTTATGGACGATCAATATTTATATATTCTATGCCAATGGAAAGATAATTCTACGAAACCAGATTTAGGAGGAAATTATTATGATGGGCTCTATTTCTGTTGGAATATAAACGTTCCTAATTTTTCTGCATATTTTAATGATGGAATGGTAACTGCTGAAATGGGTGGAGGTGATGTTGACTGTTGGGAATGGACTTGTTTAGAAGGTTCACCCCCAAACGGTTCGTCTTATTTTTGTAGAGATACGTGCTTTGGTACAACAGGTTGGTACGATCCAAGTCTCGAAATTAAAGACGTTCAAATAGGGTATACTTACAGAGCAAACGATTCATATACTTTAGAGCTTAGAAGGAAATTAGTAACAAACGATGATTATGACGTTCAATTTAATGAGAATAAGCTATATAAATTCAATCTTGGTATCATGAACGATGGATGCCATGAAGACCACGCAGTTTCTTGGACGTTTGCCTTAGATTTAAGAAAGGACGAAGTGCCTTCTATTATTTCAAACTACAATATTCCTATGCTTTTAATTATTAGTTCGATAGCAATATTTTTAATTTTATTAAAAAAAAAATCAATCTTTACAAAAAGCTAAGATGGAAAAGCGTAATTTCAATATATTGGTTGCTTCAATAATCATATGTATGTCCGTTTTTTGGTTGTCTGCATATAGTTTTGTTATTTTAGATATTGATCCATTCCACAACATTAAAAATATTTTTGGGGGGGATGATACAGTTGTTATTACGATTAAAGGGAATGTCGTTGAGGAGTTTGAACTAACGCTATCTGAGCTTAAGTCTGATAAATACACCCAAGTAAAAGATGAAACATTTCACCTTATTAATGCTATTGGGAGAGAATTTGACACAGTTTATTCAGGCGCATCTTTATGGAGCATTTTAGAGGTTGAAAATCTTTTAGGAGTCGGCGCATCAACTTTCCTCTTTATTGGTGCAGATGGATATTACGCCGAAACTCCATTATCGCTAGCTTTAGCCGAAAATAACACTGAAAAAGTGCTTTTAGCGTATGAAAAAAATGGAGAACCTCTTTTTTTTGAAGGACCTGTCATGTCCGCGATTGACTATTCAGTTATACCCGATGAAATTACTACTCACTTCACGATAAAGTATTTAAAAACGATTTTAATTGAATAGGAGTTTAGTAGAAGATGATGCCGAATAATAATAAAATTAATGTTAAGGATACAGAAGAATCGTTGGAGAAAATTGGTGGTCAAGATAAATATAAAACTACGGGATTTGGACAGCTTGATTCTAAAAAGTTAACCCTTCTTGATTTGTTATACTCAACTATAATAGGTGTTTTAGGTGGAATAATATCTAGCCTCATTCCTTTTTCACTATTAATAAAAGTCTGGTATCCTTTAACGGGTGGTACCCAGTTGGTTAGTGGACACCATGTGATATGGGCATCGATCGTTTATGGGTTGACTCGAAAAAAAAAAACTATTCTCTTGACAATGATTTCAAAAGGATTAATCGAGTTTTTGTTAGGAGATCCATGGGGTTTAATTATTTTATTCGTCAATTTCATGGAAGGTATTTGCCTAGTGGGGGGATTCTTTCTTATGGAAAAGATTGGAGAAGGAGAGACGAAACTTGGATGGGGTATTGCTGGTGGATTTGGTAATTTCTTTCAAGCTCCCTTTTTCTGGATAGTAAATATGCGCTGGCATTTACACTGGACTCTTTGGGTTTTAGCCTTTATGTTTGCTTATATTTCGGGTATTCTTATAGTTGGATTGTTAGGTAGATCAGTTAAAAATTATTTAATTAATGCGGGAGTTCCCACAACTTTTTAAAAAGAGAGTGATTTCAATATCCTCAAACCCTAATAACGCTTTGTGTTTCAAGAATTTCTCATTTATTTATGGAAACGATAAAAATCTCCGGCCGGCGATTTCAGATGTAAGTTTTGATCTTAAAGAAGGAGAAATTTTAATTTTAGCAGGTCCAAGCGGAAGTGGAAAATCAACTCTTTCTTATGCGATGAGCGGCCTAATCCCTTGGAGATTAAAAGGATTTATGAAAGGAAGAGCTGAGATCTTTGGAAAAAGCGCTTGGGATTATGAATTCAAAGATTTATGCAAAATTGTAGGTTTAGTTAAACAAAATCCTCTTGATCAAATGGTAACTTTTACAGTACGAGACGAAATTGCTTTTGGACTCGAGAATTTACAATATCCTAAGAACGAGGTTGAGGAAAGGATTGACGAAATTTCTAAATTGATGGGAATAGATCATTTATTAGATCGAGAAATTGAACAATTGAGTGGTGGTCAGAAGCAGCTTACTATTTTGTCTTCTTTTTTGGTTATGAAACCGAAAATTTTAATTTTAGACGAACCAATAGCTTTTCTAGATCAACAATCTGAAAGCTTGTTGTTAGATAGATTACACAAATTAACAAACTCAAAAGAATATAAACTTGCTTTAATAATAATCGAACATAGATTGTCTCGAGTGGCTAATGTCGCTGACAAAATCATCGTTCTGAACGATAATGGAAGTATTGCCCTAAAAGGAAAGACTTCAGATATTTTAAGCGATCATTTCGACGATTTAAAGGCATGCAATGTCAGAGTTCCTTGGGTAATTAATGTGTTTAACAATTTTAAAAAAATTCATAAAAATCCTCACCAGTTTGATAATATTACGAATTTTCAAAGCTGTTTAAAATTCATTGATGAACTTAACAAAGATAATTTGAAAAAATTACGTCAGATAATCATAGAAAATGAAATCAAACCAACTACGCTAAAAAGATTTGAGGAATACGAGCAAATAATTAAATTTGGAGAGCTTTACGTAGAATCTTTAAAGGATAAAGAATTTGGTGTGAGAAAAGCCAATAAACAACATTCAAATGCGATAATTGAAACGAGGAATTTAGAATTTGAATATCCAGATAGTAAAATTAAAGCTATTAAAAACCTATCAATAACAATACAAAAAGGAGATTTTGTTGGTCTAATCGGTCCAAATGGGTCCGGTAAAACGACGCTACTGTATTTATTGGCTAATTTATATGAACCCACATCTGGAGAAATATTATTTAACAACCATAATCTAAAAGACATTGATCCATACACTCACGCACGAAATATTGGATTTATTTTCCAAAATCCAGAAAATATGATTTTCAAACCTACAATTAAAGAAGAATTGCTTTACGGTCCTAGAAATTTTGGTATATTAGAAGATATTTCAGAAAATTATCTTTCAAAATTGATAAATCTAATTGGAAACGAGAGTTTAACAAAAAATCCTTTCAAATTAAGTTGGGGCCAAAAGCGAAGGTTAAATTTGGGCTCCGTTTTTATTTACAATCCTGAAATTATCTTATTAGATGAGCCATTTATCGGACAAGATCAAAAAACCATTGAGGCGCTCATTGAAACCTTATTTATTGAAAACAAACGTGGAAAAACCATAATAATATCTTCTCACGATTATCATTTGCTATTAAAATACACTAAAAGGATTATTGAACTAAATAAGGATGGAACTTTAAGGGACTACGATGAAAATAGTAATTACTTTAAAAAACATAAAAACTTAGGTCCCATCATCTTATTAGATAAAATAAATGATAGGCTAAACGGGATAGAGTAAAAATGGGTACTAAAAATAAAGCTTTGGACCATAAGAAATTTATATTCGCTTATTTCCCCGGCAAATCTTTAATGCATAGGCTAAATCCAATATCAAAAATAATTTTTCTGGTTCTACTTACGATCCTTACTTTTACAATTAATAGCGTAATTTTCTTAGCTTCTATATCGTTTTTTTTAATTGTTTTAGCGCTAACGAGCGGAATAACTTTGAAAAACTTAGTTAAGAAATTAAAATTTATTATATTTATTCTTATTTTCAGCGTGGTCTTAAACATTTTTTTTAACGCAATTCCGAGCGACCAAGATGTAGTGCTATTTTACTTGTTTAACTTGTCTTTTTTACCAATTAGGAGATTAGCTTTATATTTTGCGCTAAGGGCATTATTTATTGTATTAACCTTGTATACTTCTGCGATTATTTTCACAAGTACAACATCCATGAAAGATTTTGTTTATTCGCTAATAAGACTAAAAATACCCTACTCATATTGTTTTTCTTTTATGGTTGGTATTAGGTACATTCCTTCAATTGAAGACGAAGCCAAAACTATCGCCTTAGCTCAAAGAGCTCGCGGTTTAGGCTTGGAAAAAATTAGTTCGATAAAAAAAGCGTATAATTTAATTTTTGAGAGACTTGTAACGACATTGGTTTCAATTTTAAGAAAAACCCATACAACATCGATTTCAATGGAAAGTCGCTGTTTTGGTTTGTACAAAAAAAGAACTAATTTAATAAAAATAAGTTTTAAAGCAAAAGACATCATTTTTATCCTTCTTTGTATAGGGGTTTTTATTACAATTATTTTATATTTATTAAAATTGCTTCCACTCCCTCCAATTCCTTCCTTATATAATATTTTTACTAACAATCTAATGATGTTATAAAAAGATATTTTTATATCACATAAATTTTAAGTATAAAGATTCCATTTATTTTTATAACTTTTTTGAATAAGGATTAATAATAAATATAAGATTTTTTAAGAGATAATTAACATGCGTCCTCAACAAAATTCATACAAAATAATTTTACTTATTTCTATTGGATTAATAGTTGCTTTAGCATTGTTGTTAAATGATTCTATGATTCTTATTTTCCCTCTTTTTCTACTAATTTGGATGTTTTTCCCCAATCATGTTGAAGAAGCAGATTGGTCAAAGAATAAATCATTTATTTTTTATTTAATAATTGGCACAATCGTGGGTTTAATTACTGAGTTATTTGCAATCTTAAATAATTTGTCAAAACCTCCAGAAGAACGAATATTATTTCATCCAGATCCCGCTATTAATATTGTTTTAGCAATTTTTTATTACTTTCCTATATTTTTTTTTGCTGCAATTATCCTCCATAAATATAAAATGACGGAAATAAATGTATTTTTAATTGGAGGTATATACGGAATCTGTACAGAGCAAATGTTTCAAATCTTATTATCTTTTAATCTGATTCTATGGTTTTATGTCTTTCTTGTATATGGTTCATTTATAACAATACCTTATACTATTTTTAAGAATAGACTTAATAACTTCGATCTAAAAGAAATTAATAAATTAAAATCAATGATTATACTTTTTATTGCGCTTCTTTTGGGTTTTATTGGGGCTTTTTTACTAATGGGAATTGCTTGGATACTTCTTGGTTTACCTCTAGTTTGATAAAAAAAATAAAGAAATTAATTATTTCAATTATTTATGCTTTAAAACTTAGTTTTTTTAAACCCTAACTTAATAAGCAGTATTTGAAATCTTAATTTTAACGATTTCCAATGTTCATTCCTCATTTTTAATCCTATTCTAATTTTGTTCTTCTTTTCCCAATTGTCAACAAAAAACAGATATACTGCCGAAATTATCATTAGAAAAGGATGAGTACTATTTTAAAGCATCTTTATTTAGTATATTTTTTACATAAGCTTATTTTTTAGAATTAATGCGTAATTTGGTTATTTAATAAACTTAGATATTAAATCTTTATATCCTGGGTATTTATTTCTTTCAATTGTATACTTTCTTACCGAATTATCCCATCTAATACTTTTAAGTATCGCTTGAGTTAAGAAATTTGGATTAGTTATATAAGTTCCACCTATTACATCGATTCCACGTTTAAATAAAGGATCTGGTAGAAAACTAGTTGTTGGTCCTATAACTGATACTTTTTCAACATTAGTACAATAATCCAATACCTCATCTAAAGTTTCATTTAAAACTGTAGTACCTGTAATCAAAATTTTATTGCAATCCTTTAATTTAGATGAATCTAATGTTACTAACCAATTTTTTGCTTTCTGTATTAGTACTTCTTTTTTTTCTATAATGATTAGTTTAGATCCAATTTTTTCAATTAATCTAACTAAAGGTGGAAAAAAACCCACCATGCCAATGACATCAGACCTTTTAATATTTAATAGACCAAGGGAATCAGATGTAAAATCGAATGAGAAATTTGCTTTATTAAAAATAAATTGACTAATGGCATTAATACATCCTAAAGCTAATGATTTTTCAAATAGATCATTTGATCCAAACAATTTAGCTATAGATATTAGATCTGAACCATTAAATTTTGTTAAATCCTCATTCTTGAACCTATTTTTAGTTATTGGGTTCAAATTAATATACACTAAACCAATTGTGTTATCTTCTAAAATTATAACAGAAAAGTTAGATTTCTTTAAGCCTTCATTGCTTTGGGGCGTGATAATTTCCTTTATTAAAGGTAAATCAACTTTTTTTGAAATTTTATCAGCTATTTTTATAAAATCAGAAGAGATTGACATTATTAATTAAAATAGTTAGCTCTTAAATTTTTTTTTTAATTTCATCAAAATATCTTTTAAATTTAGTTTTCTTTTAGCTTTTTTTAATCCTAATCTAATTTTATTTTTTCTTTCCCAATTGCCAACAAAAAGCAGAGATATTGCAGAAATTATCATAAGAAAAGGACCAACTCCGGGATATATTAATCCAAAATTGGATATTAACTTTGAAGGGTCTAGCACACCAGAAAGAATTGGTATTATGCAAATAAAAATTAAACCAATAGTCGGATATATTAATTTAAGTATAGCGGAAGTCATTGGGCTAATGAAGTTTAAATTCGAGTTAATTATTGCTGAAGTAAAAAAGATAATCGTTAATAGAGGGGCTATTTCGCCAAAAAATACTTCCCAAGTGTATAAATTGTTAAAAAAATATATGTGCGAAAGAGTAACCCCTCCGCTTTCGTATACTATCCAAGGCATTATAAGAGCAACGTAATAAATCAAATCTAAGATAAATATTAAAACAACTTCAATAAGTAAACTCCGTTTCGCGTCGAGTTTATCCTCAATGTCTGATTCTGAAATTTTGTCAAACTTTCTCCAAATCGATAACGCAAAAGGAATAACAATAAAAAATGAAATTATAACTACGAATGGGATGGTGTAATTACTGATCATTACTCCCGCCGAGAAAATATTCGAAGAAAACCATACATCACTCATATTTTTTAAATTTACGATGATGTAATAATCTAGGCGTGAATTGACGATCGCAGGATTTAGTTCTCCTTCCCAATTATTTCCACCCGTTTTTTGAAGATTAAACCTTTGCCAAACAAATCCAACTATATCTAAATATTTGTAAACGATTTGAACCGAATCGATTTCGACCGTTGAATTTACTCGTAAAGAAATTTTTAAACTATCCCCAAGTAAACCGTGATTCTTACGATCGCTAGTAATGTTAATTTTTGGCGGAACAGAACCGTTGTTAAGAATATAATCGATGAAAAATTTTGTTGAATTTTCAAATCTTGGAAAACCGTGATGATCGTTAGGAAAAATCTGAAGAAATTTCTTATCGTGCTGGACAGATTCATAAGTACCTTTTATCGAGCTATAATGAAAGAAATCGTCGTTTGTTCCTATTTGCCACATGATTGGAGGGAGTTTAGTAGAATTTAAGTAGAAAATTGGATCAAATCTTAAAAGCTGGTTTGTTAAATAAGACCCAGATATTTCTTCGACGCTTTTCCCTAGAATCCAAAAAATTAGTTTATCAGGATATAGTAAGTTTTTAGCGATATCTCCAATTGAAATATAAGCTAAAATCCCTGCAATTCTTTCCCCTGCAATACTAGCGAGCCACATAGCGTTTAATCCGCCATAAGATTTGCCTGTAACCATTATTTGAGAATTATTAACAAATGTAAGATTTTCAAGCACTCTTAACCCTTGTATTGCCCCACATAAAGTTAGATAGAAATGTGCTGACTCGTTATAGGTTCCTGTATAAAAAATATTATTCGGTTCTGGTTCAGCACCTTCAGAATCGCCGTGACCTGGGTGCGCATGGCATAAGACTACAAAACCTTTTTCTAAATATGGAATCGCCAATTCAAACACATCTTTAATTTCTGCATTTAAACCGTGCATGCATAAACATCCTGGATTAGAACTTTTGATAATTTCTGGATAAAGTATAAAACCTCGTAGTGTTAAGTTCTGTTGCAGTGCTCCAACCCAATTCGGTGAAGTAAAATTAATATCTTGAGCTTTTAGTTCATATATTTTATTAGAAATGGGGTTAACATGCTTTATGGTACGATTTTCGCCAAAAACAATGTTTAAAGGTGTGTTATTCACTCTTTCAATTTCAGTTTCCCAAAAATCTAATATATCAAAACTATCACCATTTTCTGATATCGACAAAGACTGGTCGTAATTTTGTTTTGATGTACTATTTAAATTTGTTATAAAATTCGATGCTAACAAAAATAAAATTACTGTAATAAAAACTAGACTTGTGTTTTTCGTTTCCTTTCTATTAAACCCAAATTTTGGACGCATAATTAACTTAAGTTAAAATCCATCGTTAATTAAAAAATTATTATTATTTTTTATAAACTCTATTATCTTAAGTTTAGTTTTTTAGAAATGAAATATTAATAATATCATGCTAAAAGCTTCTGAGATTGTGAAAGAGATACAAAGTAAATACAAAATCATTGGGAGAACTGAAGAATTAAAAAAAATTGTGTTAGCACATTCAGTAAGCAAGAATATTTTATTAGAAGGTTCAGTAGGTGTGGGTAAGACCAGGATCGCAAAGGCAATTGCTTCTTATTACGATATTGGTTTTGCTCGAATAGACTGTTCAGAAGAAACGCTTGCTCATAATTTGGTTGGTTATTGGGACCCACCAATGGTGATTTCAAAGGGTTATATAGAAGACGCTTACGTTTATGGGCCACTTTCTTCATCGATGCTCAAAGGTGGGTGTCTTTTTATTAACGAAATAAACAGAATGCCTGAAAGCACTCAAAACTCTCTTTTAACTGCATTAGACGAAGGTACGATAGAAATACCTAAACTAAAAACAATTAAAGCTCATAAAAAGTTTTTTGTCATTGCCACACAAAATCCTGCCGCTCATATAGGCGTGACCGTTATAGGCGAGGCATTGAAAGATAGGTTTATTTGGATAAAATTAGATTTCCAGCCTCCTGAAGAAGAAATTCTCATTATTAAACAAGAAGCCAATCTGAGTAATCCTAGTGGCGATAAAATCGCAAAGATTTCACAACAAATAGTTCAAATTTCAAGAAATATTACATCAATACGCAGGGGCAGTTCGATAAGAGGCGCAATTGACTTAGCAGATTTAATTTCTAAATCGGAAATTGAAAATAGCTCAAAAAATTGGGTCGATGCGGCAATCATGGCTTTGTATAACAAGATTGACCTTGAAGATGGCGTAACCAGTTCTAAAACCGAAATTATTACAGATATTGTGCTATCAGTTTTAAACAAAATGGATTTTCAATAGTCGATGATTTCTCTGCGGAGGATTCCGAGGAGATTGAGAGTAAAAGGCTTCATGTTAGACTTACAGAAAGGATTCCCGACGGAGAGATCTTAAGATTTGAAATAATTCGGAAAAAAAGGAAAAAACCAGATTATTACCAGCATTTGGCAAATACTTTAGACTACAAGCAAATTAAGGAACTGACTTACTTAGCTATTCAACACAAGAATCTCGAAGCAATGTTAGGCTTACTTAAGTCAAACGTATACGCCGCAACCGACGCTTTGGATTGTGACGAGGGCGTGCAATTCTTCACAGAAAAAGCAAGAAATTCTGAAGCCTCTATGGCAGAAGTCTACTTCTTTATCAGACGTCCAATTTCAGAAAAATACAAAAAGATTTTTAGAAGGCTAGCCAGACAGAGCATATTGAAAACTTCGTTAAAAATAACAAGCAAGGGAATTAGAGGAAATTATAAGAAAACTGTCCCTTATTATCATGTTGGTATGCCAGAGTTTGACTTAGATGAAACTATCCAACACAATCCATTGAATATTTACAAAAAAAGCTTAACTTATAAAGACATCTACGGAATAAGAAGACAACGACAAAAAAGAAAAATTATTCTGATTCTTGACACAAGTGGAAGCATGTACGGCAAACTTTTGCTTAATGCGGCTCTTACTACTTCCGTTTTAGCCTATAATATGGAAAAAGAAGAATACGGTATAGTTTTATTCAACTCTACCGCAATGGTTCTAAAAAAGATCGACGAAAAAAAGCCAATTATAACAATAATCGACGAAATTTTGGATTCTGAAGCCGTTGGTTTTACTAACATCCATATTGGTTTAGAGAAAGGGTTGAAAGAATTAGATAAAATTAAAGAAAGAACAAGAAACAAATTTGGAATTTTAATTAGTGATGGTAACTATAATAGAGGGGATAACCCAATCGACTTAGCGAAAAAGTATCCTAAATTACATGTAATAGGGATACCTGCCGAAAATGATGCCGCAAGAGGCATCGATACGTGCAGAGAAATTGCTAAAGCGGGACAAGGTAAGTTTTTTGCCGTAAATAATTACAGAGAAATTCCGAGGGCATTAATCGAACTATTATCCCAAATTTAACATAAACTTTTAACTTTCTATTAGTCAAAGTGTTTCTCTCTTAGCTAAGAGAAAATTATAATATTTTTTTATCTTAATGCTTTTATAAAGGTAACATCATCAAATTTTTATGATAAATTAAGATAGGATTGAATAAAATGGCTTTAACAAACACAAAAAATTTCAATATAATTTCGGGAATCATTATTATTGCTCTTTCTCTCTTGCTTTTTATTTACTCTGCCGCAGCTGTCGTTTCTATATTAGTAATTTTAGCTGTAATTATGATATTCATAGGATTAACCCAAATATTGAATGCTAGATATGACAATCATTTAAAAAGGAGTAATCTTGTTGTAAAGTATTTAATGGCAATTCTCGAATTGTTTATGGGAATAATTCTCATCATCAGTTTAATCACTGATCCTATTGGTACTGCGATTTTCAGCATACGGTTGCTTGGATTTGTAATCCTTCTTGTAGGGTTATCGATGTTATATGTTGGTTCAATGAATTATGATTATCGCAAAGAATATCGCCATATCCTAATGATATTTGGTTTATTGACTATAATTTTTGGTGTTTTGATCTTAATTATCCCTACTGTGGTATTTAACCTCGTAGCTATAGTGGTTGCTCTCCCCCTATTATTTACTGGATTAAGTAGATTACTAAAGGGAATTTTAAATTAATCAGAAAAAAAGGTAAATGAAGGCGATTTTATGGATAAAGTAATAAGAAACGCTACAGAAAAAGATGTGGATATTATCGTAAAGATGTATTTAGAGGAAGTCGAAAACAATCAACAGCGCGCTCAAAAGTTTGCTAAAGATTTAATTTATCGGTATAAAACAAATATTTGCGTAAGCGAAAAAAATGTCCTTGGAACTATTACATGGGATACTCGGGGTGGTTTGGACGACGGTATTATAGAGTTAGTTGCATTAGGTACACGTTCAGAATTTCAAAGACAAGGCGTAATGAGAGAATTAGTGTTGTCGATAGAAAATGAAGCAAAAAAATATTTCTCTAAAGCGGGACATAAATTGCGCGTTATTTATCTCTTTATGGAAAAAAGCAACAATACAGGTGAACTATTCTATAGCCATATGGGATTTAGCAAGGTTTCAGAGATTCCAGCATTCCTTCCCAAAGATGATGCGGTAATGTGGATTAAATATTTTTAATATTAATTATTTTTCATTAAGATATAAAAAAAGATATAAATCTTTTAAAGGATTTTTGTTTCTGAAGTAGGAGTAGGCGTTTTAATAACTAAGAATCGAAATATATCGTCAGATTCGTTTGCCAATATATGAGCGATTTTAGCAGGACTGAAGATTAATTGATCCTTGTGAATTTCTTTTCTTTCTTTTCCAATCTCAACAATACCGTTGCCTTCAAGAACGTAGAAAAACGCGTCTACAGGAGTTAAGTGCCTTTTAAGGGCCTCTCCTGGTTTAAGTTCTATATGAACGATTGTTGCGTGCTCAAAATTAAATAATTTTTTAACTGCTACTTTATGAGGTGTGTCAGCAATTTGAACATCTTTAACATCTATTATATTCATCTAATTTTCATCTTGACTTTTTATTTTTTAATTTTTAATAACTAAGCTGTCTAAAATTTGATAAGATATAAGTTTTAAAGCGAACATCTTCGAGATTAGTTTTTCTCCTATACCATGCTTAAACTGCTAAATACAAGATAAATGCAATTTATGGTCTTCAAATAAAAGTTTATTCTAAAACCAATAAAAAAAAGAAATTTGGGAAGATAAAATCTTATTTATTATATTCAATTGATAGTTGGTTAAATGATTGCGGGGTTCCAATTGTAAATGAAGTGTCTCCAAAGCAATAACATCTTATTACAAAATCATCAAGACCAGTGCTTTTTACATATAACGAAGACTCAATTTGATGAAATGGCGAACTGGGATTAGCAGATATCGCGACTCTAGCAAAATAGTGATCAACTGTACTATTTCTATAAAGATACACCCAATATATTGCGTCAGCGTCAAGATCATACAACAGTAAGAGAAGAGTTATTTTATAATAACCCTCTTTTAATAACTTAAAACGCGTATTACTATTGTCTACGGAGACATAATTAGAATTATTAAACTGATTATTGTTAAATTCAATAAGCCAAGAATCATCAGTTGTGTATGGAGCGTAATCTTTATTCTTTGCAAGATCATCCCATAATCCCATGAGAGTTAGTCCACTGTCTGTATCTCCAGGAGCACTAAAAACTTCATTCTTGACGAACATATAGCCACTCAATCCTATTGATCCAAATGCGATGATCCATAATAGAATTATCGCACCTTTTCTTTCACTCATGTTTCATTTTACACCTTTTAATTTTAAAGTTATGAATTAGTTATTTTTAATTGAATTTTTAATATAAAAAAATGTTTAGCATTTGGTTCACTTGTTCGATTTAAGATAATTATCAGAAAGTCTTTTAAAAATTCTTCTCAAAGTTTCAGAAAGAGCAGATTTAGATATATTTAGACTATTAGCAAATTCGGTTAATGAAATTTTTCTTGGAATATCAAAATATCCGTTTTTATAAGCAATATTTAATATTTCGTTTTGTCTTTGGGTGAGTAAAGTAGGTTTAAAGCCGTATCCTATACTTCCTATGGATGCTTTTATGCCTTTTTTTTCTAATTCTGTTAAGAAATCGTCAACTTTAGATCGATTAGTAATAGCTTCTATTCGTATTTTACCTTCTTTTACTAGTATTGGATATAATATTAAAAGCTCAGTTTTTATCAATGTGTTTAAAATCCATGGATCAACCACTCTAATGTTCATAATTACGAGATCACTTCCTTCAAATAAGATTTGGGAAGAAATCTTAGTTAATTGTTTCTTAAAATCTGAAATAAATTGTTTAACAGATAGCCCCCTTATTTGGAATAAAGTTATCCCAGCGTTATCTTCTATAAGAAATTTAGATAAGATATAAAAATTTAATTCGGGATATTTTTCGTTAAATTTGAATAGCCATTTATCGTGAGGGATGTCTATTTCAAGCCTAATTTGAACGATATCTTGAGGCATAATAAAAGAAAATTATCTTTTTAGAAAAACCTTACCCGTAAAGTAAAAAAGTAAAAAAATAAATAAAAAAAAGATTTTTTTAAGGTGTTGGTAACGCTGCAAGTACGCTAACATATGAACTGAGGAACAGAACCGCTAATCCCGCAAGAATATTCAGCAATAGCGTGAGCATATTGAGTTTTTGCTTCTGTACTGGTGTGAATTTTTTAATTCTATCCACACCCTGACTGCGGAACAAACTTAAGAATATCATCAGAAAGTATAACAAATGTTTGATACTCATAAGGGTCGAGTATTCATTTGCAAAGCTTAAAAAGCCCGTGAATAACCCAGATTGCGCGGCTTTATTAGACATAAGTAACCCGGTAATTATCAATCCAGCCATACTGATGTAGGTTATCAGACTAAGCTTTTTCTTTATCATAGCGTTCAATGCTTGAGTTTCTTTAGATTTACCAAGAACTTTCATGACTGCCGGTAAAACGGTAAATGCAAGCGTCAACATACCCCCAATCCACAAAGCAGTAAATACATTGTGGAGGAAGTTAATCAATATTGGACCAATTATAACTGATATAGGAGCCATAAGGATCACATCTATAGTTTTTTTTTTAATTAAAATGTATAGTTAATTAATATGTACTAATAAGTAATATAATTTTTACTTTACCCGTAAAGGAAAACTCTTTAGAAAAACCTTGAGGTTTTTATCCCTATTTCTAAAAATCTATAAAATAAAGTATCTGGAATTATGAGTTTAATTTAAAACAATGACCATTTCTTATAAAACTGTTCCTTTCAAGAAAGTACCTAAGGTTAATGATTATAAATCTTCTACGTATGAAGATACAAATCATAGAATTACTCAAATCTTAGAGAGTTTCTTGAAAGATATTGGAATAACATTAGAAATTTTATCTTTTCAGACTTTCATTAATGATCTTTGGATCAGTAGAATATCGTTTATTTCTGAAAAGGAGACAATTTTTTCGACATCTGGTAAAGGAAGAGGAATAAACGCTAGTATTGCAAGTAGTCTTGGGGAAATGATGGAACGTATCCAAGCAGGATTCTTCTATTTTAAAAACCACAAAAATATAAGCTGTTTTTACTCAAAAAAAGACATTCCTACGGAGATGATCCTACTGAATGAAAAGTTTAATATAACTATTAGAAAGAATTGTATGTATCTACCAAATATAGAGCTGTATTATGATAGATATATACCTATGCAAGAAATGGGATCACGAAAAAAAGTCTTGATTAATTCCCGCTATTTCTGTAGTTCAACTGGTTTTGCTTCAGGTAACACATATGAAGAAGCGATTCTACAAGCCCTATGTGAAGTGTTTGAAAGAAGCTGTGCATTCCAGACCCTCTCTAATAAGCGAGAATGCCCTACAATACCTTTAAAGGACTGGGGCGCCCAGTTCCCTAAATATATGCAACAATTAAAGGAAAAGGGAATATCAATCAAGGTTAAGGATTTAAGTCTTGGTAAAGGGTTCCCCGTAGTAGGAGTTCTATTCCACCATGAATCGTTGAATATGTATGAGTTTGGGGTCGGCTCAGCATCAAATACTAATCAGGCTCTAGAAAGGTGCATTACAGAATACCTTCAAATAGAACAAAATATTAATCAGAGAGTGAAAGATGTACATGATTACATTGAAAAACACAAACAATTCTATAAAATATTCCCTTCGATAGAGAAGTATCTTCCTTTTCAAGTTCTAATGGCATTTAATCATTCGTCTCATAACTTCTTTCCAAGTGATGGGTTAACATTTCTTACCCAAAATAATGGGACTTATCAGAAATGGGACTACTCTCATAAAAATATGGCAAGCGAGCTTAAAAATATTTTAAAACTATTAGATAAATATCGATATCACGTATATCTAAAAGATTATAATAGGATAGGTTTCCCCACTGTCAAAGTAATCATTCCTGAGTTGCATTCTGGTAGAGGTGAACATAATTTCTTTATCTCTAAGGAAATCCGAGATTTTAAAACCAAATTGATGTCTAATTTAATGATGATAAGACCTTCTGAACTTGATATTCTCTTAGATCCAGATTTCTTAATCTATACTTTTTATAATTCATCAATTTCTCGCTTCTTTAATTCCATGATAGAAATCCCTAATTGTGATTCTATATGGGAATTCTTTATTGCTCTCTCACAACTCTTAGGGCGTTCTGATATAGCAAAATTGTATGCTTCCTATTATAACCGAATATCTCCAAGAGAAGTATCTGTCCAATCTAATAAAATTAAAGGAAAACTACTTAAAAGAATACAATTAGTTACTTCTCATTGCCCCTCTTGTCCTCAATGTTCTTTAGAAAAATGCGAAATAAAACAATATAAAAACCTCTATTCTAAACTTGTTGATAATAAGATATATCCATTACGATGGCTGCACATTTAGTACAATAGGAAAGCGTGTTAAAAGATAAGAATTCATGGGAAAAGAAATTTTTAGGTTTTACGATCTCCAGTGTAATAATATTCTCTTCTGAAAATCTATATTTTAATCCTAATTACCAATATATTACTTTAAATTGTTTGTTTATCTCTTTAATAACACTAAAATGAGCTTTATCTGATGTGATTACTGTTATATTTCGTGATATCGCAATCGCACCATTTAGCGCATCTATTATCGGAATTGGTTTTCCATTCACCCTTAATAAATGAAATAAATTACCTAAAATTCTTGCATCATCAACTGATAAAGAGAGAATTCGATTTTGATGTTCTAGCTTTTTTACCATCCTAGAAAAGAGTTCTTTTTGAAGTTTTAACTTTTTTGGATACTTTTTTTTAAAATCTTGGTCGTAAAATCCAACATGTATTTCAGAAAGCGAATAAGTTGTTAGATATATCGGTTGACTCTTCTCCGAAATATATTTATATTTGTTAATAAATTCTTCTTTATTTCTCAAAATTCCAATAATAATGTTCGTATCAACTAAATACATCGTTATTCTTCTCTAATAATTTCATTTGTTAAATGAGATTTACGATGATTTTGAATAATATTTTCAATTTCTACCCAAAGTTCTTCATCTTCACTGAAAATTCCTGAAAATTCTAAAAGAGGATCATTTAATACCGGATTTCGCAAATTACAGAGACGAATAATTAAATCGGAATATGATTCGTTTTTCTTTTTTAATTTCTTTAATTGTTTATATGAGTTTTCGTTTAGTGAAATTGTTTTTTGAGTCATTATTGATTATATGCAATTTTAATTATAAATAGTTAACTATTTACTACTATTTAATATTACACAAATGACCACATAACCTATTTTCTCAAAATACTATTAAATAAATCTATTAAGAGATCAGCCAAGAATTCATCTGAGCCATATCTATTATCAAAAATCACATGTTTATGAACTAAATCATCCAGAAATAGTGTTAAAAGCCTAATTTTACCCGATCATACCGAATAGGACAAATTTGTTTACCTTGAGTAGCTATAATAAAAGAATTTATAAAATAAAAAAAATATTAAAAAAATTAATTATTTAGTATTAGCTATTTCTCTGCCGAATTCTACGCATTTTTCAATACTTTCATCGTCAGGGTTCCACATAGCGCGTATACCGTCGTTAATTACAGAAAAACCGCTCTTTTCTAAATGTTCCTTTATAACCTTTATTGATTCTCCGCTCCATCCATAACAGCCGAATGACGCCGCTTTCTTGTTTTTAAAACGCATTTCTTTAATCAATTCCAAGATTTCGGCGATACCAGATAGAACTCCTCCACCAATAGTAGGTGAGCCCACAAGAATAATCTTAGATTTAAAGATCTCTGTAATTAAATCGTTTTTATCGGTTTTTGCTACATTAAACAATTTAACATTAACTTGCTTATCAATTTCGCGAATTCCTTTTGTAATTGCTTCAGCCATTCTTTTTGTTCCATCCCACATTGTACCATATAATATTGTAATTTGGTTTTCTTGGTAATCGTTAGCCCAAGCTAAATATTTTTCTACGATTTGGGTTGGATTGTCTCTCCAAATAACGCCATGACTTGTTGCTATAATATCAATAGGGATTTTAAGATCTAAAACTTCCTTGATTTTTTTATCAACAAACATACTGAACGGTGTAAGAATATTAGCATAATATTTTAAGCACTCTGCATAAAGTTCATCTTGATCAACA
>JABCSY010000008.1 GCA_018238625.1 Promethearchaeota archaeon
ATAAATTTATAAAAAAACAATGTGTTAATTTTATTGTGTTTAAAACATATAATAAATGATGAATAAATATGGGTAAGACTATAACATCAAGGTTACCAGATAAAATGGTTGAAGAGATAGAAAGAATTGCAAAGTTAGAGAATCTTGATAGGTCTAGTGTCGTGAGAAGGCTATTAAATAAGGCAATTCCCGAATGGAAACTAGAGTATGCTTTAAAATTATATCAACATAAAGAAATTTCTTTAGGAAAAGCAGCGGAATTAAGTTCTCTATCTATATGGGAAATGTTAGAAAAATTGTCACAAAATAGTATTCCTCTTAATTATGACCTTGAAGAATTAGAAAGTGATTTGGAAAAGGTTAAAGAATTATGACACAATATTCAATCATTTCAAATGCAACTCCTTTAATTGCATTCATTAAAAAAAATGAACTATCCATATTAAAAACCCTTTTTAAAGAAATAATTATTCCTAAAGCTGTTTATGATGAGATTTTAAATACACCTAGAACTTTAAATAAAGAAGGAGAGATTTTAAAGAAAGAAATAAAAAACAAATGGATTCGTATTAGAGAAATTACTAAACTAAAATTTTCTGAATTAAATCTTGGAAGAGGAGAAACCGAAGCACTTAATTTATGTATAGAATCCAATAACCCATTATTACTTATTGATGAAAAAAAAGCAAGGAATATCGCTAAATCTTTAAAGATAGATGTATTAGGAACTATAGGGATATTATTACTCGTTAATAAAAGAGGGCTAAAAAATGAACAAGAAATATTAGAAAATTTAGATCTTTTAATTAAAAAGGGGTTTTATTTGTCAAGCGAAGTAATTTTAGGTTTTTTAAATAAAATTAGGAAATGAGTTATAAAATAAATTATAATATGTCTATTAATTTAGATAATTTTAGTATATCGATTGATTATATTTGCATAGGGAAATATATCCATTTTCTCTTATTTCTTGTTTAATGTTCTATATTTTTCTATAACGATAGGTTATTTAACCAGAAATACCATCAGACTAAGAACAAAGTAGTAGAGTTGATAAGGACTGACCATTATTCTTTCGATTAAACCCATGTAATTATTTTTGGCAAAGATGCCTGAGATAATTACAAGAATTAATGAAACTATAGCTGAAATGAGTGAGAACGTAGCAAAAGCACTCCATACTGCTACTAACTGTAATCGAAACCACAGTGCCACCATCCCAGCAATTGTGAATATTCCTATTGCAACCACAAGGTTGCAATATTTTTAGATCTTTCCCCGATGCATCCAAAAGAGAAACAACGGTACTAATAAAAGAATTAATTTTCTCCCGTATTCGGTCAATTTATAAGACACGCCAACGGGGCGAGTGTTGTGGATTATCCTATCAAGAATCTTATTTTCTTCCAATTCTTTTAATCGATCGTTAAGGATTCGTGAACTTATTTTTGGTAATCCTTTTTTTAATTCACTATAGTGGGATTCACCTAACACCAGTGTAAGATATAAAATATCAATTGTCCACTTACCTTGGATTAAACTTATTGCTTGGCGAAGGCCCTCTCTTTCCATATTAAGTCGATTGAGGTCGTGTGGAAATTTATGTAATTCACGAACTACGCAATCCTCAGAAGTTTTTATAATTACAGGAATTAATTCCAAAAGTTCTTTAAAAGTTTCAAAATTTTCTTCATTCATTAAAATCACATATAGAAAGATGGTGTAAAATTATGCATCTTACGTTAAAAAAGTTCCTTTTTCCTTTATTAGGGAAGATTAAATTAATATAATTAACAATAAAAGTAATTGAAAGAAATGATGATACAATTAATTTTAAACTATATTTAATAGAAATTTAATTTTTGACTATTGGAGGATTAATTAAAATGAAAGTGTTAGGAATAATTGGAGCTGCTCGTAAAAATGGAACTGTTAGTTCATTAACAAAAAAAGTTTTGGAAGGAACACAAGAAAATGGGAATTTAACAGAACTTATTAACTTGTATGATTACGATATTCAACACTGTAAAGGTTGTTGGAGTTGTCATACGGGGAAGTGTACGATAGACGACGATTTTGAGAAAGTTTTTATTAAAATAAAAGAAGCAGATATTATTATTTTAGGAAGTCCAGTTTATTGGGCGAATATCTCAGGGATTATGAAAACATTTTTCGATAGACATACAGTTCACATGCATAACCGATTCCCTGATGGACGTGATTTATGGAAACTTCCGACAAGAGAAAAAATTAAAAAAGGTAGAAATGCTTTGAAAAAATTTGGTCCCATGGATAGAGAAGATTTTAAGAAAAAGCAATATATCTTAATTGTAGCATCAACTGTTCCTTTTAAACACATCTTTGGTGGGAGAAAAGAAGTAGTTCCAACAATAAATGCATTGAAAAGATATATTAACAAGTTACAAGGAAAATTAATTGGTAAACTCATTTACACGGATACATTGTTCCGATTTTTTAAGAAAAAAAGAGATAAAATGATGAATAAAGCTTTTCGACTCGGAAAATCTCTTAAAAAAACGCCATAAGATTTGGGAAAAAACAAAAAGAAATGAGTAGAAGTTGAGATATTTTGAGGATATGGAATCTTATTGATTATATAGACGACCCAATAGTTTTAAATGCGTTAAAAAAAATTATCACATTAAATTAGAAGAAATTAATAGTCTCTATTTGTTTTATTTATTTAAAGATAAGATTTATTTGGTTAATCTTATTAGTTTTAAAGAATAATTTAGACGGAAAATATATTAAAATTAAAATATTTCATATGGGGTGATTTTTTGAGCAAACGAGGGAGAATGGGAGGATCTAAAGCTGCAGGACCGGGTGGTAGTTGCAAGTGTCCTAAATGTGGCAAAACTATGAAACATCAAGTGGGCATACCTTGCTACCAGCAAAATTGTCCAAAATGTGGTACTAAAATGGTTAGAAAATAAGTAGATATTCATAAGACTTTAAAATATATTTATAATCCACTTTTTTTAATGAACGAATTTTCTTATATTTTATATTGTAGATTACGATGCGTACTTAATCGATCTTAAATTCCCTCTAAAAGATCATTAAATCTTATTATTTTTACCTTAATTTTTTAATAAGGTTATCATACGATTGATAATCGGTTTGTATTGGGTAATTTTTTATTTAATCTAATACTTGATTGAATAAAATTAAGTTAATCTTTAAACAAAGATACTCAATTAAGTTAAAATTTAAATTTCAGTTAGGTTATTACTATGCTAATCAGCTTCCCGAACATGGGTCCGAACTGGGTGGCTTTTAAAACCTTATTCACGAGTCTTGATTTAGATGTGGTTGTTCCAGATCCAACTAATCGAGAAGCTATTAAGATTCGAATAGAATCCTTCACTGAAATTATTAAGCGCAAGAAGAGAATGCAAGCTGGAAAAAAGAAAGCGAAAAGAAGCGTGCAATAATCGTTTCGTACAATAATCCCAACCCTGTGTTTAACATGAGCGAAGAAAAACTAGCAATACATAAAAGAAAAGTAGAAGCGATCTCTGAAATGGTTAGAAATGCGTACGATAACGCGAAGCCGGGGGAATATTTCTCTCTAAAAAAGGCAAGCGTTTCCCACATGGCTCCACAGCCGGATAATCCGACCTATAGTGACAAGCCGATAGACGTGAGGTCACTTACAGACATTATTGAGATAAACACGGATACAAGGACGTGTATTGCAGAAGCAGGGATTACTTTTGTTAGGCTTGCAACAGAAACCTTAAAGTATGGGCTCGTACCGCAATGTGTTTCCGAGCTCAAGGGAATCACGATAGGCGGGGTAGTAGCAGGATGTTCAGTTGAATCCATGTCTTTCAAGTATGGGGGATTTTTCGATTCCTGTGAAGAAATAGAGATTGTGACAGGAACAGGTGACATAATGTTATGCACGAAAAGTGATAACCATGAAATATTCGAGATGCTGCACGGGAGTTTCGGCACGATTGCAATCATCACGCTCCTGAAGTTCAAGCTCGTTCCAGCAAAAGAGTGCGTCCGCATCGATTACATCCGTTACGATACTTTTAGTGAATACATGGAAGCTATCAAGCAACACTACGAAAAGCAGGATATTGAAATGATGGACGGGCTTATCTTCTCCGAGAATATGAACGTACTCTGCGTTGCCAGCTTCGTTGATGAGGAGGAAGCTCCTTACAAGAGTGAATATTTCTACGATATTTATTACAAAAGTGCGATGAAAAAAAAGCGAGACTTCCTCTCCACCATAGATTATTTTTTCAGGTATGATGCAGATTGCCACTGGTCGATACGGAATGTTGCTGGAGGAATTTTTGAGAATAAAGTAGTCCGGTGGTTAGTAGGGCCCTTTATACTTGGATCGACAAATATTCTTAAGATCAGCGAACGATTGCCATTTTTAACTAAGAAGGGGGGAGAACCGGACGTGATTATTGATGTCTTCATACCAATCACTCACGCGGAAGAGTTTTTCAATTGGTACCTGGAGTTATTTGATTACTTCCCGGTTTGGATCGTCCCTTACCGCATGCAAAAAAACAAACTAGATGGGTACAAGTTCTACCCGTGGCTCAATCAAGACATGATCGCTCCCATCGAGGATGAACTATTCATAGATTTTGCCATCTACGGGTTCGAGCAAAAAAGAAAGGGATTTAACTTCTATAAAGCGCTAGAAGAAAAGGTTCATGAGCTCAGGGGAATGAAAACCCTGATAACTCACAATTTCTACGAGGAAGACTTGTTCTGGAAGGTATATAACAAAAAATTTTACGATAAAGTGAAAGAACGAACGGATCCCAAGAACCTATTTCGAAACTTGTACGAAAAGACGAATTATAAAAATCAGAAAAAGACTGAAAAGACGAAAAGACTGAAGGTAGGTATACCACGTTCCCTGTATTTCTACAAGTATTTTCCATTATGGGAAGGAATGCTTACAAGTCTTGGTTGCGAAGTTATTGTGAGTCCAGAAACAAACAAAGAAATTCTTACCAACGGATCTAATCAATCTGCAACCGATTTATGCATTCCAGTCAAGATTCATTATGGTCACGTGAATTATTTATCGAGAAATCACCCCGATCTAGATTTTATATTTGTTCCAAGACTCATTAGTAAAAGTAATGATCATTATTTTTGTCCGAAATTCCTGATCCTTCCAGATGTCACTCAACACTCAGCAGTTTCTAATATTCCCGTTATTGAATGGATTTTTAATGCCAGGGAACATTCAATGATGAAATCAGCAATAGATTTTGGAAAAACATTAGATAAATCAAAAGAAGAATCAAAACTGGCGTATGAGAATGGATATAAAAAACTTGAAGAATTCCATGAGTTGATTGAGGATGGAATTCTTGTTCCTGATGCATTTTACAAAATGTATCCTTTTGAAAAATATCCAAATTATAAGTTTAAGAAAAGATTTCGACCTAAACTTAACAAAGATTATGAAAATTATCCACTTTCATTAATGGTTCTTGGTCATCCATACAATACTTATGAATCAATTATTAATCATGGATTAATGGATATTCTCAAATCCAATTTTGTTGATGTTGTAACTGTTGAAAATGCTCCAAAGGAAATCTTCTCAAGAAGAGTTGAAATTGATGATAATTTTTGCAATTTCTGGGATAATGAAGATGAATTGATGCAATTATCTGATTATGTTATACATAATGAAGAGATTGATGGGGGTATTTTCTTGATTTCTTTTGCATGTGGTCCTGATTCTTTAATTCAAGAATTGGTAATGCAGGATTTTGACATGAAAGATAAGCCTTATATTAATCTCACATTAGATGAACACACTGGAGAATCTCAAATAACTACAAGAGTAGAATCTTTTGTCGAAATGATAAGGAGGAAGAAATACAAATGAATGAACCAGAATTTATCAAAAATATTCTTTCAGATGATGTGGATGACAAGTTATATCTAGGAATCGATGTCGGAAGTGTCTCCACGAAATGTGCAATAATTAATGAGAGAAATGAATTATTGTATGCTACCTGGACCAGAAATGATGGTTCTCCCATTGTTTCTACACAAGAAAATCTAAAATACATGGAAGAAGTCCTTCCCGATAACATCGAAAAAAGTATTTGTGGTGTTGGGACAACAGGTTCTGCCAGGTATTTAATAAAAGCTCTTATCGGTGCAGATATAGCAAAACCTGAAATAATTGCTCATGCAATTGGAGCTTCAACTTATACCCCTGATGTGAGAACAATTCTTGAAATCGGGGGACAGGACAGCAAAGTTATATTGATGAAAAATGGCATCGTAACAGATTTTAACATGAACAGTGTTTGTGCTGCCGGAACTGGTTCTTTTCTAGATCACCAAGCAGTTCGGATCAAGGTTCCAATTGAAGAATTTGGGGATTATGCTCTTCGGGCAGAAGAGGAGGTTTCAATTGCAGGACGATGCACAGTTTTTGCCGAATCTGATATGATCAGTAAACAACAAGAAGGATATTCTAAAGAATCAATTATCAAGGGATTGTGTAAAGCTCTTGTTAGAAACTACTTGAATAATGTTTGCAAGGGAAAAAAAATGTATCCTCCCTTTGTATTCCAGGGAGGAGTTGCAGCAAATTCCGGAATAAAAAATGCTTTTGAAGAAGAATTGGGGTATGAAGTCATTGTTCATGAGAACTATTACGTGATGGGAGCATTTGGTTCAGCCATTTTGGCAAAGGAACATGTAAATGGACAGATATCTTCTTTTCATGGCCTAAAAGTTAGTGAAATGAACTTGGCTCCAGGTTCATTTGTCTGTCCTGATTGTGCAAATAGATGTACAGTTAAATACCTTGTCAGGGAAGAAGATAAAAGTAGAGTAACTGGAAGAGAAAAGGATGATGCGATATTTGCACGATGGAATAGTAGGTGCGGTAAATGGTAAATGTTAGAGTTTCATTTTCACGAATGGGTTGGAGCTATATTTTTTTCAAAGGTTTATTCCATGATCTTCCTGGTATTGAAGTTGTTGAACCCCCTCTAGTAAACACTGAAATCGTTAGTGAAGGAGTCAAAAATTCTCCTGAATTCGTTTGTTTTCCATTTAAAGTCATTCTTGGTGAAATGATAAACCTGTATCGTAATTATGATGTTAAAGATTTTGCGATGATTGCTGACTACGGCCCTTGTCGAGCAGGAATGTATGGTGTTGTCCAGAAAAGAATCCTGAAAAGCATGGGATTCAAGGATGTTAGAATGTTTTATCTACGTCAAGATGATTTCAGAAATCTTGAATGGCTAAGGGTATTTCGTGATTTAGAAAAAAGAACAGGAAGAAAATTTGAGGACTATAAAGTTTTAAGAAACACACTCTTGTTCATGGTCAAAGCATACTATGTTGAAAGAATAACCCATATTGAAGGACTTGTTAGATGTCGAGAAAAAAACAAAGCAATGACTACCAAAGTAGTTCATACTTTGATGAATTTACTTGATAACGAAAATAATTTGATGAAATTATCTAATTTTGATAGAACGATAGATGAAAAATTTCGCAAGATTCCTATTGACAAGGAAATGGAACCTTTGAGGGTTTGTTATACTGGGGAAATCCAAGTCATGTTGGAGAAATGGGTTAATTATGATCTGATGGGAGAATTAGGCGTCATGGGTATCGAGGTTCACAAGCAGTATGATGTCTTTGATTGGGTCATGTACAAACTTGACGCCAGCAAACGAAGAAGACGGCTTAAACATAGTGCAAGAAAGTATATTCCAATGGATATAGGAGGCGAGGCATTATGGAACATGGGAAGTTATCTTGAGTCTCAAGAAAAAGGCTTCAACGGCTATGTACACATTTTTCCCTTCACCTGCATGCCTGAAATATCCCTCATGGGAATGTTAGAAGCTGAGAAAAACATGGACAAGTTTTACATGCCCCACATTCATTTTAGTCTTGATGGAAGTTCTGGTTTTGAAGGACTTAGAACAAGAATCGAAGCATTTCATGATTTAATGGTTGGCAACAAGAAAAATAATCCCTTGTTTAGAGATGCCAAGTATGTGGTCCCGGATGAGATAAAAAATATATATTTTAAGCCGAAATCCAATTTTGAATATTTCGTGTCTAGTATTGAAACCCCAATGTCAAAGGTTTTAACAATGCTGAATCCATCAAAGAAATTAGATGTAGGATTCGCCGTTAAGAATGGACTCGAGTTTTTTTCAAGAAATTCGTTTTTTGGTATCGGATCTCTTTTTAACCTTTGAGAAGCTATTTTGTTATGAAAGAAATATCAACAGACTAAGAATGAACCTAAAATTAAAACCTTACTTTCAATTAACTTTATTTTTTAAGCAAATTATAATAAATAATAATATTGACTTTCTAGTTAGAATTATGGATGAAATTGATTTTATCATTCTTAAAAAACTAATGGAAAACTCTCGCGTGACGTATAGAGAATTAGCAGAAATAATCGATATGTCCGTAAGCTCTACTCATAAACGTATAAATAAACTTTTAGAAAATGGGGTTATCAAGGCATTTACTGCCCGACCAAGTGCAATAGCATTAAAATATCTATCTGTTATAGTTTTTGGTACTTCTAATGCAAAATCATTGGATGCTGTTAGTAAAGAGTTAGGGCAACATGAAAATATTAATAACGTTGCTATTGCAACCGGTAAAATGCTGTATATCTCTTCATATTTAAGAGATATAACAGGTCTTCGTGATTTTTCTGCTTATGTCTCAAAAACAGCTAATATAAGCGAACCTACTGTTGGAATTATGGATATACCTTATATAACAACCCCAGAACCACTAACCACCATTGATTATAAAATACTAAAGTCTCTAAATAGAGATTCAAGGAAGCCTCTAACAGATATTGCAGATGAAGTAGGGCTTTCTGCTAAAACCGTTAGAAAACGATTAGATCGAATGATTGAGAATTACTTAGTAGAATTTACAATTGAAATGACCTTAAAATCTGAACATAATTTGATTACAGGGTTCCATATATCTTTAAACGAAGGCACTAGCATAGACTCATCAATACAAAATATATATGAGAAATTTAAACAAAATGTTATTTATTGTATAAGCTATAGTAATATTCCTAACTTCTTTACAATGTATATATGGACAAAAGCGATTCAAAACTCCCAGAAAATTAACGAAGAACTACAATCTGAAGGATTCAAAGATATTATTCCTATTATCTTCTTACATTCAGAATTTTACGATTGTTGGGTTGATCAATTACTTAGAACTAAATGAAATTGCGATTTTTTTCTATTCCCAAATTTCACCTAAATGGCTAGAATTTTGGTAAATTTAGTTTCATTTTATTTCGAGATGAGGCTAAAAATGAGGACTTTATTGTTTTTTTTGATTAGTTTATTATTTTAGAATTTGAAAATTTCATCAAGAATCCCTCCCTACCATTTAAGGTAAATAAACACCCATGGTTGATTTTTTTCATTCTTGGCGAACATGCTCTTATTAGAGCCCCAATCCCTATTAAAATTATAAAAAAAATAAAAAAAAATAAAAATAAATAGGTGATAAAAATTACACAAAATACCAAAACAACAATATATTATTTCTCAGGCACAGGAAACTCATTACATATGGCCAAAACTCTTAAAGAAAAGCTAAATGATTGTGAACTTATACCGATTGCGGGTCTTATTAATCAAGATTCCATAATCGCCACATCGGAAAAAGTTGGCTTTGTTTTTCCAGTGTACAATTGGGCTCTACCTAAAATCGTCGCTGATTTTATTGAGAAGATTGATTTAAGTAATATAAAATATATTTTTGCTCTTTGTACTAAAGGCGGTCCTGGCAGGCAGTATGTGATACCAATGATGAATAGTTTATTGAAACCAAAAAACAAGCAACTTGATGCAGCATTCCTAATAAAAGTTTTTTCAGCTTTCATATTAGCCGGACACAACCCCATGCATTCAAAAGAAAAACAACTAAAAAGAATAAAGGACGCTGAATTAAAATTAGATAAAATTGTTGAGATTATTCGTAATAATGAGAAAGGAAAGGGAAAGAAAGGTTCTATAATACCAATGAAAGGGACATATAAATCTTTTATAGAGAAGGTAAATACTGAAGATGAAAACTACTATACAGATGAAAAGTGTAATGGTTGTGGAATTTGTCAAAAAATCTGTCCTGTCGATAATATTAAACTCGTAAATGACAAACCTGAGTGGCAACATAAATGTCAACAGTGCTTATGTTGCCTCCATTATTGTCCCCAAAAAGCTATTCAATTTGGTGAATATACTCCAGGTAGGGAGAGATATAATCATCCACATATAAAAGTGAAGGAATTAATTAATCAAAAACAAGTAGTATAAAGGTGGAAACAAGTTGAACAAGAGAGAAGCGATTAAAAGCTGGTTATCTGAACGCGTAGAGGAAGAATTGGAAGATTACGACGAACTCTCGTTGGAAGATCGTGTCATATCCATCGCTATAATTATGGTTTTCCCCTTGATTGTGTTTTACTTCGTTGCCCATCAGACTTTATCAACAGGTTTTTTCACTGCAACATTCGGCACGTTGGAAATGGTCCTGCTGTATGGATCTCTGATTTATTGGATTTTTACATGTACCGTGTTATTACTTGAGCTCAAAGACCTCTCTCGCGACATAGATTCTTTTGGTGGGCTTTTTTTTGCCGCTGTCGGCTTTGCTTGGCTCTTTGTGGTCTTTCCCTTTGACTTTGCTTATTTTGCAGACGTGATGCCGGATTCCCTCAGATTTCTGGTACTGTGGGTTTCCAATGACATTGCTCGAGTGCTGTTGGTGCTAGGATTCATAGTGCATCTATTTTTGGCAGTATTCTCAGGGATACACCGCGTGATGGTTCGCAAGGAGCTCGCGCGAAGAAAAAAAATAAATAAATAGGTAAATCTTATAATTTTTTTTTTAATTATGGAAAAGGTGAATGAAAATAAAACTATGGATAATACATAAGAACGGAATTGGATTCTCAAAGATTATTGCTGAGATGGTTCAGGATCGTTTAGAAGATGATATTGATGTATCAGTAGGAAATGCCAAAAAGATTGATCCTTCTTTCTTGTTGGAGGAAAAGTTAGATTACATAATTATCGGAGATATTATTAGTGAGGCAATACCTAGTTTAGAAATCCAAAAGTGGTTGTTAAAATTCGGTGAAATTTCAAAAATTAATAATCTTATCCTTAAGGCTTTATCAGGTTTTTATATTGCAATAACTAATATTAAAATCGAACCACTCTGGGTTGAATTTCTTCAAGAAAAAGTAAAAGCTGAAATAATCTACCCTCCAATATTACATTTAAAGTTAAATATAGCAGAATTTGCACTAGAAAATGGAGCTCTTGAATTAATTAAAGATTATTCTAATAATTTAATTGAATTTTTTATTGAGAATAAAAAAAAGAAAAACTAGAGTTGTAGAATATGGAAGAACAAAAGATTATTGAATAATTTTTCTATAGTGATAATTCTACTCAGTTTTTTTATTAAGATTAATTTTACTATTTTAATAAGATAGGTTTATTGATATCTATTTTTTAATTATTAATTTTACTCAGTTTTTTTATTAAAAATATCATACGATTGATAATCTGTTTGTATTGGGTAATTTTTTATTTAATCAAATACTTGATTGAGTAAATTTAAGTTAATCTTTAAACAAAGATACTGACTATTAACTTGAGGATTTTTCCAAGAAATGATAATTTCTTTTCCCAATATGGGCCCCAACTGGGTAGCATTTAAGACGCTATTTACAAGCCTTGGTCTAGATGTAGTTATTCCAGATCCAACGAATCGAGAAGCGATTAAGATTGGGGTAAAACACTCCCCCGAATTTGTGTGTTTCCCGTTTAAAGCGACTATTGGAGATTTCGTGAATGCTATAAAGAAGGGAGCAGATACGCTAGTCATGGCAATAGATTGTGGACCATGTAGATTTGGCTTTTACGCGAGCGTCCAAGAACGTATTTTGAAGGATATGGGATATAAAAATATTACGGTTATCCCCCTCGACCAAGCAGATTTACTTGATTTTAAATGGGTCAAAACTCTTCAAGAAGTTAGTGGTCGAAAGGACTTGTTTATGTATTCAAAGTTCGTTAAGGCTGTAATTCTTTTCCTAAAGAAAGCTAAGCTATTAAACGATATTCAAACTGCCGAAGGTATCTTCCGAGCTTACGAGCGCAATCAGGGAGATACGACGGAATTGATTAGAAACTTATTGAATAAGCTTGATCAAGCTAATACGCTCCCAGAATTGAGAAAATTCAAAAGCGTTATTAAGCAAGATTTTAGCAATTTAGATACAGATAAGACCCGAACGCCTCTACGGGTTGGTGTTTCGGGAGAGATTCACATTAATTTGGAACCATACGTAAATTTAGATATCCGTAGAAAGCTGGGTGAGATGAACATTGAAGTACACCAGAGCTTGAGCTTATACGATTGGGTTGTCCATAAATTCCATTTAAATTATCACAGAAAGTGGTTAGAACACCTTTCGCAACCATATTTACCGATGGACATTGGCGGAGAGGCGATGTGGGTGCTAGGTGAATATATAAATAAAGCTCAAGCGGGGTTTGATGGCTTCGTTCATCAATATCCGTTCCTCTGTATGCCAGAAGTGACGGCACGGACGATTTTAACTAATAAACTTAAGGGAATTTACGATCTTCCCATCATTTACTTCTCTTTCGACGAGCAGAGCGGATTGGCGGGCTTCAGGACTAGGCTAGAAGCATTCTCTGACCTAATGTATGGTCGTAGGAATAAAGAAATTAAAAATAACGCCAAATTCGTAGCAAATGGTAATAAAAAGATTTATCCGCATTATGGCGGTTTATTTTATAATGAATGCGCTCAATTAATTCAAAATTCGGTTTAATGATAAAGGTGAGATTATATGGAAGAAGTTACTGAAAAAGTTACTAAAGTAGGAAAAAAAAAAGATGCTTTCCTTGGTATTGACATAGGAAGCGTGAGTTGCAAATTTGTTTTAATGGATACAGATGGAAATTTACTTACTAGCGTGTTTTTACGAAATAGAGGTTCTCCCATCGACTCAGCCAAGGCAGGAATGGCCGAGTTACGCGATAACATAGAAGAAAGCGAAAATTTAGGCGATTACGAGATTCGTTGCTGTGGTACCACAGGTTCGGCACGGTATCTAACAAAAGCAATCGTTGGTGCCGATCTCGCTAAAACCGAGATAATAGCCCACGCAGTTGCAGCGCAAACTATCTATCCCGATGTAAAAACGATATTAGAAATTGGCGGTCAAGATTCGAAAATTATCATTCTACGGGACGGAATAATCGTAGATTTTGCGATGAATTCTGTATGCGCTGCTGGAACGGGTTCATTTCTCGATCACCAAGCAGCGAGGCTTGGGACAGTTATAGAAGATTTTGGCTCTTACGCTATAAAATCAAAAAATCCTGTAAGTATTGCGGGAAGATGTACTGTTTTCGCAGAGTCTGATATGATTCACAAGCAAAACGCGGGTTACTCTAAAGAGGATATTATTGCAGGTTTATGCGATTCACTTGTGCGCAACTATATGAACAACGTAGGTAAGGGCAAAGACTTAGAAGAACCCATTGTATTCCAAGGTGGCGTTTCTTACAACGAAGGGATCATTGAAGCATTTGAAAGACATTT
Source organism: Promethearchaeota archaeon (assembly GCA_018238625.1). Taxonomy (GTDB): domain Archaea; phylum Asgardarchaeota; class Lokiarchaeia; order Sigyniarchaeales; family SOKP01; genus SOKP01. The sequence continues at coordinate 13,717 of JABCSY010000008.1, forward strand.
AGGTTGCAAAGTAATTGTTCCTGAATATAATGTCCTAATGGGGGCTTTAGGAATGGCAATTTTGGTTAGAGATTTCTATTTAGAGCACGAACATCAAACCGTATTTCGAGGACTCGAAGTATCAGATATTGAGTTCACGACATCAGCGTTTAACTGTGGAGATTGCCCGAATAACTGCGAAATAGTCCAAGTAAAGATGCCTCAAGAAGGAAATAAGATTATAGCACGCTGGGGCTCTCGTTGTGGTAAATGGGATCAAGTAGATTAATTTCGAATTATATAATCTAATCTTTTGATAACATACTTTTCAAACTATTATTGTATTTATAACCTTTAAATTTAATAAACGAATATTTGAATAAAAATAAGAAAAAACATATCTAGTAGAGTTATTAAAATATTGTCCAATTTTTAATAAAAGAGAAGTAAAATGACAGAATTTTTTAAGCAATTAAAGGACTTGGGCGAGGGTTTTCTCGAGTCCTTGCAACATAATACAAAACTATCGACAATATTTGATATTTATTTAGAAAAAGTAATCCCTTCATTTGTTTCCGAAAAAGAGTTAAAGGAATATTACGAGAGACGGATGGAGGAAGTTAATAACTTCATAGACAAACTATAAGCGAGGGAAAAAAGATGGTTGAAACATCTTCCGAGGAGACGGAAACGAAAGGAAAAGATAAGGTGCTTAGTAAGAATCTTATGGAAGACATTTTTTACGCAGTTACCAAAGGTTTAGGAAACTTTGGTTTAACGGCATTCGCAGACTTACAAATTGAAGGGCGTGAAAACGTACCTATTATAGGAAGAGCGATTTTAACTACGATTAGCCACAACGCGTTAAGAGATATGGCGATTATAAGTCAAGTTACTGGACGAAGAGTTCACTTTATGGTCCATCATAAACTGATGAAGAATCAAATGTACGGGCCCGTTCTTAAGTCGTTAGGCATGTTTCGCAGTACCCTCGATAAGGACGATACCATACCTATAGATAAAGTGTTCCACTATCTTAACGAAGTTGGGGATCTTGTAGCCATGACGCCGGAATCAAAACTTACACCCGAAATTCAGGTGAAAGCAATGGCGGGAATCATTAAATTTGCAGTTGCTGGAAAAGCACCTATAATCCCCATAGCAATATACACGGAAAACGCGAAAATTTTAGGTATGTTTAAAACACAGGGGTTAAGAGTAAAAATCGGGACCCCACTTAAGGTAGAGAAACGATTGTCTCGACCAAAATATCGAGATGAGAGATACGAACTCGCTGAGGATATTTTAAGAATTATTGATTCCCTTAAACCAGAACCCGATATTGAATAAATATAAAATTAAACATAAAAACGAGGTTTTATTATGGAAAAGAGCCAAAGTTCAGAACTGAACAATTTTCAAATAAACATAAGTAGTTTAAGTGAAGAGTTAGAACACAGAAAAGAAGATCTTATAAAAGAATTAAATATCCCTGGAAAGATTGAGCCCTCGTCTGAACCAAATGTGGATTTAGGCGATGTTATAGGAGATATCTTCTATGAATCGATGAAAAACTTCTTTGAAGTAGGGTTTAAACTTGCCGAAAGTTTAAGTCTTGAGTTTAACACAGTAAATCAGGATGAGTAAACTAAATTTTATAAAATAATAGAGAAAAAAAGTTTTTAGTTAGTTAAATTGTTTAGAATTCTTATAATTCTAATTTTTTCATTTTAAATATTATTAGAGTTAATTTTTGTTAACCTATTTAATATAAATCAACCATTCAAACTTTTGACCTTTATAATCTCCATCTCCAGTACCTACAAGTTCAAAACCAGTATGCTCGTGCCATAGAGCGGACGCTTTGTTCATTAAAGGTAGTTTTACTATGAACGCAACTAAAGGAATGTCTATTTCTACCAACGCTTTCTCCAAAATGGCAGTCCCAACGCCTTTGCGTTTGAATTCGGGTACGATGCTAATTTGGTCCAAATAAGCAAAACTTCTTTTTTCGTTAACGAGCAAATCTAAAATTTCTTTATCTTCAATATGGAGATTTTGCAAAGTTTTCCTAATCGTTTTTATGTTATTTTCGTTATTATATATACTTGCGAAGCCAATGACATCTCCGCGTTTATTTTTCGCAACATAAATCTTCTTGTTAACATCTTGAATAAGTTGGACGTAAAAATCTTCGTCAACTTCTTTTCTCAGGAAGCCACGCTCTTCTAATTCTTTTCTTTGTTCATCTGTAATATCGTCGAAATCGCGTATTTCAATTAAGTTTTGCTTAAGTGCGTTGTGAATTCCTAAAGAATCTTTTAAACCTGCAATTTGAACTATTACTTCAAAATTTTTTGAGTCTACATTTTTATTAACCATTTAAAACTCACCATAATTTACGTAAAAGTCTAACAAATGATTGTAATATTCATCCAAATAAAAGAATATTTTAAATTTATAATATATTTAGATTAGTTAAACTTTTCAAGGAAATAAATATGACAATCTCAACTGAAGAAGAGTATACTTTTAAAGTTACTCTTGTTTTTTGGAAATTTTATGAGCTAGGACTATATTTTGAGCTACCAGAAGTAAGAAAGTATTTAGAAAAAGAAGGCTCTCTAAAACTATATAAAGACTATCGGTGTAAAATCGATGTTCCCGGACAAGAAAAAAAATGTAGCCAACCATTAAAGTGGATTTCAAGTCAATCTGTGAATTTTGCTCCCGTTTGTTTTAAGATCGGCGAGTCAGATAGGTTTTCTTGCGCTACAGTACCTGATGTGGTTGGAAAGATTAGATTAGAAGGGCACATCCATTACGGCTCAGTTTTAGTAATCCATTGCGAATTAACTTTCGAGAATTACCACAAGATTGAGGATTTTATAGAAATATCCCAACCCTCAAACATGATCCTGGAAAGCACCGGGAGACCCATAACAGAAAAATTCGTAGAAATAAGAGAAAATGTTATAACGTTATTAAAAAAAGGTAATTTTCCGGAAAAGGCAAAATTAGAATCTTCGCTAGAGCCGTGGCACCATACTTGGTTTATTTGGGACGCAAAACCCGACTTTAACAGAGCAGATTATCGCTTTATTGGAAAAGATATCGGTAAGAATGCGCGATATTCAATAGGACTTACTTTAAGAACGGACAAATATAGAGAACTAGATCCTGTAGCGTATCGAGATCAGATTAACCTTAAAAACTTATCTCCATATTTAGACGAATTCGTGATGATTACTCACGCTGGGAACGTGATAATCCCGGGACCAGGTCTTATGGATCCCAATTCTATGAAAAACTTACTTATCGATACACTCTTTGGTCCAGAAGTTGGCAACGTTCAGAGATTTTTAATCCTCATGCATATGGAAAACATACTAATTGTAGCAGATAAATTCGATGAAGTCATCTCAGAGACCAGAGCTAGAGAAGAAAGCTTGACTTTGATGGATACAATCGAGAGATTAGAAAAACTGGAAACAGAACTCAACAGAATAATTCTTGAATTAAATAAAGATATAATAATCTCTAAAATAACTCGCTTATTATTTACTAGCACTTTTAAAACAAGTATGTTTAACGAAATGATAGATAAGCTAGATGGTTTTAAGTTTTCAAAGCAAACTGACGATGTAATCGGCAGAGTCAGGAAGACTCTTAATAGACAGAGGAACACTCTAAATACAAAATCGGCAGCAATAGAAAATAAATTTTTAGCTATTCTAAATTATCTTGCCGTTTTCGAGATAGCGATTTTAATCATATCTTTAGCTTTAGGTGATATATTCGAAGGTACGATTTGGGGTATTGCCCAGATTGGAGTAGCTATTGCATTTGTTATTGGAGCATTTTCTGTATATAGATCGCAAGAAAAAAAGCTATAACGTCGTACAATTCTATTAAACTTAATTTTTTTTTTAAATTTTTTCCTTTGTTTAATCATTAAAAAATATAAAACAAAAATAAAAATGAAAGTTATTTATTAAACTCTTGATTGCTTTTCCGCGTGAAGTTCTTGAAGTTTTTCCTTTACTTTCTTTAGCTTTTCACCATCCAAGGGGTATTTATAGACGGCAATTAAACCAAGACACATTGCTATTACTGGAAATATAAATATCAATACCCTTAACCCAAAAATAATTTCTTGAGTTATAGTTTCTGGTTCAAAAACAGTCCATCCAGCGCTCGTAAACACAGTACTAATAGCGAGAACGACGAAAACAGTAGATAATCTGAAGAAAAAAGCTTTTACTCCGTAATAACCAGCTTCTCTACGAGTCCCTGTAATCGTTTCGTCTTCATCGATAATATCGGCCAAAATTAGATCGCCAAGAAATATGGGGCCGGCTAACCCTATTCCTATTAGAAAAAACACAATTAAACCTTGTATTTTATCGTTTATAAACATTAAAGGAATAAGTGTTAATATCCAAACGATTACAGATATTAACCAAGTTTTTCGAGGACCCATCTTTTTAACAACGGGTTTCCACAGAACATTTATGAAAAACGCTGATGAAATAAACGTTATGGCTAATAATAATCCTAGAAAAATAGTTTCTCCTTCGCCAATATTTAAAGCGTATTTACCGTATAGCGGTACTATCGTAGTTTGCATTCCTATTACAAACCAAATAGCTATTTCGGCGGGGATGTAGGTCATAAATGTTTTATTCTTAATACATATCTTTACCGATTCAAGTAAGCTAGGTGCGTTTTTATATTCGTGTTGAAATGCAACTCTTTCCTTTGGACTAATTTTTAAAAAAAGTAAGCCAAAAATTACGATTATGACCGCATTAATCACTCCAAAAATTTGAAATTCAGGCAAATAAGTTGGATTTGAAAAATCGGGGATGAAGATTGTTGGTAAAACAAAAGATATAAGTAATCCAATTATGTAAAATGCCATTTTAATAGCGTTAGCTTTCCTTCTTTCAGCATCAGTAATAAATAACTCTGGAAATAAAGCTATTAAATTTACATCGAACATTGTAAAGAAAAACTCAAAAATGATAATAATAACGAGAAAATAAGCGAAATTAATAAGCTCGTTAGTGATCCCGAATGATAGCGGTGGATAAAACAACAATATAGATATTATGGCCATAGGAATAATCGAAATCATCATATAAGGGAAACGGCGCCCCCATTTTGTATGAGTTCGATCTGATAGCGCACCTAAAATGGGATCATTGATGCTATTCCAAACCGACCAAATAATGAAACCAATTGTTATTAAATGAACATTGATTCCAATTACAGCAAAATAAAACGTGAACGTTAGAAGAGCAAACGTTTGATACGCCGCTGTATTAACTATTTGACTTGTGCTATAGGCTGCTGCTTTTTTAAATGAATACCGTGTTGTATCATATTTTTCTTTTTCATTCATAATTTATCGTTTTAAAAAGAATTTTTATTAATTGGAATAATGTGAATCTTATATTTAATCATTTATTTATTGATTTTAAATACGTAAGAAGAATAAGTGATCTAATACCTACAAATTAATTTTAAAACTTTAGTTCTTCTTCTAAAAAATCGCTTTCAATAAAAGCTGTAATAAAAAATAGAATAAAAAAATGTTTTTTGTTTAATATCTTGTTCTTGAAGCTTGAATTCGTAGCTTTGCTTTTGTTCGTTCTTTATCGTCCTGTAAAATAACATACCGGGTTTTAGAAGGAAGAATTATTTCGTATTCTTCTTCAGCGATTGTGGAGTCCTTCTTTAAATGGTCTTTCTCTCTCAATATTACTGTAACCCTTTCTATGGCATCCCTTCCTGCTTTAACTGTTTTGAACTGACTCCACACATTCATATCCGCTTTAGACGTAAAGCTTTGATTTCTTTGAAGCTTTATCGTTCCCTTATTTGGGAATCTAGCCTTAAAGACCTTAGGCCCGTCCACTTTGAAATAGAATTCGCCGCGCCAACCGAGCATATCGTAATCCTTGAGAGTTTTTAGGCTCATTAAGTCAATACTGATGAGGAAACGCTCTTTCTCTTCTCCGACATTGTCCTGTGTAAAACTTTGGTCTTTAGCATAAGTTTTCTTACCTTTTGCGTAATATCTTCTTGACGTTATAAAACACCTTTACAATCAATAGTTAAGTTTTAAAATTTATATAGTGAGAGAATTTATATTTTTATTTATTAAAAAACATAATAATAATGGAATAATAATTTAGCCTACTTTTTCCCTTTATTCTCAAAATGCAAATTTTCTTTTAATTTCTGAAATTGGGAAGAATGTGGGCGAGTAAAATATATATAGTCTTGATAATTAAAACAATATAATTGATTATTTCAATTATAACGCGAAATTCTAATTAAAAATTATAAAAAAAAAACTGATATCGATGGATGATAATAGTTTAACGAAAAAGTTCGATGTATCTGTAGGAAAAGATAATTTACCAAGAATCAAACTCTATGTAAAAACTTGGTGGTATAGACTTTTAATCGGTTCTGGAGCGTTTGCTGCCTTATGGATTTTCATGACATTTATTTGGGTAAAAAATATAAATAATTTTGGTGCTGAGATCGCTGAAATTTGCATATTTTGGACAAATATTTTTTTAGGTACCTTAACTTTTAGTACCCTTATCATTGGATGGCTACAGAGAACGGCTTTTGTAGTATTCAAAATTGACGCTCAACAAAATCTCTTAATTTACGAAATGTATTGGTCAAGCATTCGGGCTAAGCATAAAAAGTTCAAATTAGAAGATATAGACCGTTTTGACGTTTTTAAACGCTTAAGAAGCCGAGGAAAGTATGGAAGCGTTGAATGGGAGTGTTTAGGTTTAAATTTTCGTGCAGGAAGTCCAATGTACATAACCAGCCCAAAAGAGGAACCTAATACAATTAAGTACGCCAAAAGACTGAACGAATTCTTAGCATCTAATACAAACATTAATAAAGGTCGGTTAAGTGAAGAAATAACGCCAGAATTTAGCGAACGAGCTAAAAAATTAATGAAGGTTTATTGCATAGCTTTATTAGCAATCATTATTACAGCGATTATCGTAGTAGTCTGGATTATAGTAGGTAACCCTCCAACATAAACTGAATTAATTGAATCATTAAAAAAAATTACATTTTTCTTATTTTTATTTTTAGGATTTTCTATCTGTTTTTTGAATGAATACTCGCTTCATACAAATAATTTTTCGATATTTTAATTAATAAACCATGATATTTTTAGAATTATAACTAATTAAGTTTTTAGATGAGAATTTCGTGTCTAATGATAAATTTTATCAAGAAATAACTGAAGCAATCGTAAGTCTTGACAAAGAAAAAACTATTGAATTGGCTAATAAAGCAATTCAAGAAAAGATGAATCTTCTTGAAGTAATAGAGAAAGGGTTTGGCGCGGGGATCCGTAAAATAGGGGATTTATGGGACGAAGGAGAGTTTTTCCTTCCAGAACTAATGCTTGGAGGGACTATTATGCAAGAATCTATGCAACTTCTTTTTCCACACATAGGAACAGAGAGAGATAGCATCTCAAATGGAAAAGTAGTAATTGCAACAATAGAAGGAGACATTCACTCAATAGGAAAAACGATTGTCGCTACAATGTTGAGTGCCAATGGTTTTGAAGTTTTTGATCTAGGCGCTGACATTCCAGCTGAAAAAATTATCGAAGTTGCTATTGAAAAGAATGCAGACATCATTGGAGTTTCTGCTCTATTGACTACAACTATGATCGGTCAAAAAAAGATAATAGAAATACTCGAAACTAAAGGCATCCGAGACAATTTCAAAGTGATACTTGGGGGCGCTCCAGTTTCTAACGCTTGGGTAGAAGAGTGCAAAGCAGATGGATTTGCTGGTAGCGCCGTAGAGGCTGTTAATTTAGTTAAGAACCTTTTAAAAATTTAAAGATCGCTTATTTGAGGTAAATTGCTGTGTTGTTCCACGATTGGTTAAAAAACGATTCGAAAATCATATTATTTGACGGAGGAATGGGATCAGAGATATTTAAGCGTGGAATCACGCCCGGAAAGCTTCCCGATACCCTCAATATCGATCGACCGGACGTAATTTTTGAGATACATAAATCTTATTACGACGCTGGCGCAGATATGTGCCAAACAAGTACTTTTGGATCCAGTTTTTTAAATTTGCAAGGCTATAAAATTGAGAGCCAAATTAAAGAGTTAACTGAGAGCGCCTTAAAAAATATAAAAAGAGCTTGCCCTCCCAATCGATTAATTGTAGGCGATATTGGCCCGTCTGGTGTATTTAAGCCTCCAGTAGGAAAAGCAACCGTTGACCAATGGGTTTCCAGCTATGTAAAACAGGTAGGCTTTTTAGAAAAAGGAGTAGATCTCTGGCATATTGAGACTATTTCAGACATTGAAGAAATGGAAGCTGCGATAAAAGCGATAAGAGAGATTTCAAAAAAACCCATTATAAGCTCAATGACATACAAAAAAACTAAAAAAAAAAAATTTTTCACCATTATGGGCGATTCTTTAGAAAAGTGCGTGCGAAGACAAGAGGATTTAAATGTTGACGTGATTGGAGCGAATTGTACGTTAGGAAGCGATGAAATGATAGGATTAATAAAGGAATTAAAAGAGCTTACTAATAAACCCATATCAGCAAAACCTAACGCGGGTCAACCAGGAATCGATCAAAACAATAGAGCCGTTTATGCTCAACCAATAAAGGATTTCGTAAGTGATATTCACGAAATTATTCAAATAGGTGCTAAAATCGTTGGAGGGTGCTGTGGTACGTCTCCAACTACTATAAAAGAAATAAAAAAACTTATAGATTCACTAGAGAATTAACTAAATGAGAGTGAGTATGTTAAGATGGGAATATTAAGGCCAAGAATTAACGTTTTAGATGAAGATCATAAAGTAAAGATATTCAATGAGGCTAAAGATATTTTAGAAAATCTGGGAATATTTTTAGAAAATGATGACGCTAAAGAATTATTTAACAGCGAGGGAGTTAATCACGAGGGTTCTCGATACTTCATTCCTTCTGATTTAGTCGATAAATGTCTCAAATCTGTTCCAAGTGAGATCAAACTTTTTGATAGAGAGGGTAAAGAGCATATTACTCTAGCGAATGATAATGTTCATTACGATCCTGGCTCAGCAGCGATATTATTTTTGGACGAGAATACGGGGACAATTAGAAACGCGTTCGAAAAAGATTTCGTACGCTTTTCAAAGGTAGTAGAGCATTTAAAGTATATTGAAGCTCAAAGTACTGCTATAGTTTATCAAGATGTCCCCACCCAGGCACAAGATTGGCATAGGTTATATGTCGCATTATCTAATTGTTATAAACCAGTTATTACAGGGACATTTCGAAAAGAAAGTTTTCCAATTATGAAAGAATTATTGTTAAGTTGTCGATTATCAGAGGATGATTTAGCAAGGAAACCTTTAGCTATCTTCGATGCTTGTCCGAGTCCTCCACTAAAGTGGTCTGACTTAACATCTCAATCCCTTATCGATGCCGCCAAGAGTATGATCCCATCTGAGTTTGTGTCTATGCCGTTAGCAGGGGCTAGCGCTCCAATAAGTTTGATAGGGTGCATAACTCAACACTCTGCAGAATGTTTAGCAGGGGTTGTAATTGGACAGCTAGCAAAAAAGGGCGCGCCTTTGATTTGGGGTGGATCGCCCGCAGTATTAGACATGAAGCAAGGTACAACTCCAATGGGGGCAATTGAAACAATGATGATTAATTTAGGGGATGTTGAAATGGGAAAATTTATGAAAATGCCCACTCATGCTTATATGAGCCTTAGTGACTCCAAAGTTCCAGACGCTCAAGCAGGATTCGAAGGGGGCATGGGAGCTCTTTTAGCGGGACTTGCTGGCATAAATATGATTTCGGGCCCTGGCATGTTAGATTTTGAATCCACGCAAAGCATTGAAAAATTAGTAATTGATAATGAAATAGTAGGAATGGTAAAAAGACTCCTAAGAGGGGTAGAAGATCACGGTACTCCATTTGCTTCTGAAATTTTAAAGGACTACAATGATAAAGAGGAATTACTCTCGCATCCAACAACTTTAAAGCTTTTTAGAAAGGAGCTTTTTATAGTTAGTCCGGTAATAGATCGCATGTCTCGAGACGCTTGGAAAGAGAATGGCGCTAAATCTGCACGAAAAAGAGCTAAAGAGCAAGCTTCGAAATTAATCAATAAAGGTTCACTCAAACCTATCGATGATAATTTAATCAAAGAATTAGAGATCATCACTTTAAAGAACCTAAAATCCTTAAAATAATATCAATAAAATTTAGGATTTATTCATAGCTCACATATTATATTTTAACTTACACTCCTAATGATAGAATATATATATTTACTAAATACCATATATATTATATTTTAACTTACCTAATGATAGAATATGCTTGATAATAAATCGGATATATTGATACTGATTCATTTGATTAAAAGCCCTGATAAAAAATTCCATGTTAATGAATTATATGCATCTCTGAAATTGAACCGTAAAATGAAACACGAAGAAGAATATGGTAGAAAAGCAATTGCGAGCTTAATAGGGAACAGGATGATTCGCGAGACTCCTACAGAGATACCTCTGGAAAAAAAATACCAAATTACAGATAAAGGCGTTAAAGCCTTGAAGATTCATTTTCGGGAGTCTGTTTACAAGTTTCTTTTATGGAAAAAGGAAAAAGAGTTTACAGTAGAGAATCTACAGGGTTTTTATTCATTTGAAGTTGATCAGGAAATGTTAGTAAAGGTTACAAATGATATTGTTAAAGAAAAGGGAATAATTCGAACCATTCATTCTAACGATGGAGAACTCAAATTTGTAATTACAGAAAAGGGACAAAAAGAAAGAGAGAGGGAAACTCGTAGAACTCTTAGTGGAATACGTCGTAAAGCTAAAAAAAAGGAAAGCTCTAAAACTTTTTATGTGGATGAGGTAGGTCTGGGTGGTCAAGTAGTAAGAAGTTATTCTACATCAAAAGGTGAACTCAAATGGGTTATAATATGTATTGCTGTCTTTACAGTTGTTGCTATCCTTGCACTCGTACTTATGACAGAGTTTCGGTAAAGTTTTATGGATGAGTTGAAGCGCCCATTTTCGGTGTTAGATTATGAATCAATCGATGAAAATCTTTCATAATATATCCCTGGTGGGGACAATCCGTCCTATGTTATTAGGTCGTCAATATAATTCCTTAACTCCTCAAATTTCTCAACTTTATCATACCTAAATTATATCTAAAATTCGAGATATCTCTCTGGCGTAAATTATCGCACCTTTGCTATTGAGGTGTCCGCCGTCTATAGTCAACATCAACTGTCTTTTCCTACTTATTTTTTCTACCCAGTTCACTCTTTTTGATCTAAAATAATCTAAAGGTAAGTTTAAAGGATGATCCATTAGATTATAACCAGATATGCTTTTTCTTAATATCTTATCAAAAAATGGACTTACATCTGCTACATATGCTCCATGTTTAGAACCAACTTCCTTAATTTGATCGTTAACTAATCTTCTTTTTTGGTTTATCGAAGAATTTAAGTCTTCTCCTAAGCAACTTAAGGTAGTTATTATTATCTTTGCTTTGCTATGCAAACTTATCGTTCTTAATCCTTTATCATACAAGTCTTTTATCTTGTTTAATGGAGTTACTTTTCTAATGCTTGTGAAATTCCACTTTTTTTTGACATAAGGTAAGAAAAGATCGTTGTGCCCAGCTTCAATTACTATTATATCGTAATTTTCAGTATGTGTTTTCAAAATTTTTAAAAGTCTCGTAAAAATTCCAGATATGGTATCTCCACCGCGTCCATGATTTTTACACCGAAATTCAGGGAAATAATGTTGAATTATATCTACATATCCGATTCCTATTTTACCCTCAGTAATGCTATCGCCAATAAAAAGTATTTTTTTGGTCATCTCAATTCATAATATATTTTTTTCGTAATTAATTACGAGCACAGCAACTAACACAATAACTCCACCAACCATATTCCATAGTAGGATAGTTTCAGTTCTGTTTAAAAGCATTGAAAATAGTAGAGTTAAAAACGGTTCTAAATACAAGAAAGAAGCTCCTTTCGAAGATTTAAGCTCCTTTTGTGATTTCTGCCAGATGAAATACCCGATAATATAACAGCCAATACCCAAATATATTCCTGATAGGAAAACATAAATATTAAAAAAATTATGGATAAAAATGAGCAATTCCTTATTTAATATTACGATAATGAACAACTCTATAGTCCCAAAATAAGCGATGTATTTTAAGGTTTTGAAATTTGGTTTATTTCTTATAATTCTTTTTGTTATTATTGAATAAAACGCCCATGTTATTGGCGTCATAAGAGCGTATAAATAGCCTAAGAAGTTAGGCGTTGTTGGAGTAAGCGTTCGTAAATCTCCTCCCGTAACTAATAAAAAACCACCTACGGTTGCAATAGCAAAACCCAGGATTTTAACCTTAGTCAACCTTTCTTTAAAAAAGATTAAAGCTAAAAATGTTATTACTACTGGGGATAAAAGGCACACAAAAAAAGCGGGTAAAGAGGGTCCAATTAATTCTATTGCAGAATATTGAGCGCCAAAGAAAAGTAAAATACCACAAAAGCTTGCGATAATTAAATATATCCATTCCTTTCTTGTGTATCGAAGATTTTCTTTTTTCTTATTCTTGCGGTATTTATCAACCTGTCTTTTTCGATTAATAAGAAAATATAGATCAGCAATAATAAATACCAGTGATACTATTAGAAATCGGGTTAACGCAATAGACATAGGTGGAATAAATTGCAGTGCAATATCCACTAGAACAAATGAGAAACTCCAGATAATAATCATTACGATTAATAACGCGTAAATTATTAACATTTTGAAAAGATTATTTAATCAATATTTTATATTTGCATTATTTTATTATATTATTAAATTAAGAAGCATAATTATTTTTTTTGGCAAGCAAAGTTTTGAAAGAATTTAGTTATTCCATCAATTTGGCTCTTGTTGGAGCAGAAGATTCTAAAAAAAGGATCTTTTTAGATTATTTAAAGGAGATTTCCTTAAAATTTTCTTCGGAAGACTTAATTTGGAAGTTTTTCTTTCTATTTGAGGATATTCCTATAAATCTAAAAGTCATTCTTGCAGATAGTTTTGAGGATTTAATTAGTAAGAAAATTCCCTTTAAGAGATTTGACGCAATAATAATTGCAGCAAATATTTACAATGATAAATCGATTAATATTATTAATATTGAAAATTATACGACATTTTCTCAACGCTTTATGTTCGATGGCATATCTGTTTTAGCAGGAATTGATCCTTTTTTAATCTTAAAAAATAAACCTCTAATTGAAAGGAGAATAAATGAATTTAGTTTAATCCATAAAACAAGAGAACTCGAACTTTTATATTGTTTTAAAATTCAAAACCTACAAAGAGATGTTAAAGATGTATTCGATAAAATTTTAAACGATATACATTTCAAATTAGAATTTTTAAACCCAGAGTTATTTGAACGAGCAAAGGCTTACGGAAGAATTCTTTCTAAGTAGATTGAATTGTGTAAGATAGGTAACTAAATCAACGACCAAACTAAGTAAATAATATAAGGATACATTTTAGATATGAAAAACAAGTTAACTTATTATTCTTGAATTTATTAAGAAACTTAGCACCAAAATAAAAATGTTTATTTTTTAGAGTTGAAATTAAATGGGAGAAGATAACTTACTGACAATTGAAAAAACTGAAGGCAGACGAATATGTCCATCCTGCAGTGAAGAACATAAAAATTTGATTCACGAGTCGACTGACAAAACAAATATTATAAACGATTATCCCAGAGTATACGGTAAGAAATATCGTTGTGGAAGATGTGGTCAAGAGTGGCGTGAAAAATGAACCTAATTCTGTAAAACTTTTTATTATTCCTTTTTTTGAGAACTTTGCTTTTAAAATAAATAGTTAAATAGCAAAAAATCTAATATAAATATCAAACAAAAAAATTAATCTTGTCTAATTATAAACTAACAGAAATGGGACAATATTTGATTTTTTTAGCATAATATATGGATATAGCAAGATTCATTCAAGTTTTTATAGTTCAAGGGTTAACCGGTTTATTTTATCTGTTTATAGCGTATAGAATTTTAAAGAGAGAATCGAAAGGACCTAACCTTATATTAAGTGGATTTTATTTATCTGTGGCTTTTGCTGTTATTATAAATGTGATTTACGCGTTCATTTTAGTAGAATTCGTTGTCCATATACTACACTTTTTAACTTACTATCTGCTGTGCCTTTCTTTAATCTTCTTACTCATTTTTGTATTATTAGTTGACAAATCGGACAAGGTTATAACTCCCAAAATTCAATTAGTATTAATAATTTCATTTGGCGTTCTTTTACTTGGCCTATGGTTTATACCAGACGGTATTGTAATTAATGCAAGTACGGATTGGAAACCCGAGTGGAGTTGGCCTTTCTTAACCTATAGTTTTATTATTTGTAGCTCGATAGCTATTGTTCCTACAACTTATTTTTCTTTAAAACTATATTTTAAATTCGAGTACAAGGAATTAAAGAAGAGATGGAAGTATTTTTTAGTTGGTATTTTCGCATATTTCTTTTTATTTTGTGGTACTACAATCTCCAATACATTAGCCGACCCAACTTTTAGGTTAATATGGTCTCTCGCATCGTTACCGGTGCTTATTTTTCTGTACTTTGTTTATTATGGCGTTGCGAAGCAATTTTAATATTATTTCTATTTTTTACCATTCAAAAAATTACAAATTAAATTTTTTACTCCTCAATACAAATCAGATTTAAATAGGAAAAATACAATTAAATAGGAAAAATACAATTATATGTTATCAAAATTAAAAAATTAAAAAATTTCAAACAATAAAAAAAATTCAAGTGAAGTCAAAAAATGACTCTTTATGAAATGTCACCGGCTCGTATTATAACTGTATATGCAGCACAAGGTTTTATGTGTCTTTTTTTCCTTTTTTTGGCCTACAAAATTCTCAAAAGAGATAGAAAACGACTAAACTTAATCTTTTCAGGGTTTTATATATCTCCCGCTATTGGATTTATTATAAATTTTATTTATGCCCCTCTTACCGATGTATCTGTTGTGCTAATGCTAAACTTTCTCACTAACTTCTTTATCTTCTATGCTGTAATATTTATTGTAGTTTTTAATTTAATTCTTTTAAAATCTGAAAAGGCAATTACGTCAAAGAAGCAACTAACAATTCTCATTTTGTACGGTATTGCTATGTTTTCAATGATAGGATTTTTATTATATCCTGTTCCTGGTTTTGGTGTTACTTTTAACGCAAATTGGAGCCCTATTTGGAGCGCCCCATTCTTCTTATATCTTGTAGTAATCGAAACTATTGGAACATTTCCAGCACTTTATCTATCATTTCAGGTTTATAAGAAATTTGAAGATGAGCAAATAAAAAAGAAGTGGAAATTCTTTATATTCGGATTATGCTCAATTTTTATCTTTATGTATGGAATTTTTATTTCTAACGCTTTAAATATTGACATCTTTAGAACCGTAATAGGATTAGTAGGCTTGATATTAGCTCTTATAGGCGCTTATATGATGTACTATGGAGTGGGACGTCAAATAGAAAAATAATTTTTATTAAAATCTTTCCTTTTTTTTATCATCTCAAATTTTATCTTTTAGTATTGCAATTAATTATTATAGATAAATTCAAAATTAGCGTAAGTTAAAATTCATTTTAATTCATTCAAGTAGTAATATTTATCATTCTTAAGTGTAATAATACATATAAAAGTGTTTTTTATGTCTAGTGAGCTCGAACGGGTTAGAGGTGTTGGACCAATAGCTGCTATAAACCTCAATAAAGCAGGTGTGAATACAATTGAAGAGGTCGCAAACTCTACAACCGAACAGCTAGCATGGATTAAGGGCATTGGTATCATCTCGGCGAAAAAAATAATAGAAAACGCAAATGAATTACTTCAACTAGAGAAAAGCATCCAGAAAGTTTTAGATTCCATAAAAGAGAACTTTGTAAAAAACTGTCCAAAATGCGGCGGGGATATGAAAAGCAAATATATTATTCTTGGACCTGATAGGCGAATAAAAGCAAAACAATGTACTGTTTGTAAGTTTTATTTACCTGAATAATCTTGTTCAATTAAAAAAGTCAAGGCTTACATTCCTAATCCAAATAGAAATACGAAGGCCATAGCATAAAGGAATATAAAAAATATTCCCGCTTTTTTGTCCATTTTTTTTCTGGCTGCTACTACAACAATTACAATTATACTAACAAAGAGCGTATATAAAACCGTAGGTACCGCTAATTCTGCTGAGACCGCTTGAGGGAAGAAGACCTGGCCAATACCTATAGATAAAGTAGAATCTACTATACAAGACCCGACTATATCTCCAATTGCAATGGAATGATGCCCGTGACGAAGGGCGTGTACGTCAACGACGAGTTCTGGTAGCGATGTTCCTATTGAGAGTATGAAGAAACTAATGATATATTCGTGAATACTTAGAGCTTGCGATATATAAATAACAGATTCTACGATGGCATAGGAGCCAATTGTGACGCCCCCAAAACCAATTGCAGCAAACAAAAGTAGAAATTTTTTACTCTTCGTTGGTTGCGTCGTTTCTATCAATTCTACCCTGTGCATTATACTCTCCTTATTAGCGTTAAATATCAACCAAAAATAAATTACAAGGCTGAAAACCATAAATAGCGCGTTTAAACGAGTAATGTATCCTTTCTCAACAACAGAAAAGATCAATAATAAAGACAGAACTTCGCAAGAACCTAATATAATTATGTCCTTTCTATTAACATGAAACGCACCACAAATTAGTGGCAGAAGTCCAAAAACTAAAGTGAGTTGCGTGAGATCTGAACCAACAGAATCTCCTACGTCGATATCTCCGTGACCTAAAGAACATGAAATAATTGAATTAAAAATTTCAGAAATATCAGTGCCTATGGAGACTAAAGTCACTCCAATTATTAATGGTGATATCCCTAAGGCTGTTGCAAGTAAAGCTGAGTTTTTTACGGCAAATTGACTAGAAAAGATTATAACAACAACTCCTCCTATGAGAATAAAAAAAGCTACGATTATTTCAAACATTAAATTACATCCTCTTTATAAAATATTCCGTTGTATCGTAAATCCCAAAATAGAATTCATCAAGAAATACCAACTAAGTTTATCGGTCTAACTTGAATTAGCGTCTAAAAACATTTTTGAATAAATGATATTGCAGCTTAATTTTCGAGATTAATTGAATAAAAATTCAAATTATTTAAAGTAGTGTACCATTCATCATTTAGCTGTAAATTATTTAAATATTATCTTTTTTCTTTGCAAAAATTACTTGGTTAAAAATTGACTTTAATTTCAGTAAAAACTTCTTGATTTTACTTCTTTCATAGTCTTTGGATTAATTCTGACATTATTTCTCCTCCATTACCTCTTAAAAAGAGATCAGCAATATTATCCATTGCGGTACGCTCTCGATTTACGAAGATTACTTTTGCTCCACTTTCTTTCGCGATAGAAGGTAAAAGGTTTGCTGGGGATATCAGTAAAGAGCTTCCTATCATCAGAAAACAATCACAAGATCTACAAGCGTTCATTGCTCTTTCTATCACGCTTGGGCGCAATGGTTCTCCAAATAGCACTACTTTTGGTTTTATATACCCACTACATTCACAAACGGGATATTTAACGCTCTTAGTCTCAACTTCTTCAAATAGAAATTCTTTTTTACACCTAATACACTCTAATTTTTCATAAGAACCGTGTAATTCGTAAATTGGTAGATTAGTATAAGTTCCACTTCCCGCGCGTTTATGTAGTACGTCTACATTTTGAGTGATTATTGCAATCATTTTTCCTAGCTTTTCCAGCTCAACAATCGCGTAATGAATTTGATTCGGCTTCGCGTTAACTACGATGTCGACTAATTCGTTGTGCATAGTCCAGAACTTGCTCGGATCTTCTAGAAAGTAGCGGTAGCTCGCATAAATCGAAGGGTCGTAGCGAGACCACAAACCCCCCTCGCTTCTAAAGTCTGCGATTCCAGATTCAGTTGAAGCTCCTGCTCCCGTAAACACAACGATTTTCTCGGAATTCTTTACGATTTCAGTTGCTTTCTTTAGGCTTTCTTCATTAGACATTAAATCACAATAATAAATAATCTATTTTAAAAATTATAATATGTTCCAATATCGGCAAAAGTATATCTAGCATAAGTCCAAGTTCGTATTTTCCGTATAAATCGCGCGAATAATTTCCACGTCCATTTGATCTTTGCCTGGGATTGATATATATTTAACCATTCCTTCAGAACCTCTGCTTTGACATCATCGATGGTGTATTCAAATTGCAGATCCTTCGAATCTTCCTGAAATTTACCGTAGGAGGGAATAAAATAAACAAAGTATTCAATATCTGCTAAGTTAAGTTCTTTCGCAGCGCCTACGGCTATATCGTGAGTAGCTTGATGGTCCGCGTGAAAGTTGTGAGTGCTTGGTAAAACCAATCTATCGACACCTTTAATAATTG
Organism: Promethearchaeota archaeon; assembly: GCA_018238625.1. Taxonomy (GTDB): domain Archaea; phylum Asgardarchaeota; class Lokiarchaeia; order Sigyniarchaeales; family SOKP01; genus SOKP01. The sequence goes on from JABCSY010000008.1 coordinate 32,319, forward strand.
GCATTGCTTTTTCGATCCCTTCTTTTACATATTTCTGTCCGTCGGCATCGTGAAAATTAAATAAATGATGATTTTGATGAGGAAGCCCCAAAAATTCAATTGCATTTTTTGCTTCATTTGTCCTCATTTTGGCAACATCATCTTCGGTCATTTTGGCAACATCTTCGGAATACACATCGTTTCCAGATCTATAGCACGCTCTTCCGTCAGTGACGGTAATGATATGGATATCGTGTGTGTTTTCTTTAATCCATTCAAGGAGAATAGGGCCGGGTCCGAATAACAAATCGTCCGGATGAGGTTCAAAAATAACGATCTTCAATATAAACTCCAAATTAAGTTTTAAATAGTTCTTTGACTAACAATATAATTAAATTTGTAATAAAAGTTTTTAAAATTTCAACAATAAACAAGTAAGAGAAAATAAATTTCGAGGTTAATTAAACAATATTTAAATGAGATATTGTATAAATTAACTTAAAATTTAAACCAATTGATAATTAAAAGATTTAGGATTTTAAATTAAAACTTAAATATGTAGTGAATAATAATGGCTAAAATAAAAAAACAAAAAGGATATGAGAATTCTAGGATTATCATGTCATCTTATGGAATGGCTCAGTTCTTCGGTCAATGGATCACAGGACCATTTGGATTATTTGTTTTCTTTTTCTATGAGGCAGAAATCGGATTGAATGTAGTATTATGCGGCACTGCTTTTATTATATTCTCATTGTGGAATGCTATTAACGATCCACTTATAGGTTATTTGCTGGAACGTATAAAGATGCCATGGGAGAAAAGATGGGGAAAAAGATTTCCATGGATATTACTTATATCAATACCATGGCTTTTTTCTTACTTATCGATATTTTTAGTTCCACCCAGTTGGTATGGTACGCCTCAGTTAGTAGCAAACAATCAATGGCTAATTTTTGCGTGGTTTTTGATTACACTTTGTTTATATGATACACTTTATACACTTTGGAATGTAAATTCAAACGCACTTTATCCTGATAAATTTCAGAGTTTGGGTGAACGAAGAACAGCAACTACGATTGGAACTTTAATTGGTATGATGGGCATTGTCGCAGGATTCATTATTCCGCCTATGTTTGTTCAAAATTCATTTCCTGAAACTTATCGTTTAGCAGGTTGGATTAGCGTTGGATTAGGAATAATATTCTTCCTCTTAATGGTTCCTGGTGTCTTTGAAGGACCAAAATTAAGAGCCAGATATCAAGAATATAGGATGAAAGCTGAAGAACTAGAACGCGAACCATTTTTAAAAAGTGTTAGAAGAGCAGTATCAGATCGTCGCTTTATGGTTAAAACTATATTTTTCTTTGGATATCAAACAGGTGTTGCTTTATTACAAGCTTCAGCATTTTATATGGTTATTTTTGTCTTAAACGAAGATTCAGGGTTTTTAAGCATTCTGATGGCATTTATGCTCCTTGGTGCTTTCGCTTCAGTACCTCTTTGGGGGTATTTTGCGCATAGAGTAAATAATAATAAAAAATTGAGTCTTTATGCTGGCTTGGCAATGTTTATAACTTTTTTACCAATTTTTTTCGTAGATGGATTACTATTTTATCTCATAGCATTGTTCTTGTTTGGAATAGGTCTTGGGGGTCAGTGGGTAATGGACCCTCCAACTATGGGGGATGTTCTCGACGATCTAGCTGTTCGGACAGGAAAAAGACAAGCAGCACTCTATTATGGATATAATTTATTTTTCATTCGACTTAGTGGAACTTTTCAAGCGTTAGTATTTATTGTTGTTCATATCCTAACAAATTTTCCTGCAGGAGTACAAACTTATGAAGGTTTAGTTAGTGTGGTTGGAGCTGATAATGTTTTCTGGCCTTTATTGGGGATTAGAATCCATGCTGCTCTTATTCCAGCTATATTTGTGCTTATCACAATCTTAATTTTTTGGAAGTGGTATGATCTTACGCCAGACAAGGTTGCGGCAAATCAAGAAAAATTAAAAGAACTTGGTCTATAATTACAACTTTCATTTTTTTTTTTATAAAAGTATTAAAAATAATATCTACAGAATTTCTTTTATTTATTATATTTCTATTTTACTGTGTAAACTGCAAAACTTTAAAGAAATATTCAATAAACATTTTAAAAAAAAAAAGATTATATGGAACTTCACGAATTACGCACGCTACTAATGTTAAACCTGCAAAAGTGTATAGGGATTGGGAGTTTTATTCGAACATAAGTCACCAACGCCAATAAATATCTTCAGCGTGACCTAACATCTTTTCAATATGAATCTTTTCTCCATTATCTAAAACTAGGTCGCCAGAAAAAAAGCCGTGCATCAAGGAAGAGTTAAGATAAATTAAGCCAAAATTCATTTTTTCTCTGTGTGGTATAATTGGTTCAATCACCATATTAAACCTATTATCGTTGCTCGTAAATTTCCAAGGTTTAGTAGGATCACGATTTTCGTGGTGGAAGGTAACCTCATCAAATTTATGAGCTTTTCCATCGTAGAAAATGATGTTTTCCGTATGGGTTGCCCCTTCTTTACTACCGACTGAACCGAAACCATAGCCAATGTTAAAAGCAACTGGCACTCCAGAGACAAGTCCGCAACCAGAAGCCCAAAGCCAATGCGTTTTATAAGGCCATATCCCGCGCCCCCAGTCCATGAGACCAAAAGATGTTTCAGGTTCAAATGTATACGATTTATCTCCAATCGCAATAGAGCCCTCTGCAGGCATGTAATTAATCTTATGGTTATAGTAAAACAACCTTGGATCGTTATATCCAGTAACGACCACAGTGTTATCCATTTTAGGGTCGTCATTAAGAGTGATTGAACCTTTTAACCCTTTATTTTGAAAGGAGGGGTCGTCAATAGTAAGAATTCGTTTATTGCCTTGTTTCGAGATAGTAGCGTTAAATTTTTTGGTTGGAAACTCAATAACGCTATCTTCTAAAGAGTTTAAGGGGAGAACTTTAGATTTTGTAAAGAATTTAAACAAACCTCTACCGTTTCTTTTAATGTTTTTAAAATCGAGCCATACATAACTCATTTGAGTCAAATACCCTATATCTCCTATAGTTAACTGAAATCCAAAGTCCTTGTTTAATACAGAAAAATGGTCCCATTCTTTTATTCTCGTCCAACCTTTACCTATTTTTTCCTTATTGTATTTTAATAAAGGTTTTCTTGCCCATCCGCGTTGAACAAGCGAACCATCGTCGTTAAATAGGTTTGAGGGTTCTATTATCTCATTTTGATTACCCATAACTTTCACTTTAAATTTGTTTAAGAATATTAATATTTCAAGTTTTAAAAAAATAAAGATTGTTGTTTGTGTTTGTTTTTTCCTACTGTTAAAAATCTTAAAAAAAAATATGGAAGATTATTCTATTTTCTGACAGATTAGGTCTATTTTTTCAATTGTCCCGTCAACAATTTCGTTAGAGTGAAGAATACACATGTAAAATCTACTTCCAGCTACAGAAATGATTTCTTGATCCACTAAAGCGGCACCAATATGTTCCATAAACTTTTTCCTTGACGGGAGCTGACCTACTTGTTCAGAAATGTCAAAACTTAAACCAAAAAGGCACGATGTATGAAAGTGAACTGTACCGCCAAGATTATATGAAAACCACGGTAATTCATATTTAGCGAAAACTTCATTTAACCCATTTGCTAATCGAGCTCCTGCCTTTCCAACTTTTTCTGTTGCACCCGTTTCCTCAACTAATTTCATCGCATGATAAGCAGCGGCACATGTTAAAGGATTTGCTGCTAATGTCCCTCCACTATAAGCTCTTTTTCCACCACCCACTCCAGCTGCGCAAAAGCGCATTATTTCTTCCTTACCACCAATAGCGGCCGCAGAAGGATATCCATGTCCTACAATTTTCCCAAAAACAGATAAATCAGGAGTATAACCGTAATATGCTTGACCCCCACCCATATGCAACCTAAAAGCGCACACAACTTCGTCTGAAATCAATAATGCTCCATTTTCGCGGCACAATTCTTCTACTTCTTTATTGAAACCAAGTCTTACGGGATTGGCTCCTGACTCGCCCCCCATAGGCTCGATAATTACGGCAGCTACTTTGCGCTTCTCTTTAAACATCTGGCGCAACATTTCAATGTCGTTGGGAGGGCAGGAATCCATCCATTTGAATATTGATTTTGGAATCCCATGTGATTCTAATAATTTTGTACCGGGCACATGCATGTCGTAAACCAATTGATCTGACCATCCGTGGTAGCTTCCACCGATTTTAATAATCCATTTACGATTTGTAGCAACTCTGGCAATCCTTATAGCAAGCATATCGGCTTCCGTACCCGTTTGAAGCCATCTTATAACTTCACAAGATGGAAAATGTTTCTGAAGTTCTTCAGCGGCAAGATATTCGTATTCGTTAGTTATTCCATGACATGGTCCAATATTCCGAATAACTTCGATAACCTTTTCCGTCAAAACCGGATGATTATGACCAAGGATTATAGGTCCTCCGTCCATTAAATAATCAGTAAGTATAATATCATCTACAGTTTCCATGTAACAGTCAAAAACGCGCTTACTAGCTAAGGGGAATGGATAATTAAAAGCAAGGTTATGTTCTACACCTCCAGGGATTATTTTTCTTGCTCTCTCAAAAGCAATCTTTGATTTCGCATGATTTTTCTCATACCTTTCTATTATTGCTTTTAATTCGTTTGGCTTAAATTTGCTAACAGGCAAATCAACAATATTTTTAATTTTAGTTATTTTTTCCTCATATTCCATAAAAATCCCTTTAAATTATTAAATGGTAAAGCCAATTAAAAAGACTTATTTTAAATAGGAAAGCCTTCCATAAAAAAATCTTTATTTACTTTAAGAACATTTATATTTAATATGTCAGACTCACAAAAAAAATATATTCTTGCAATTGATCACGGTACAGGTGGACCTAAGACCGCTATAGTCTCAACCCAAGGTGAAGTTGTCGATTGGGCATTTCAAGAAGTTCCTTTACACGTAGAAAAAGGAGGCGGAGTTGAACAGGATCCAAACGATTGGTGGAATGCCATTCTTAAGACAGCTAAACAAGTGATTGGCAACGGAAAAGTCTCGGTTAATGACATAGTGGGTGTTTGTAATTCGAGTCAATGGAGTGGTACTGTGGCTCTAGATAAAAATGGAGATCATTTAATGAATTCTATAATATGGATGGACACTCGAGGCGCACCTTATATGAAAAAATTCCATAAAAGTTTAATCCAAGTAAGTGGATATTCTGCGCGTAAAATGTTAAAATTAATTAAGGTTACAGGTGGAGGCGCAAGTTTATCCGGAAAGGATCCTCTTGCCCATATTTTGTGGATAAAAGATTGCCGTCCAGAAATTTACGATAAAACTTTTATGTTTTTGGAACCCCACGATTATGTGAATTTAAAATTTACGGGCAAATTTGCTGCCTCTTACGCTTCCATTCACATGCATTTTTTAACAGACATTCGAGATATCAACGATATCAAGTATTACAATAAATTAATGAAAATGGCTAAAGTCGACCCAAATAAATTCCCTACAGATTTAAGATGGTCTACAGAGGTTCTAGGACCAATCAAAGACGAAATTGCTGACGAGCTTGGTTTAAAAAAAGGTATTAAAATGATCATGGGCGCGCCAGATCTACAAACAGCAACTATTGGTTCAGGAGCGGTTAGAGATTACGAAGGACACATTTACATAGGAACGTCCGACTGGCTATTATGTCACGTACCATACAAAAAAACAGATATCTTTCATAATATGGCTAGCTTCCCATCAGCAATAAAAGGGCGGTATTTTGTAGCAAACGAACAAGAAATAGCGGGTGGAGCTTTATCGTTTCTAAGAGATAAGATTCTATATCATAAGGATGAACTATTAAGAGAGGAACAAGTTCCAGATGTCTATAAAATATTCGATCGAATCGTAGAAAATGTTCCAGCAGGTTCTAATAATTTAATTTTTACGCCGTGGCTTATCGGAGAAAGAGCTCCCGTAGACGACCATGCCGTTCGTGGTGGTTTCTACAACTTATCGTTAGAGATGTCGCGAGAACATCTAATAAGAGCAATCTTTGAGGGTGTTGCATATAACGTGAAGTGGCTTCTTCAATATGTTGAAAAATTCATCCAAAAATGGAAAATGAAAGAAACTCCGGGAATGACGAAAAAAGACTTTGTAATGCCCGAGCTTAACATAATTGGTGGTGGAGCGACTAGTAATATCTGGTGTCAAATTTTTGCCGATGTTCTTAATAGGACAATTAAACAAGTTAAAGACCCAATACAAGCAAATGCTCGTGGAGCCGCATTTATCGCGTCAGTTGGGCTGGGGTACCTTACTTGGGACCAAATCCCCGGACTAATCGAATATTCAAATGTCTTTAAACCAAATCCCGAAAACAGAGCTATATACGACAAGCTTTTTAGCGAATACACCAATATATATAAAATTATGCGTAAAACATATAAACGCTTGAATGAGTGAGTAATATAAAAAAAAATAATAAAAAAAATTTTAACCTTTTATTTCTTTTCCGCTTTCCATTTTTGCGAAATCTTTTTCTTGGAGTGTTCTTCTCTGTACTTTTCCAGTTATTGACACGGGAAGTTTTCGAGCGACCTCAATTAGTCTTGGGCTCTTCCATTTCGCCATATTTTCCAAGCACCATTTCTTAATATCTTCAATTTCGATATTTTTTCCAACTTTAAACCCTTTCTTTAATACAACCCAGGCTTTCACCTTTTCACCAGTGTTTTCGTCAGGTAATCCCGCTACAGCAACTTGATCTATCGCAGGATGGTGTCCTAATAAATCCTCGACTTCTTTTGGGTACACAGAATGTCCAGAAACTTTAATTAGCGATTTCTTCCTATCTCTTATTTCACAGAAACCGTGCTCGTCCATAAATCCAATATCTCCCGTAAGTAGCCAGCGTTTTCCGCCCCACATTTTAAGGTTATCTTCCTGTTCCTTTTGTTTTCCCAAATAACCCAGCATGACTTGAGGGCCCGCAACACATATTTCACCCGTATGTTCTACGCCAAAATTATTTCTTTCAAGAGTTCCGTCACAAATTGGTCCAGCTTCAAAATTATCGGAATCGAAGATAGCCCAATCGGTACCCGGGAGGGGTAGTCCTAATTTTCCAGATTTGTTTGGCCCCCAAAATGGTGCTACACTTACTACAGGAGATGTTTCGGTTAAACCATAACCAACTCGTATCGGGCAAAAGATTTCTTCGAAAGAAACGCGAATATTATCGTGGAGAGGTCCCGCTCCTTGTGTCGCATATTTTAGTTTTTTGGTAAAATCGTACTTCTTGTTATACTCCTCAACGCCCATTTTATTTACATAATCAGTCAATCTCTTAAATAACATTTCAACGCCCGTATACATAATTCCTTGAGGGGTATCAAGTTTATTTATCGTCTCGGATAAAACATCGTCAGAAGGGGGTTTTGGAAATAGAAGCATTTGCATTCCTAAAGATAAAGCACCCGACATAACGCACGTTAACCCAAAGCTATGAAAGAAAGGTATACTGCCAATTGTTACCATACCCGGTTGGAGATTTGTCCACGGTTTAATCATATATAAGTTTGAGATGAGGTTAGCATGACTAAGCATAGCAACTTTAGGTAACCCCGTTGTTCCGCCAGTCATAAGGTATACTGCGGGATCGGTCCATGGGTCTATATCTACGGTAACATCTTTTGGTTCGGTTTCTTCAATTATTTGTTTCATCCAATAAATCTTGTAATCTTCTGTTTCACTAGGAATTTTATCTTTTGCGCTTGGAATTCCAAGTTGTTGTACAGTTTCCTCGTCAGCAGTGAAAAAATCGGTAAAATTCGAAGGTATCAAGTACTTTACGCTAGTTTTTGGAAGAATAGTAGCAGGTCCAGCGATATATAACATATCCATTAGTACTAAAACTTTCGCCTTCGTCATAGTTAGAGCATGTAATAACTCCATAGGTTTATATGTAGGATTGATACCTTGTACGATTGCCCCAATATATTGACAACCCATATAGGCAACAACAAAATTTATGGAATTAGGAAGGTCAATTGCTACGACATCTCCTTTTCTGATACCTAACGTATGGTAAAGGAATGTGCCAAATTTTTTTCCGTATTCGAATAATTTTCTTAGTTTAACTTTTTCCATGTAGGAACCATAAGCAAATATACAAATATCATTATCCCATATTCCATAGTCATCGGCAGACTTAATAAATCCCTTCCACAGCGGGGTTATATCAATACCATCCACATCTTTAAGTTGTTTTGGAACGCCTTCAGGCCAATAATCCCCGAACCATACTTTATTTTCGTCGACTAAAAATTCTTTATCATTTAAACTTGTCATTTTATCCACTAATCTTTCAGTATCATATTTTATATTAGATAATAGAAATTTTTCTATTATTATAATATCTTTGATATACTATTATATAATAATTTAACTTGCTTTGGTTTAAGTTTCAATTTATTAATTGACAATTTTGAACATTTATGGGATTTAAAGAAAACTTCAAGGAAAAGTTAAGAGAAATACTGAGCGAGGAGGAATTATCCGTTCTTCCGCGGGGTTTCCAAACCATAGGTAGAGTAATAATAATTAGATTAAACCCCGTATTGCTGGAGAAAAAAATCCTTATTGCAAAAAAGTATATGGAACTTTTACCGAGTACTAGATCTGTCTATCTAAACATGGGCAGAATTAAAGGAAAATATAGAACGCCAGAAAATATCGTGTTTTTAGTGGGAGAAGATAATCCAATTGTGGACCATAGAGAACACGGAGTTATCTATAGATTCGATTTTACTAAGATTATGTTTAGTATGGGAAATCTGAACGAAAGAAAATTTTTAGCAACTTTAGTGAAAGAAAATGAGGTAATTGTGGACATGTTCGCGGGTATTGGATACTTTTCTTTGCCAATCGCGAAACATTCGAAGCCAAAAATAATATATAGTATAGAGCTCAACCTTGAATCCTTTAAATTCTTAACTGAAAATATCAAAATTAATCATCTCGATGATATAATTGTCCCAATTAATGGCGATAGTAAGATTGAAGTTATTAAATTGAGTAAATCTGGAGTGAGAGCTGACCGAGTGATAATGGGCGTCTTTCCGGCTCCAAAAGACTTTATTAAAGAAGCCTTAACTTTAACAAAGGAGAGTGGAACAACCTTTCATTATGAAGGGGTCGCTACGAAAGAAAATTACCTAAGTTTGTTCAATGAATTTAAAGAAATTGCAGAAACAAGTAGTTTCAAATGCGATTTATTATCAGAAAGATTTGTAAAAAGTTATGGTCCACATTTATACCATGTTGTTATCGATATCTTAGTAAGTAAAGATTAAGACGCTTTATTCGTTTCTTACTTCTTGATCTGTTATCATTAGCGCTCTCTTTTTCATAATTTCATTTATTTCATTATAATCTTTTTCAGCAGTAAAGAAAAGTGGAACCCAAAAACAAATTGAAATTAGTCCAAAAATTAGCGTGGACCAAAAAATTGTAGCAGAAAAACTACCTGTCATAGTAACCACGAATCCTCCAATAACGGCACCTGATGCTCGCCCTATAGTGTCAATAAAGGAGCCCACCGCAATCATGGTACCTCGGTTTTCGGGGAAGTTTACGTCAATAAGAGAACTATACCAGTTAGGACCAATACCCATTGTAAAAGCAAGCCCAAGCCCTATAAACATGCAGTAAATTAACCAAAAGACCCAAAATACAATGTCGTTGACGATTAGAGCACCAAAAAAGAAGGATGAGCTCGTTACGTTAGGCGACATCGCAAATGCGAATAGAAGAAATGGTAGATTTAAAATTGAACAGATTACTGCCACCTTCACCCTACCAGAAAGATCTCCATTTTGAACTTTTTTATCTCCCCAATGAGCAAGCCCAAACTGACCAATGATTAATCCTAACACCACCGCAAACAATAATAATATAATGACCTTGAGATCAACGACATTAACACCAATCTCAAGTTGAATATAAGGAAAAATGTAAGCTACTAATAGTCCGGAAGCAATAACATCGAAAAAGTTAAACATTAAAAAGAAGTTCGACTTTCTTTTAAAAATAAACTTCAAATCTGAAAATTTAATTTTATATGAATAGCGAATGTCTTCGTCTGTTAAAACATTTTCTAAAGATTTCTCTTTTGCCGCTCTTTTAGGTTCTACGGTAATAAAAAAATTTAATATAGTAAAAATAAGCGCAATAATTCCCAGGAAAAAGTACGGTAACCGCCATGTGTATAAAAATTCGGGATAAGTAATGGCAATAAAGTTAATTTTTTCAGGAATGGTTAACGATTCAATCGCTCCATAGTCAATCGCGTTAAACGCTAAAGCAATTGCTCCAGCAACGAGACTTCCAATAGTGGATATTAAACCCCAGAAGGCGAAAGATTTTGAACGAGAATCCGATGAGACTATATCAGCTAAATAAGAAATTACAAGTGGAGTTGTTACGCTTACAGCAATCGCAGCAACGATTCTAGTAAGGATTAATTGCCAAAACTCTTCAACAAATATGTGTAATATCGCCGTTATTGACCATAAACACCCCGCAAAAATTAAAATCTTTTTTCTTTGTATCAAATCGGTCAAATAACCAAACATTAGTACCGAAACTCCATTAACGATCGTATAAACGCTAATGATGATCCCTATACTATCAAAATATATACCTAAATCTGCAGCAATTAAAACTTCATTAGGAAGGAATAAAGCACTGTCCATTAAAATGATTAAGATTAAAGATAAAAAGAAAAATAACGAAATAAGCTCCCTTTTCTTCATATTAAGCTCACATGTATAAATTTTATAAAATTAATTTTAATTCGTCGTAATCTTATAATAACCTTTACCTTTTTCTATAGCGATATTTTTAAATTCGCATCTATCAAAACTAATAATTACACATATATTTTTAAAAATTTTATACAATAAATCGAAAAAAATGATTGAAAATGTCTGAAGAAAAAATTGAAGTTGAATCAGAAAGATCGGAACAATTACACAAGCGATACGAGTGGTTAGATCAATTCAGAGGGTTAGTTATTGTTTTATTGATCGTCTCTGTAATAACTTGGCCGCTATCGGGTGATTTTTTAGGTAGCGTTATTCCAATAGGACCTCCTCTTTTAAACCATGGCTTTCAATACTATAAAGGATATCCAGCAATAATCACTATTATAGACATCGGCCAGCAAATCTTTATGTTTATATTAGGGTATGTAGGATTTATCGCGTTTAATAGTAGAAGAGAGAAAAAAGGCATTGTTGCGGCGTGGAAACATGGTCTTATAAGGGTTGCCGTTCTATACGGCTTATCCTTATTGGCTGACGGATTAATTGGTGGATTGCTTCTTGGAGGCTCTATCCCTTGGGATGAGGTTTTATATAAAGGAACGCTAGCAAATCTGGCGATTGGCTCGTTTGCAGCGTATTTAAGCGTATTTCTTATTCCAAAAAAAGCGGATCATAGAATCTATTTGTGTATCGGCATACTAATTTTGCACGCTGCATTATATTTTCTCCCGGGTTTTGACCATTACGGACCAGTCGATGGACCTCTAATATTTCCGTGGAACGCACTTAATCACGCCGCCATTGCGATAGCGGGTACTTGCTTTTCTCAATGGTACAAACTTGATCCTAGCGATCCGAGCGTTGGATTTAAGAAAAGAATCCTCCCAATATCTACAATTGCTATTATAGCGTTTTATTGCTTTGACTGGATTCAATACGCAGAGCACCACGATGCCACAACCTCTCTTGCTTTGTTAGCAATAGCTGCTTCTGGATTCTTGATCGCAGTCTTTTATGGGTTTGAGAAAATGAATTTTAAAGTCCCGGTGCTTTCCGAAATGGGAAAAAACATGCTACTTTTGTTCATTATTGCTTTTATCTTCGATCAATATGTTGGCTTTTTGGCAGATGGTTATAGAGATTTTCTTATAGCAAACCCCATACTTACTATGATTCTGGTTGGAGTTTTACCAATTGCTATAGAAGCAGGAATCGCAATGCTGCTAGCAAGAAAAAACATTATTGTCAAAATCTAATTATTATCTAACTTTTTTTCTTTTATTTTTTGAACCAAATCAACATTATACAATTTTATAAAATGGAAATATTACTTGGTTTTATTATTCTCTTTAAGTGAGTAAAAAAGTAAGAATTTTACTGTAAAATATATAAAAGCAGAAAATTATTATATTTTTGAATAAAATTATTAAAATGATTCTGGTGGGTATTTTTGAAAATTATTAAAATTGGATTAGACTATAGTCACGACGGCATGTTAACTTTAGAAGCGTCTAGCTATGCGGATTTCACTCAGTTCTTATTTGCTTCTGGTTATAAATTAGGAAAGATCGAGGCTGGCTTTTACGCGTTAGAAAAAGCTCGAATTTACGATGCAGTTATTATATCTATACCTAAAAACATTAACTTAAAACCGAAAGAAATAGAAGTTTTAGAGGAATACGTAAGAACTGGCGGAAGTTTACTTATTATAGGCTCCCGAGGCGGAGAGTATTTAAATAGAACCAATATAAATGAATTAACGAGGAAGTTTGGGTTTGAATTCTTTACGGATGATGTTAATGATTCAGTGAATTACGTTAATTTGCAAAAAAGACCGTTATTAACTGATTTTAAACAACATTATATCACCGAAAACATAAAAAAGATAGTTTTATCAAGCTCCTGTTCGTTAGCAACCTTAGGTTTTGTAGAAGACGAAAAAAACATACAGGTTGAGGTGTTAGTAAGAGGCGGCTTAAATTGTTGGAGGAATAAATTCGAAGATCAGAAATGGATTGAAGAGGATAGTCCTAAAATCCCATTACTTGTTGCCGTTAATTACTACAAAGGTAAAGTCGTTGCCTTTGGGACATTATCCATATTTTCATCTCTTGGAAGAGAATACGGGTTTTCTGCTTTTGATAACGATATAATAATTGCAAACATATTAAGATGGCTCACTTTAGACGTTGAATCCGAAGGACAAGTGGTTACTATCGATCTACAAAAGGATTTGTTTTATTGGGCGAATTCTATTGCTAAAGAAGAAAGGTGGGGAAGTTTCTCTGATTTAATTAATGTTAGCCTAAAACATTTTAAAGATAATTATAATTCAATAATAAAGGAATTAAAAGATATTCAACAAGAAAGATATCAGAGAAAACAAGAGTACAAAGAAGCTGTAAAAGAAGAAAAAGAAGAGGAAAAAGTTATAGATTTGATACCGAAAAGGAAGAAAGAAGATTTAGAAGATATAATAAGCGCAATTGAAAACGCTTCAGGAGAGACATTTGAACGCTCATTTAAGTCCGATGAGGAAGAATCTACAGAAGAAACTAAAGAAAACGCACCAGAAGAATTTTCTGAAGAATTGCCAGAAGATCTTAACAGTTTAACCGTGAAAGAATTGAAAAGCTATTGTAAAAAGCATGAGATTAACCTCCCCGCTAAAGCAAGGAAAGCAGACATCATTAAGATTCTTCTATATGTTTTAGACGAAGATTAATCTTAACTCAACCTAAAAATAAAAATAACATGCTTCTTTTTCAAAATCATCACTATAAACTACTTTTAACTAACAAATAGGTTTTTTTTTGAATAGATTTCTTTTTGTGTTAGGATCGAACTGGCAGCTGTCTTTGGCAGAACTGGACAATCTTTTAAAGAATTCGGAATTTCAAGGACGAATAACCGATTATTCGGCAAACATCGCGATAGTTGAGTTTGAATCGCTGCAAAAGAGCAAGTATTATGTAAACGATTTGATGAAAATTCAATATATTTTAGGAGGTTGCCAGAAAATTGCTGAAATCTATGATTTTATTGACATCCAAACTATCTACGACGCCTTTCCGACAACTGTAGAGAAATTTAAAAAGATTGATTTTACTAGAAAGGGAATTTTGAAGGTTGTAAACTCCACGCTTAATAAAATATTCCCAAGGATACAAAATGAAAGTATATTTTACGCTGTATCGGTCTATCCAAACCTATTTGATGATGATTATTATTCTGATGTGTTAGTAAAGCATTTTCTACCGTTTTTGAATAAATCCATTATGAGCTTGTTAAAAGAGAACGGTGCTAAAAAATCGTTATACTATAAATACCCCGAAGAAAATATTAAAGCGGGTAATTTAAATCCAATTTTCCCCCATCACTTAATAAAATATGGCTTATTCAATAAGGATCGCGCAGAAATTATATTCGGATTTACAGAAGAAGGAGTATATATCGCGCGTACTTTTACTGCTGACGATCCGAATTTTAAAAAAAAGATTGACGAAGAAAGGCCATTTAAGGAGTTTAAAAGCAGTATTTCGCCAAAATTGGCAATTATTATGCTAAATTTTTTAAATTTGTTTGAAGAAAGAGAAAATAATCTAATTCTTGATCCATTTGTGGGTAATGGTACAGTTCTTTTATTTGCATTAATAGAAGATTTTCAAATTTGTGGTTCTGATATTGATGGTACCAAAGTTAAGAATACTTTGCGTAATATAAATTGGCTTTTAAAGGAGCTTGAAGAGCCAATTCCACTAATGTTAAATGAAAGTGTTAAAAAAGCAGACGTTAAGAAATTGTCATCTTCTTTTAGCAAGGAATATTTTGATGGGATTTGTACGGAACCGGAATTGGGACCTTTTTTCAAACAAAAACCTTACTACACAGAAGCCAAAGAGCTTATTGATTCAAAACTAAACTCGATTTACGAAGCTACTTTTAGAGAAGGTTATAAAGTTTTAAAACCTAAGCGTAGAATATGTATCGTATTACCGATCTTCAATACAATTGATGGAGGCGAAGTTCAATTAAGAATTGAAGAAATAGCTAGGAAACACAACTTTGAACTCGTGCCAATGTTAGATCTAAATAGAATAGTTAATAAATCGAACCGGAAGCTTCAATTTAAGAAAGGACAAGTTAGAGCTATAATCGATGCCAAAAAGAATCAAATAATTAAAAGAAAACTTTATGTTTTCGAAAAGATGAGCTAACCCGGTTAAAATATGAATCATATCAAAATTCTAGACCAAATTGAACGAGTCTTAAAAGGAGAGGCTCACCTTGATGGGCTAGCTAGAAAAAAGCAAGACCCATTTAAAATCTTAATATCTACAATATTATCTGCAAGATCTAGAGATGCAAATACTCGAGAAGCTACAAATAGTTTATTTACAAAATATCAAACTCCAAAAGAAATCGCAGAAGCGAGCGTAGAAGATTTAGAGATTTTAGTCCATAAATCAGGCTTTTATAAGGTTAAAGCGGCTCGCATTAAAGAAGTTTCTCGAATAATAAAAGAAGATTATCAAGGAATTGTACCAAAAGATTTTGAAGAGTTAGTTTCTCTTCCTGGAGTAGGCCCTAAAACAGCTAATTGTGTATTGGTATACGCCTTTAAAATTCCCGCAATACCAGTGGATGTTCACGTTCATAGAATCCCTAACAGATTAGGTTGGATAAAAACAACTAAACCAGGGCAAACCGAAGAAGAATTAAAGCGAATTATTCCTCGAGATCAATGGATTAGAGTGAATCGATTATTTGTGAGGTTTGGACAAGAGATTTGCTTGCCAATTCGTCCAAAATGCGATATTTGCCCTTTAAACGACATTTGTCCTAAGGATTTTTCGATGGAAATAGCTATGAGAAACAAAAAAAAGAAAACTCAATCAAATAAACGATGAATGATTGAACCAGGTTTTTGTGTCTTTATCAATCCAGATTTACTCGATTAAAAATGAAATTTAAATATATTTAATAATAATCTTGTTTATAACATCATATTACTAATATTAATGAGAAGTTCTTCGCTTTTAATGTCAATTATTACTCTTAAAGGATTATCGAAAAAATACGGGAAGAAAACCGTTGTAAACAACCTCTCACTTGAAATCAAAAAGTCTTGTTTCGCCTTTTTAGGTCCAAACGGTGCTGGAAAAACAACCACGCTTTTAATGATCTTGGGGCTGATAAAACCTTTGAAAGGAGAAATAACGATTCTAGGGAAAAACATCAAAAATCAATCGAAACTAGTGCGCCAAAAAGTAGGGTTTCTACCAGAAAACGTAGGTTTTTATCCTAGTAAGACCGGAAGAGAATTAGTAGCTTTAATTTTAGAACTGAGAACTAAACAAAAACAAGCGACCGAACAAATCGATTCTAATTTAAAATGGTGCGGATTAAAAGAAGAATATTGGGATAAAAAAACGAAATCTTATTCGCAAGGTATGCGTCAACGATTAGGTATCGCGCTAGCATTTGCAGGAAATCCTGAAATTGTTGTTTTAGACGAACCTTTCTCTAACATCGATCCGCTTGGAAGAGAAGATTTTATTAACAAAATTAATGTAAAACAAAAACAAGGTATTACCATACTTATTTCAAGCCATATTACCTCAGATGTAGAAAAATTAGCAGATACAGTAACGATCATAGATGACGGCGTAGTAAAAATTTCTGATTCGATTTTCACGCTCATGAAAAACTTAGAGTACGACGAATACGAAATCTTTTCCAACAAATTTCAAGCAAACGATGTAATTACAAAAATTAACGAAATTTATTTAGATAAAAAAGAGTGGTTCCTCGAACCACCAACAGTCTTAAGAGATAGTTTAATTGTCAAAACCAAATTTCCATACGAATTAAAAACCTACTTGGAAAACTTTAACAACTTTGAAATGAAACCACTAACGGGAGTGTTACAAAAAATATATAAATTAACTATGGAGGGTTAAATCGTGTTAAAGAATGTTACGCAAAACGAGTTCATTAAGTATCAAATTATTTTAATTAAATTCTTTTTTAAAAAAATATTGAAAAGTTGGCGAACTATTTTTTGCGTAATAATGATAATTTTTCCCGTTTTTACTGCTTATCGTATGATTAACAGTCCAATCACTCAATATAATATCGATTATTTGTTTTTCAATGGTTTTGTTGGTTTTTCCATTTTACTTTTTCGGTTGATGTACATAATAATATTTAGCGATATCGTATCAGAGGAATTTTCAAATAAATTTGCTATGATGCTGTATTCTACGCCACCCTCACGTAAAAGGATTTTATTATCAAAAGTTATAGCGATAATTCTATATTCTACAGCGTTAGAACTCATGTCTTTCGTTATAGTGGGGGCAGTTTTATTAATAAGCACTGGTTTAATTGTTTCTTTAGAAATTTTACTTATAGGATTCCTCATGATATTTTTGACTTTTCTCTTTAGTTTCTCGATATCGTTTATGCTGTCAACATTAACGCGTAATGTAATCATTTCAATACTTATCCCCATTCTTTATTTTTTCTTTGTAGAACAATTCTTTATAGTTATCGGTTTAGAAAATTTTTCATATTACTATTTTGTTAATAGAATGATCGAGGTAATCTCCAATTATCTCCTTAGTGGAGCGTTTATCTTAGGAATAGAAGAAGTAAGTTGGTTAATTGGCTTAATTTCCTTTCCAGTAATTATGTTTCTAATAACTATATTTATTTTTAGTAAATTGGACATTAGAACTTAAAAATGATTTTAATAAGTTTCAAAGGTTTTTTTCTTCCTCTTAAAAGCAAAACCGATTGAAAAGCCTCCTAATAACCCAAAGATATGAGCAAAATAGTTGATTCCGGGCGAAAACGAGGAAACTAAGAAATAAAACACGTAAAATAAGCCTAACATTATTAAGGGAGTGTCCCTTTCCACTATTACTAACGATAAAGTAGCCCCAATCAATCCGAAAATTGCACCAGATGCGCCTAGGCTTATTACATTAAGGGGTAACAAATATAATGAAAACATATTTCCAATCAATCCTGAAATGAAATATATCAATAAGAATTCGAATTTGGAAAAATTGAGCTCGACATAAGTTCCAAAAAGCAAGAGTGCGATCATATTAGAGAAAAGGTGCATAACGTCACCGTGTAAAAACATAGAAGTAAATAGGCGCCAAACTTCAAGTTCGACAAAGATTTTGCTATTAATTTGAACCAATTGATAAAATAAATCCTCGAAAGCTAAAGAGAAAAAAAAGTACAAAAGTGCATTTATAGAAATCAGAAAAATAGTTATCCTAGCTTCCTTAAAATTTGATGTCTCTAAAACAAACATAACTTAATTATCCCAAAAGATTTGACACAATTAGTATTTTATAATCTTTTAATATAAATAGTTTTAATAACTATAATGTTTATCAATAAGTTTGTAGACAAAACGGAAAAATGGAAAATCGTAAATTATTTCGTTCAAAAATACAGCTGTTATTTACGCTATATTTTAACGGCTATTTGAAAGATATTAGGCTATTTAAGGCATTTTTAGATGTTCCTCTAAAAGAATTTATACCAAAAGAAATACAGGATCAAGTTAGAATTTACAACGACGCCCCAGTTCTATTTTACTTCGATAAAGAACGGCCAGATACGCTTAGAACGATCTCTGCCCCCCATATGATTTCGATCATGTTACAAGAATTAATATTGAATGACAATGACGATTTACTTATTTTAGGAGCAAAAAGCGGATATATCGCCGCGTTAGCTCATAAATTAGCTCCAAATGGTAGAATTGTAATAATAGAAGCAAATCCAAAGATCGCAAATGTTACTTTAGAAAATTTAAGAAAAGCTAATCTTCTTGATAAAGTTGAAGTTATCGTAAGAAATCCTTTATTAGGATTTAGTGAACGATACCCTTGGCAAAAAATCCTCGTAACTGGTGCTATAAAAGAAGATAGAATATCTACATTATTGCAACAACTCGACCCGAACGAAGGCGTTTTGTTCGCTCCAATTGGTGAAGAGATGATTCAGACATACACCCAAATAATTCGTTATGAGGAAGAAAGGTTTTATGGAAAGAAGCATTTACAAGTAAGGTTTACACCACTAATGACTCAAGTTGAATTAGACGAATTAAAATTGGATACTGATTTTGAAGAATTGGATGAATCAATCAACCAATCAAGAACAGATCAATTTAATGACGTTTCTTATACGAAAAATATATCTGTTAATTATGAATCTAATATATTGGATGAAGTAAGGCTAGAACCTTATTCAAAAAGTCAATCTTACGATATAAAACCTGAGAATATCTTTTATGCTTTTCTACAGCATAAGGACCAAACAATCGATTCGGCAAATAATAAGGAAAATTTAGAATATTTAGAAAATATAATTAATTCTTTAGAACAAATAAAAACATATAATAGCTTGGTTAAAAAAGAAATTGAAAAAAGGAAAACTGATTCTCCAATATTGGATAAAAAAATTAAAATAATTGATAAATATCAATTAGAAGTTGATATTGTACAAACAAAAATTAAGAAAGAGATGAATAAATTCCAAAAACACGCTTAAGACTGCATTTTAAATTAAATAAAAAATAAAAAAATAGAATAATAAAAAAGATTTTTTAAGTATATTTTCCCTTAAACTCCTTTAACTTTGCTAACACTTCGTCTCTTAAAGAACCAACAACTAATTTATCTGTTTTGATATCTTTAGCAAACTGCATAAATTGATGTAAAACAGGCCCCGGTGGAAATTGGTCCCTCATATCTTCTATGAAAGCGCTTAAGACATTTCCGGTTATGGTTTGATCTATTTTCTTAAAAATATTTGAAAAAAGATCGTTAATAATAGCACTTTTCCCTGTACTTATTGAAGTAATAGAACCCTTAACAGTTTGAGCGGGAGCCCCCTCTTGATTATCAGATGATTGAGCCGATTCAGAACCTTCACGGCCTTGAACAATGATCTCTGGTTCATATCTTGGATAGTCCCCCTGTCCAGAACAGCTGTAATTAAGGCTTAATGAATCATTCCCCTTCAATTCAGCAATTTTGACTTGTAATTCAGATTCTTCCCCAATTTTAACTACATTATAGTCATCGATGTTAATATTAGTTAAATCAAAGCCTTTAGGGATTTTATCCTTAACAATAATATTTTCTAACTCTACGTTTCCTTTATTTTGAATTCTAACGCTAATGGAGAATTCTCCTTCAGACGTTCCAGGTTTTATGCTTTTAAGCGTTTTCAGTTTGCGCTTAACGTATTTCACTTTAATCTCTGGTTCTATATCTGGAGATTTAGTAAATAAATTTCCTTCAACTGGGCTATTTATTTCTATTTTTATAGGAGTTTTATAAAGCGTTTCTGTAGGTGGTCTTGGATTCCTTGCTTTAAGTGGGTATGAGACAATTAATTTAGCGTCTTGGATAAATTCGTTAGATAGATTGAAAAATTCGAGGATAATTTGGTGTTTTGAGTCTGGACTTTGGTCACTCGGTGCAAGTTCAATTTTTTTAGTAAAATCAGTTCGAGAACTAATATCTATATTCCCTAGCGTAACTTTAACTTGATTTATTAATGGTGGTACAAAATCTTGAGGAATTTCATCTATAATGTTAATTGCTCCTATAATTGAAGTACCATTATTGACAATTGTATTTTCTATTACCATGTCTGTATTCGCGTAGGCATCAACCTCGGGAGGGTTAATAGATTTATTTATACTAGCTCTTAAAACGGGGTAAACGGTGGACTCCTTATTAATTTCACCAACAACTCTAGTAAGCACCACAAATAACGGTGTAAACTCGATCGAGGAACTTAATTCAGGAACGTCCTTAGATTCAACTTGAAAATCAAAATCCCACGACTGTTCAGGATTAAGTAATCGGTTAGGGGCTTGAGATACGACATTTTCGGTTCCCGTAGTAATTTTTTGTGAAACTTTAACGTTTTCTACTCTAACTTGAAACTCCGACTCGTTAATAAATTCAACACTACAATCCCACATTCCCGGTTGAGAACCTTCGTCTCTATCAATTCCAGACATCGAATCAGTGAGTCCTCGAACTTCGGGAGTAATCATGGTTAGTTTATAATTATTGATTAAGTAAGTAACATCTAACGTTCCTAAGGCTTTTACATCGCTATCTTTTAAATTTACCGTACAAGTTAATTCTAACTCAGCTCTTTGTTGTCCATCTAACGATACGATATCCCAACTCAGAAATCTTAATTCTGACTCCTCAATTATACCAGCAACACCGATATTAGGGGTAAGAATCTCAATTTCTTGGAAGAACGAAGGTATCTCTCTTTTCACTTTAATGTTTGATATAGGTATGTCTAAAGGGTTCGTTAAGACAAGCTTTAATTTGCATTTATTTTCAGTTTCAAACAGAAATGCGTTATTTACTTTATCTGAAATTGACATAGTAGTATCAAAAATATCGACGACTTTAAGGGAAGGTTCTTTTAAATTTTGAACTTCGTATTCGTTTTTATATTCTTGAGTAGGGTTTAAAATCCCCACATCCAATTCTCTTGAACTGATTGTTGTATTAACAATTTCTTTTAAATCGCATCCTAAATTCCATAGCCGACTTTTCTGGGAAGGGTTCTTTATTAAAATTTTTCCGTTTCCTTTAATTTCTTTTTGATTTAATTGACCATCTAAAAGAGTTTTTTCATTTTCTGTAATATCAACGATTATTAAATCCGACATTTTCTCTGCTTCCTTACTTTATATTGTTTTATTGACAAATTTTTAACAATAAAAAAATAAAGTTCAAATTAATAAATTTTAGGAAATAGAGAATTTTAAAATCAAAATTAAGATTAATTAATTAAGTTGAAAGATCAAAATAATTTTTACTTTTGGCAAATTATCGCGCAATTTAATGTTTTAATGAAATCTGCCATTGAAGGACCCAATTGTACAGATCCTCAAATTTGTAAGGGAGATTGTTGTTCTATCAAAATTGATGTTCCAAAAATTCTAGCTGAAGAATATATTAAAAGAGGATATGCCAGTAAGAGAGATTTCGTTAGAAGCAACATATTTACTTTTCAGTTAAGGTTTAATGAAAAAACGGGAAAATGTTTTTTATTTGATAAAGAAATAAATGGATGTTTGATTCACAAATCTGGAATTAAACCCCCCCAATGTTGGATTTATCCTACAGGATTCTCAAATCTGAATAGTAATGAAATCAGTTGTAAGAAAAGCTCTGGATGGAGTATAATTAATATTACAAAGGCAAAAGAAGCCGAAAAGCTTTTGCAAAAATATATTTTTCTATGTCATATTGAAGCTAAAAAAGAATTCAGATTAATTAGAGAGAGATTAGGTTATAAGGATAGTAGAAATTCAAAATTGAAGTTTAAACTTTTAAAAGAAGAGCTTATGAGTATTGCTCCAAGTCATTTAGGAGGGTTTAAAGATTTTTGGGACCGTATTAGCCTCTTACCCGCTGAAGGATTGTCTTTACAGATGAAAAAATTTTGTTTTATTCATAACAATAATTGTAATATTCTCTCTGATAACTTCTTGAGCTGTAATAAAATATGTGAAGTGGTAGCAATCAAATTAATCGAATTTCTACGACTTAATTTATATCCATACATTAAAAACAATGGTTCGGATATCTGCGGCGATTACCCTTTGTTTAAATTGTTTAACCACAGCAAATTATTCGCTGTTTAATAATGTTGTGTCATTAAGGAATTTTGTCGGATATCTAAATAGTTATTAATCTTACTATTTATTGGATATTCCGAAGATAATATCTACGTATTACTTATTTTTAAGATTATTATCTTTATCTGTTTAAATAAGATTTATATATTACGTATGAAATATATTTAATTAAAACTTAATGTGATTTTATGTCATTTGGAGATAAACCTTTATCTGAATTAACCGAGAAAGTTTTTTCTGAGAAATATGAATTTGTTAACGGCCCGCAAAAATTAAAAGGGCAATCCGGTAAATACTGGACGTTTAATGCGGTTATTAATAACGGGAAGCATGGTAGATATGGCGTATTTATTCGAGATTGGAAAAGAGAAATATCTATTACTCAATTAAGACAACTACATAAAGCGTGCGTTGATATCCCCGAGATAGAAGGGGGTATTATGATTTGTAATATTGCCACAGATTTTTCGCGTGATTATAGCACTCAATTTGGAATTCAGCTTCTCTCACGTGGTCATCTGGTAAGCAAATTGCGTAATAGGGAATTTCAATTTTAAATTTTTTTAATTTTATTAGACCCATTCTCAAGATAGTAAATTTATTTATTTCTCATTCTATTTACTTAAGTGTACTATATTAATTAATTATTAAAAGTATAAAGTGGAATATTTTGCTTACAAATAGAGTAAAAGGCGTTGAATACGCAATAAGAGAAATAGCTGCTGTTGCTCATGAAGTAGCTAAAAGTGGTAAAAAGGTTTATCATTTAAATATTGGAGATCCAGTTGCCTATGACTTTCCTACTCCCGAATTTATTTCAGAGGCTTTATTTAAAGCTAGTCGCGAGGGTAAAAATAATTACGTCAATTCACTAGGTGTTATTGAGCTACGAGAAGAAATTGGCAGAATTCTTAGTGAAAAACAAAACTTAAATATTGGAATCGATGATATTCTGGTTACTTCAGGAGTTACTGAAGGAATTTATTTTATTATAGCCGGATTAATCGAAAACGGTAAAGAATTACTTATACCAGGTCCATCGTACCCATTATATATTAATTACGCTAAATTTTTTGATGGAAAACCAGTCGAATATGCGCTTAACGAGGATGATGATTGGGAGCCTGACATTGAAGATTTAAGGAAGAAAATTACAAATAAGACTCAAGCAATATTAATATGCACTCCAAATAATCCAACTGGGGTCATGTACGGAGAGAAAAAGATTAAGGAAATAATAGATTTAGCTGGAGAATATGACTTACCTATTTTATCTGATGAAATTTACGATCAAATAGTATATGATAAGCCTTATGTCTGTCCCGCTTCCTTAACTAAAGACGTTCCCATTATTGGCTTAAACGGTTTTTCAAAAACGCATTTAGTAACTGGATGGAGGCTCGGATATCTTTATTACCACGACCCTGAAAATAAACTCGACGAATTAAAGAATGGCATAGCAAAAATGGCGAGAGCGCGTCTATCTGCTAATTCCGTTGCTCAATTTGCGGCAGTAGATATTTTAAAAACTTCAAGCAACCACACCGTAGAAATGGTACAAAAATTAAAAGAACGAAGGGATTACTCGTACAATAGGTTGCGAAAAATTGAGGGTATTAGTTGCGTTAAGCCTAATGGAGCGTTTTACCTCTTCCCAAAACTAGATCTTAAAGAATTAGGAAAATGGAAAGACGATAAGGAGTTAGTAGTGGATTTACTTAAAGAAACAGGCGTTTGTACGGTTTATGGTTCTGGTTTTGGAGATTATGGAAAAGGACATCTGCGAATAACTTTTCTGCCAAAAGTAGAAATCCTTGAAAAAGTATACAACCTAATTGAAGAACACTTAAAGTAAAGATTGAATAATAATAAAAAAAAGAAAAGTGGAATTTAATATAAATTTGTCTATAAATCTCTTGCTTTAACCGTTTTTCTTCCATTTGCTTTAGCACGCCGAATGGCATTGTCAAGGATCTTAATTATTATACCATTAAAAGTATCTCCATCAAGCACACCTGAGCTTGTGTTACATGCCTTTGCTTTTATATACTCTCGAACTTTTGATTTTACATATAAGGGTTCTACCTTAGCCATTTTTTTCCTTCCTCTTCTTATAATTCTTATAAAGTATTAAAAAATCAGTTACAAATCAATTATAATTGATTTTTTATTAATATTAATTTTACCATCTGAGCTTTTAAATGTTTTGTCATATCTTAATAATCTTCCAAATAATTATCCAAATACGGCATTATTTGAACCACTATGGGACTTAAGAAATTAATCGTAAAGGTGCTATTTAATTGATGCAGAGTAAAAAAAATCAAATCCTAATAACAATTCAAGGCATCGCGATTGAACTAAGAAGGGAAAATTAAGAAAAAAAAGAGTGGTTTTTTGTTATTTTGTTTTAGCGAAGAGAAATTTATGTTTTTCTCTATTTTGGAGGAGCAAGCACGATTTCAATGCTTGAAACGTTGTTAGTCTGCCCATTTTCTCCTTCGAGTTGTTCTGTACTGAGTGTAATTCCTTTGTATTCGGTTCCTTTTAAGAATCTATTTCTTAAAATCTCACATACATCAACAGCATGGGAAATAGCTCTCCCTCTGGCCTTAACTGTGCAATCTTCTCCTTTATTGAGGATCATCATAGTGGCCATAACATAATTCATAGTGGGTCTACGTCCAACAAAGACCGAATTTTCTTCTCGAGGCATTCGTTTTTTAACTTCTTTAACTTCTGTTTCTGTTTCTGTTTCTGTTTCTGTTTTTTCTTCAGGCATTTTTTTTTTCACTTTTCTGTTTTGTATTTTTTTGTATACTGTATCGTTGTTATCTCGTAATTTTTTTATTATTACGATTTTTAAACTATAATTTTTAAAATATTTTTCTTCATAAAAATTTTATTATCTTACTAATAATGTGATTTAATATTCTATACTCAGATTTTCAACTCATTTAAAGGTGTTTTAGCAATCTACTTCTCTAAAACGTTTTTTAAGAAGGTTTATAATTCAAATGTAACTTTTGGATAATAACAAAAAAACTATAAAAAAATTAAGAAAAATTACAAATCTTCCAATTTCAGTCCAAGAAACATTAGAAACCATGCGAGAAAAAGTAGTACCGTTCCTATAATGCCCCAAGATTCCGTGTGGTTGAATATTCCAAGAGCTAGAGGGGGCAGTACACCTGTAAGTCCAAAGAATAAACCAGTTAATACATACAATCCTCCTGCTATTGCGAGGATAGATAAAATTACAATCCCTTTTGTTAGTGGAGTCCAAGCCATTTAGTATCGCCTAATTTATCAAAATAAAATGTGTAATTAATAATTCCTAATTATTCCTACATAAAAGGTTTATTTTTAACTTTTGGAAAATCATAGAGATCTTAATAGTAAAAAAATAAAAAAAAATATGAAAAATTACAAACTTTCTAATTTTAGTCCAAGAAACATTAACCACCATGCGAAAAACATTAGTATCGTTCCTATAATGCCCCAGGTTTCCGTGTGGTTGTATGTTCCAAGAGCCAAAGCGGGCAGTAGATCTGGAGTTACAAAGAATAAATTGATTAATATATAAAATCCCCCTACGAATAGGAGGAACGATAAAATTACTGTAAATTTCACTAGTGGAGTCCAAGCCATTTAATATCACCTAATTTATCAAAATAAAATGTGTAGTTAATATTCGCTAATTATTCACTAACAAAAGGTTTATTTTTAACTTTTGAAAAATCATAAAGAACTTAATAGTAAAAAAATAAAAAAAAATATTAAAAATTACAAACCTTTTAATTTTACGCCAAGAAACATTAGAAACCAAGCGAGAAATACTAGTCCCATTCCTATAACGCCCCAAGTTTCTGAGGGGGTGAATGTTCCAAGAGCCAAAGTGGGTAATACACCTGAAAATCCAAAGAATATTTCAGTTAATACAAACAATCCTCCCGCTAATACGAGGAAGGAGAACATTACAGTCCATTTTGTTGGTGGAGTCCAAGCCATTTAATATCACCTAATTTATCAAAATATAATGTGTAATTAATATTTACTAATTATTCCTATATATAAGTTTAATTTTTATAAACAAAAAGTAGGTATTTAATTTAATTTAATTTATTTGTTTTTGATTTGTTTTTGGTGGTTGTATCTCAGAAGAATCTTGGTTATTATCATTAATTTTCTTTTGGTTTTTATCTCTATCTTCATCATCTTCTTGAAAAATATCCCGAATTATGCTTATTACGAGGAACACAGATATTATGACTAGTAAAGGAATTAATAACCCAGACTCTGTTAAGACAATCTTTACCCATCCAATATATGGTATTCCACCTATTACCACCCCTATTATACGAGTTTCTGGGACAGATGCTTGATCTGGTAGCGAGTTAGCGTCCCCTTTTGTAATGAAATACCATGTATCTCCATTCAAATACTTACCAACTACGCGATGGACAATAGGTTCTTCAGGAGCTCCAACCCATAATCCACGAGCGTCAAATACTATTACATCTCCATTTTTATCTTCAGCTGTACCATTTATTATATCCTCAGGATTGGCACCCGCTACGAATAATAAGTCTCCTTCGCGAATATTAGGCTCCATAGAGCCAGAAACTACGATAACTATAGGGGCCTCTGTATTAAGAACAACTTGTAAACCAAAATAGAGCAAAAAGGAGCCGAAGAACGCAATACATATCATTACACCAGCAATAATTACTTTTTTGTGAGATATGGGGGTTTTTTCTTTTTCTTTTGAGTTCTTCAAATTTTTCGTATCCATCTTTTTTAAAAATCTCCTTTCTCTTGTCTAAATAAATAAAGATGCTAATATATATTTTCTTCTTACACTAATGATGAGATTTAAAATATCGAATCGAGTTATTTCATGTGTTTTTTGGTCCTTTTTGTCTAGAAATAAATCTAGAGATAGTATTTTATAGAATAGCATCTTAAAATATTTGTATTAAACTAATTAAAACATAAATCATCTCAAAAACTCATAAGGTTGAGGCTTTACTGCATGTTTTTAGAAGATCCGGTCTTAAAAGAATATATTATTGACGATATTGTTAGAGAAGTTAATCATAAAGGATTGAATATCGAAAAGATTTATGTAGAGAGTTTTGTCGACAATTTTTTTGACGAATATGAACGATTACCAAAAAGGAGTGAGATTAATCCTATTGTTTCAAGTTATATTAAAATGATCAAAGATAGCGCACCAATTATTGAATTATCTCAAACTTCTGATGAATTTAAATCAAATGTAGACGTGATTGAACCTGTAGTTAAAAGTTTTCTTCAGAAAAAAAACTTAATTGTCTCAATTAAAAGCGAAGGGCTTTTCTGTCGCTCAGGAGAAACATTAACGATTCCAAAACCAGAGGGCCGTAGATTATGTCCAATATGCGACAACGAAAACTGGTACAAAATCCATGAAACAATCGATCGAACAGATATTATTTGCGATACAACGTTTCCTAAAATTTACGGAAAGAAATATACTTGTAGCGGTTGCGGAACTGTTTGGAAGGAAAAGTAAATTCTGTAAGATAACGTTACAAGTCTTAATGATTAAGATAATTTGCGTTGCGTTCCTTTCCCTCAATAAAGCATTCAATTTCGAGAAAAATCTGATTATATTTCATAAGTTTTAAAACTAGAAATTTTAAATAGTTCGAGGTTCAAAGTTAAATTAAAATAAAAAATTGACTTTCTTTTATTAAAATATTAAAAATTAAGCGTGTTAATTATGGAAACAGATTATGCAATAATTTATAATCCTATTGCTGGAAAACCAACACAGACCGAGAAAGATATAGAATATGCAAAAAAATGTTTAGATGATTTTAAGATTTCTTACAAGTTATTCAAAACAGAATTTGCAGGACATGCTATCAGTCTGGCTAACCAGTTAGCAAAAGAGGGATATCGTGTCATTGGAGCTGGCGGAGATGGAACTTGTAATGAAGTTTTTCACGGCGTTATTAGCTCTAATTCAGGAGCTTTATGCGGGTTTATCCCAATGGGTTCTGGAAACGACATCCCTGCGGCAATTGGAATCACACCTGACATTAAAAGAGCGTGCGAAATTATAGCAGAAAACCACACTAGTAAGTCAGATATTGGGTTCGCCAAAACAGACGAAGGAGTAGAGCGATACTTTCTGGGCATTGGAAGCCAGGGATTTGACGGTGAGGTGGCTAGAAGATCAAATGAAAATAAAGAAAAAAATTATAATGCGATTATTCTTAAAACGTTATTCTCGTGGAAAAGTAGAGAGATAAAGGTCACGATGGATAACGACACTTACGAAGGAATAGCTAACCTGGCTGCTGTAGGTAATGGAGGTGCTTATGGGGGCGGGATGTATGTATGTCAAAGAGCTAAAGTTGATGATGGGTTATTTGATATAAGCGTAGTAAACATTGGAAAATTTAAACTTCTTCTTCAATTTAAAAGGATGTATGACGCGTCGCTTTTGCCTCATCCGGATATTTCTGAATACCAAAGCAAGAAAGTGAGGATTGAAATGAAAAATCCTGAAGATGAGCCTTACGTGTGTCAAGTTGACGGCGAGGTTTTAGGGACCCTTCCAATTACATATGAAAGTATTAAAGACGGCTACGAATTTATTCGTCCCAAAATAGACGAAGTCGCAGAAGCATTTAAAGAGAAGTATGGAAGATACTTCTATGTATGTGAACATTAAATAATATTTTATTTTCTTTTGAGAATTTAATTACATAAGTATTGATATGCCTGACTGGGACGATATATTCACAAAACGAGGTAAAGTCTTTACAAATCCACATCAAGATATGGAAAGATTAACCAAAGTCTTTAAGGAAAGTGGCGTTCAGCGCGTTTTAGACTTAGGATGTGGGGCCGGCAGGCATCTATTGTTTTTCTCAAAGAAAGGGTTTGATGTTTACGGTCTCGATAAATCGCCAAAAGGTTTAGAAATTGCTAAAAATTGGTTAGACGAAGAAAAATTATCAGCAAAACTAATAAATCAGAGAATTGATGAAAAATTTCCTTATGAGAACGATTTTTTTGATGTTATTATCTCAATTCAAGTAATTCATCATAATTTAATGAAAAAAATACGCTTTTCCGTTAAAGAAATTGAGAGAGTCTTAAAACCAAAAGGATTTATTTTTATCACAGTTCCTTTTCTTCAAGTTTTCCCCGTAAAAAAGTGGGAATTGAAAAAAGTCGAAAAAAGAACTTATATTCCTCAATCAGGTCCAGAAGAGGGGCTTCCTCATCATTTCTTTACAATAGCTGAACTAAAACGTGTTTTTAACGCTTTTGAATTGTTAGAAATATATACAGATAAAACCAATCATCGCGCAATCTTAGGAAAGAAGAAATAAAATGCAATGTCCGTTTAGACTGAATTTTTAGGTTTGATCAACCTTGAACGAACGATTAACAAAACAGATGCTATACCGATGATTGGTAGAAGAATCACAATTAAAGTCAATAAATCAGAATTAGGAAGGTTAAAATCGTCGTTCCACGGAAATTTTCCTTGAAATTGGTTGTTAGGTTCTAAGTAGTTATTGTAAATGAATTGCTCTACTGTTTTTCCCGTTACTTCGAGACTATAATTTGAAATATGAGATAAATTATCTTCGGTCGTGTGATGGTAAGGCCAAGAGGGGTTATTCCAAAAGTTAATGATTAAATCTGCTGAGGGAATTCCGTAATTTACAAATGGTACGTGGTCATCGGTAATGGAATTGATTGTTGGATCAGAAGGAAATTGGGAAGTATATCCTAATTCTCTACCGGTCTCAAATAATTCGTTCAATAACGAGGAGGTTGAATGTTGTTCGCTAATAAATTTTAAATTTGCTCCTCCAACCATATCTAATAATATCATCGCATCAAAATGCTCTTTAGAAGAATTATAAAAGTTTTCAATGTCTTGTACAAATTTTGTAGAACCTTCACACCAGTCCCAAAGTAAAATTCCATGGCTATAATCATCACCTTGATCTTCCGCATCAAAAAACAAAAACCAAATTTGTACAGACAGATTTTGTCTTCTATCATATAAAACATTAGCAAGTTCTATTAAAACGGCGCTACCACTAGCTCCATCGTTGGCTCCTGGAACGGGTAAGTTTTGATTTGCGCTATCTTTTGTGGCTCTCGCCCTTGAGTCGTAATGAGCGCCTAAAATTAAAATATTAGAAAAGTTTTCGTTCATTTTAAACAACACATTTTGACAATCTACCGAATAAATTGTAAAGTTATGAAGAGTGTAGTTTATCGAAGGTTCGATTTCTTGAAATTTTGAGACGAAATATGTGGCACAATCTTCTCTACCTTGAGTCCCAGGCGTCCTATAATGCGTTGTATTGATATTTAACTGATCTTCTACATATGTATACGCGTTATCACCGTTAAAATATAAATTAACATCTAAATTTGTGAATGTATTACTATTCGATAATAAAATAATTGAGATAGTAATCGGTATTACCACAATTAGCACAATCGATATAGTCAAGATTAGTTTGTGAGATTTTTTTATATGAATCCACCAATGATAAGATACATTCAAACAACTTAGTATTATTATAATAAAAATAAAAAATAAAAAATATATTTATTTAGTTTAGAGTGGTTCAAAACCTAAATCTATTTTTGTTTCACCTTTTATATCTGTCTCCAAAAATGTAGATTTTACTGGCATACCTACGTTAATTGTTTCTGGTTTACTTTCGTCCACACCTACTAATTGGCCACTAACCATTGGTCCTTCGTCAAGCTTAATAACCGAGAAACAATAAGGTTTATTTCTGCCGTAGCCTTTCTCTACAAAAAAAGGTGTACCTACAGTAATGCATGTAAAGGCAGCAATTTTACCTTTTCCTGACATCTCAACCCATTCCATATTAGCTGAATTACATTTCGTGCATAACTTTCTAACAGGAACATATTGCTCGCCACAATCTTTGCATTTTGAACCCATCAATTTTTTATTACGAATATAATCCAAATAACTTTCTATTGTAAAATCTTTATCTGCTTCTGTCATTTTTCTTTTCACCTCTATTTTTCATAAATATGAACCACGCATGTACCACCAGATCCACCTAAATTATGTGTCATAGCTCTTTCAACGTCAAATTTTACTTGTCGGTTTCTCTCAGCAATGCCTCGCATCTGCTTAAAGGTTTCTACAGCATGGGCCGCCCCTGTAGCGCCTACGGGGTGTCCCTTTGACTTAAGTCCGCCAGAAGTGTTAATTGGGAGGCTTCCATCTAGTTTAGTTTCTCCATTTTTTATAGCTTCAACAGCTTTACCTTTCTCGTAAAAACCTAAATCCTCCATCGCGAGTATCTCAGCAATCGTGAAACAATCGTGTACCTCACAGATTTGAATATCTTTTGGTTTTAGACCAGACATTTGGTACGCTTGCCTTGCTGCTTCTCTTGTAGCTACAAAACTCGTTAGATTCTCCCTATCATGTAATGATAAAGCAGCACTTCCTTGACCTGTACCTGTTATCCAAATTGGTGTGTCAGTAAAATTCTTTGCTACATCGCCAGCCACTAGAAATAGACATGCTGCGCCATCTGTAATCAAAGAACAATCAAATAATCTTAAAGGAGATGCTATCATTGGGTTCGAAGAACTTTTAAGAAAGTCAAATTCATCTTTCCAATCGGGAATATCTCTACCTTGTTCTTTATATCTAACTATTTTACTGGCCATCATTTCTTTTATCGATTGTTGCATTTGAGCAAAGGGATTTTCTTTCCCATTTGCATGGTTTTTTATTCCAACTCTCATCAAATCTTCCGCTGTAGTCCCATATTTATGGAAATGTGCCGAAGCAATTGCCGCATAAAGCCCTGGAAATGTTGCCCCCGCGGGATATTCGAAAATAGAATCGGAAGCTGTGGCTAAAGTATCGGTGACTAAAGTTGTTGATACTTCCGTCATACATTCCACACCGCTTACTGCAATTACATCATGTACGCCTGAGGCAATAGCAATAACCGCTTGTCTCAAGGCAATGCCACTGCTAGCACACGCACCTTCAAATCTAGAAGCAGGTTTAGGGGTTAATCCAACCAAGTTTGCCATCTGAGGACCTAAATGTCCTTGATGGTTAAATAAATCTGAAGAATAATTACCGACATAGCACGCGTCAATATCTTTAGGCTCAATACCATTATCTACGGTCTTGACAGCATTTAACCACGCTTCAACCCACATATCGGGATTTCTTTGAAGTGGGAAATTTCTTCCAAATTTACACATCCCAGCACCAACAAGTGCAACTTTCCTTGCTAATTTTCCCATTTTTTAAACCTCTAATTAATTTTTACATTAAATTTTTAATTTTTAAAACAAGAAATACGGATTAAATTCGTTTATTTTTCAAATTAGTTAAGAATTTCAAGCGAATATTTCTCGCTCAATTACACTTAGTATTTGAGGCTTGCGTGAAAATGGTAGGAATAGAAAGCTATGGAGCCTATATACCTCGATTTCGCATTACCGGCGAAGAAATCGGTCGAATGTGGAATAAAGATGGTTTGGCTATGAGTAAGGGACTAGGAGTTGCTGAAAAGTCAGTTCCCGGTCTTGATGAAGATACAATTACACTAAGTGTCGAAGCAGCATGGAATACCGTTAATAGAAGACCAGATATTTCCCCTGGAGATATAGGGGCTCTCTATGTTGGTAGTGAAAGTCATCCATATGCTGTAAAACCTTCTGCTACAATAGTTGCAGAAGCAGTCGGTGCTGTACCAAATTGTACATGTGCAGATTTAGAATTTGCATGTAAAGCAGGAACTGCTGGTATGCAAATGGTTGCTGGTATGGTTGCTGGAAATCAGATTAAACATGGAATGTCAATCGGTGCTGATTGTGCCCAAGGAAGACCAGGTGATGCTCTCGAATATACTGCTGCCGCTGGTGCAGCAGCTTATCTAATAGGAGATAATGATCCAATAGCTATTCTAGAAGAGACGTGTTCTTTTACAACTGATACACCAGATTTTTTCCGTCGTGAGGGTGAAATGTTTCCTGTTCATGGCTCAAGATTCACTGGAGAACCAGCATACTTTAAACATGTAATTAGTGCTACAAAAATGTTATTTGAAAAATTAGGAACAAAACCTTCAGACTACAATTATTGCGTTTTCCATTCACCTAATGCCAAATTTCCAATGAATGTAGCAAAAATGCTAAAATTTGATAAAGATGCAATCCAACAATCACTAGTTGTGAGTAGAATTGGGAATACATATTCTGGTTCAGCAATGATGGGTTTAGCCGCTGTTTTGGATATTGCTAAGTCAGGTGACCGAATTTTAACAACAAGTTATGGATCAGGTGCCGGTAGTGACGCATTTAGCTTTACAGTAACAGATAAAATTACTGATGTTCAAGATAAAGCTCCTAAAGTAGAAGATTATATCAATAACAAAAAGAACATCAATTATTCGCAATATGCAAAGCATAGATCGAAAATAGTGGATATATAGAGGTGAAAAAAATGTCAAAAATAGCAATTGTTGGAGCTGGAATGACAAAATTCGGTGAGCATTGGCAATTAGGATTAAGAGAATTAACTGCTAAAGCAGTAGAAGAAACTTTGAAATCCGTTGATAATGGTATAAGCCGTAGTGACATTGGTATGCTTTTCGTTTCTAATGTTCATGGTGCATCCCTTAACAAACAAACTAATGTAGGTG
>JABCSY010000165.1 GCA_018238625.1 Promethearchaeota archaeon
AGATAGGATTCAACAATATTTCTGCTCTGCAGCCGAAGTTGAAAATTTCCTTAACTCAGTAGAAGACATCACCAACAAAATCGAAGCTCTTCCTCATCTACCAAAACAAAAAATTAACCCGAAATAGAATGACCCTTCTAAAAAAAAAGGAGTTAGAAGGTAACTAACTCACAGCATGAGTTTTCGGTATCATGATATATAAAACACATAATAAAAATTAGTAAAAAAAAATTATATTAAAAATTTTTGTAGAACTATTTTTCAATTTCGAAAAAGGGTCTGCTGAATTCATTGAGTACTTTTATAAGCTCTTCTTGTTGTATTGTCTCCGTTTCGTGATTAATCTCTTCCCAAATAAAGAAAATCTTATTATTAATGGGAATTATTAAGGTTTTTCCAAACTCAATGGTTTTTTTTGATTTTTTTTCTTGGACCACGATGTTTAACGAGAAAACTTCAACCCCCTCTAATCTTGAACCCTCTTCCGTAATCGTCAGCTTGTCGAAATCTGGGGCGTGTGTCTCTTTAATCACATTTTTGATTTGTCCAATAACGAATTTAATAACACCGGGTTCAAGGTCAACCTTCGCATCATATACGCACGCAATTAATCCCATAAGTTTCAGGAAATTTTGATATTCTATCGGAGGTGTGAGACGATATTCATACGTGCTTTCTCCTCCAAATAGATTTATACCCTTTATTATTTTTTGATCGATTACTTTCCATCCATGCTTAATTAATGGTCTGAAATATGGTACGATAAAAGGCTCTAGATTATCTTCGTGTATTTCTTTCGCCTTTTCAAATATCGTGCTTAATTCTCCTAAGATCGATACTTTAAATTCTTCTAATTCATCAAGTTTTGATTGAATTTTTTCCATTATTAATTCAAAATAGTGTCTCGGCTCAACGGCAATAAATTTATTTGGTTTCCGAGCATCTTCAGAAGGTGGTCCTTTTTTTACACAACCTTTTTCAATGAGCTTCCTTAGGATAGAATATATCCTAGTTCGTTCAATAGAAAACAATTCTTCATTTAATTTTCGAGCAATCGTTCCAGATTTTCCCTTTTTTAACAAAGTAAAATAGACCAAGGCCTCGTCTTGATCGAGATCCAGTTTCTGTAGATTCTCTACAAAAATATTCTCAGATTTTTCATCTGTCATTAAATATAATACGATTTTACAATATTTAAATATTGTTATTGTGTTTGATCACAAAAACATTTAAATATGTTGTTGTGATAGATCATAGTAACACAAAAAAATTTGTTTTAGAGATGATTAAAAAATGAGCTTTAAATCACATGCTAAAAAACAGGCAAGAAAACAACAATCCAACCTGGATTTCAAGATGATGTCGTTTTTCTTTTCCTTACGGGATAAGTTTAGAAAACCAATTAATAAAGTTAAAAAAATAGGAATACAAACAGGAAACACGATCATAGACTATGGATGTGGACCGGGTAGTTATACAATCCCCGCTGCAGAATTAACAGGACCTGGAGGTAAGGTATATGCCGTGGATATCCATCCCTTGGCCATAAAAAAAGTACAAAAGAAAATTAAGAAATATAATGTGAGCAATATCGAGACTATAAAAACTGATTGTAAGATGGACATCAAGGATAATAGCATCGATATTATCATGTGTTTTGATGTATTTCATGCTTTTGGAGCGAAAGAAGGTAGTATCTTGAAAGAGTTTTGTCGAGTATTAGACAAAAATGGTTTTCTGTTAATAAATGACCATCATTACCAAGAGGAGGAACTCTTATCTAAAGTTCTTAATCACGAAATGTTTGATTTGATGAGAAAAGAAGAAGATTTGTATTTTTTTATTGAAAAATTACAAAAAAAATAGTGATATCTTCAATTGTCAGACCAATTAGATTATTCAAGGTATTTTCCTCATTTTGACGATCCAATTTTGGCAGGTATCGCTATTCTAATTACGTTTCTTGTTGGATTAACAGCGGGAATATTAATATACAAAAATAAAATGACCAAAATAAGTAAGATCGTTTTATTATTAATCTCTATTGTTTTTGGGGGTATTCTCTTTGGAGGATTTCCTAATATTATTTTTTTAACGGGCTTAACATTCTTAATTCTCGGCATTTCTCTATTTTTTAGCAGAGTTTTTTGTGGTTATGTATGTCCTTTAGGCGCTTGCCAAGAATTAGTTTCTATGGTTAGGTTTAAAGCAGTAATTAATTTCGATAAAGAAGTTAAAAAAAGCAACAATACCTATATAAGGTTGGGATTTTTTGGTTTCTTTATTATTTACTTCTTGATTTTTAGTTTTGAAGCATTAACCCCTCTTAATCCTTTAAATGGTTTCTTGTTGGTGTGGTTTCCCCTTGATCTATTATATCTTATTGCTTTTGTTATTTTGATTACTATTTTATTTCTCAGCCTATTTGTATACCGACCTTTTTGCCGTTATGTTTGTCCTTTTGGATTGATAGCTAGTTTAATTGGTCGATTTAGTATCATAAAGATAAGACGTACAGAATCATGTCTAGATTGTGGATTATGTGAGAAAATTTGTCCCACTTTAGAAGGATTTCAAAAGAGTAAAAAGGGCGAATGTTATCTCTGCTATAGATGTATGGATTTCTGCAAGAACGAAATGTTTATTGATCATATGAAATTAGCAGAAATCCACCGACGTTTAATAGCTTTTAAATTATCAAATAATGATGACCAAAACGAGGAATTTTTAGACAAGATTCTAAAAAATGTGATTAGATTGTTTATACCTTACAAAAGAATCAAATCTTTTGATAAATTTATTGAAGCGCTTGAAAGTAAACACGAATTTTCAACGGAGGCTGTCCAAAATATAGTAATTCAATTATCTTCTATGTTTCCTAATGAAATATCAAAAATAAATAAGTTGAATTATAAAGAATGGATCAAACAAAATGAATCTAAATGGAAAAATCGATTAGATTCATATCAAAAAGTTAAATTACACTATGGATTAACAAAAGAAGAATAATTTCATTAACCTAATGCCGTTGACTGATTTAAAATCCAAATTTAAAAAAAGGGATTTATAGCGGTAAGACATAAGAAATTTCCTGTTGAAGGGCTTCAATTCCTTCCCGAATCCATAAGAATGAAGCCCTAAGGGATGAAAATCTTGAGAAATTTCTTAGAAATTAAAAAAAAAACAAATTTTAATGTTCATTGTGAAATATAAAATATATAATAAAAATTATTGATTGTAAAGAACAAATTAGTAAAAAAGATGGGCTCCGAGTCTAAAATTTCATGGGAAACCTTAAAAGATGTAGCTGTTACCTTAGATTCATATAGGATCCGCGCGTTAATTGACGCTAAGCAAGAAATCCTAGATGCAGGCGTTTATAGCGAAGAACAATACTCTAAATTGTTGTTCAAAATGTTCGATGAAGAGCATTTGAAATATAGACTTTTCAATTATTTAAATCAACACAATTCCAATAATTTTGATTCTATAAAACAATTTTCCAAAAAAAACTCCATAGATGTCAGAAAAACTCTTAGTTTATTAGAATTATTGAAGAATGAAAACCTTGTAGTAGTCAATATAATCAACGATACGATAGAAGGAAATGACGACGAGATTAAAGCTACAGTTTTTAAGGATCTCGACATTCAAAGCCGTTTTGTTAAGCCCTCAGAAGTAAAATCAATTTACGAACCAGTTAATGCAGTGTTTGAATCAAACATCTGCTCTGGGTGCGGTTTATGCGCCGGCGTTTGTCCTGTAAATTGTTTAAACATTTATAATGGTTTTGGTAAATTAGACGAAGATGTGTGTATCAAATGCGGAATGTGCTATTTTGTATGCCCTCGTACGTATTTACCCGTCGATATCTTGAACATGACTCAAGGAAACTTTTCAGAAATTAAAAGCGTTTCTACAATTGGACATTACATAGAAGCTTATTCAGCAAGAACTAAAATTAAAAGTATAGCTAAAGTATGTCAGGATGGTGGAATTACCAGTACTTGCTTACATTACCTTTTTGACGCAAACCAAATCGATCTAGCGTTAGGCGCAAAAATGAGCGGAACTCCGTGGAGACCTGAACCGATCGTAATTCAAAATAAAGACGATATTCTTTTAACTACGGGCACAAAATACGTAAATAACCCGACCTTAAGTGCGTTAAAAGATTTAAACAAAAAACCAACTAAATTAGCCGTTGTTGGAGTTCCTTGCATGATGCAAGGGCTATTAAAATCAAAAATTTATAATATCGATATACCCGCGTTAAATCAAATCAAATATCGTATCGGCATCTTCTGTATGGAGTCCTTCTCGTACGAATCCTTTTTAAAAATCTGCGAGGTTTTGAAAGTTAACGTAAAGGACGTAAGAAAAACCGATATAAATAAGGGGAAATTTTTTATTTATACTAATTCTGGGGACGAATTAACGGTCCCTATTAAAGAGATTGGGCATCTAGCCAGAGAGGACTGCGAGTTATGCTTTGATCTGACCTCAGAAGCCGCAGATATCTCTATTGGTTCTATTGGTTCTCCCTCGGGTTGGAATACGATTATTATAAGAACCCAAATAGGAAAAGATTTATATAGCGCGCTAATCGAAAACGATTTAATTGAGTCCAAAAAACTTAAAGATGTTAAACCCGGATTACCTCTTCTCGAAAAGATTGCCAAATCCAAAAGAAACAAATGTACTAAACATATCGATAAAAAGAAAAATGAGAAAGTAAGATACCCGCGATATTAGATATTAGATTTTCTCAAAAATTTTCTCAAATATTCCTACTTCCTTTATAAACCATAAAATTAATATTTAATTTCATATTAAGAATGATAACGTTAATTATTACGTTAAGTAATAATTTAGAGTAAAAATGAGCTTAACTACAAGACCTAGCAACTTTCGGGAAAAATTATTCTTTCGCAAACTTCGGAGTCAAGTCGATGGAAACGCGAAAGTAGAACAAGGATTAACTCAAATAAAGGGAATTGGAAGACGATTCGCTCAAGCAATAATTGTGGTTGCAGGTATAAGCCCTGACATGAGAATTGGCGCCCTCCCTGAAAAGGATTTAAACCGAATTGAAGAAATTATTATAGATCCGATTACAAATGGTATTCCCGCGTGGATGGTTAATCGTAAAAAAGACCTAGTTACCGGAGAAAATTTACACATCTTTGGAAACAGGTTAGAATTGTCAGTAAGACGAGATATAGATAGAATGAAGCGGATTAGAAGCTATAAAGGAGTACGGCACCACCAAGGACTGAAAGTAAGAGGTCAAAAAACTAAAAGCACGGGACGACACGGACTAGTAGTCGGTGTATTGAGAAGAAATTTAAAAGGAGCAAAATAAGGTGATAAAAAATCGGAGACCCACGACGCTTAAAGAAAAAATTTAAAAAACCAAAACACCCCTTTCAAAAAGAAAGATTGGCTGAAGAACTTGAATTTCTAGGAAAATACGGCCTTAGAAATAAACGAGAGTTCTGGAAAATGCGTACCATGCTGGGTAATTGGAGACGTATAGCACGAAAATCAAGAACATTATCAACAGAAAGAGCCGCAGAGGTTCAAGAAACTCTTAGTAAGAAATTAATCAGGCTCGGCGTAGTAGGTCCAGAAGCAAGATTCGAAGACGTGTTATCGCTCACCGTAGAGGACTTATTAAAAAGACGACTACAAACTATGGTCTTTGAGAAAGGGTTTGCGAAAACAATCTATCAAGCGAGACAATTTATTGTTCACGGCCACATTCAAGTAGTAGGCAAGAAAATTGACGCCCCTTCTTACATAGTAAAAATAGAAGAAGAAAATTTCATTGGTTACACTCCCAGTAGCCCTCTAACAACAGTTAAAGAAAAGAGTTAACGAGATTATTAATATGAGTAAAAAAGATCAAATGAAGTGGGCAATCGTTCATATCTTTAGCAGCTACAACAATACTATTGTTACTGCTACCGATCTTAGCGGGGCTGAAACGTTCGCAAAATGTAGCGGCGGTATGGTGGTTAAAGCTGACCGAGACGAATCGAATCCATACGCAGCCATGCAGTGCGGGTTCCGCGTGGCAAACGACCTTAAAGATAAAGGCGTTTTGGGCGTCCACATTAAAGTAAGAGCGCCTGGGGGAAATAAAAGCCAAACTCCCGGACCTGGAGCTCAAGCATGCATACGCGCCCTAGCTCGTTCTGGACTACGCGTAGGTCGAATAGAAGAAGTCACACCTAAATCCCACGACCACTGTAGGCGCAAGGGGGGCCATCGCGGGAGGAGGGTTTAAAAGAGAGCTCTCTTTGCCAATCTGGCAGAGTTATTTCTTAGAATTCCTTTTTCCCTTATCTAGGTACTTCTTTTCAAACTTTTCTTTCTGTTCATAATACATATTGATATAGTCATTTTGCCATCTATTTTCTGCACTTCCATGTGCGGGGTACCAGATGCGATCGTTTTCATGACATTCAGTACAATACCACTCGTCGTGAGTTTCGATATATATCATATCATTCTCTTGATTTAAACAACGAGCGCACTCACAAAT
>JABCSY010000009.1 GCA_018238625.1 Promethearchaeota archaeon
TTCTATAACTTTTTCTTCAAGACTTCTTCCTGGAGCCTCAACATTGATGTCTTGTAATGCAAATGTAATTTTTTCGCTCGACGCTAACAACTCCTTTCTTTCGTTTTTCCACAAATCTTTCACGCGATTTATTAAATCGATTAAGCCAATTCTTCCAAA
Organism: Promethearchaeota archaeon; assembly: GCA_018238625.1. Classification (GTDB taxonomy): domain Archaea; phylum Asgardarchaeota; class Lokiarchaeia; order Sigyniarchaeales; family SOKP01; genus SOKP01. Next base: position 160 of record JABCSY010000009.1, read on the forward strand.
ACGGTTTTCTTTGGGAAAATATGTGCCGGCAAAGAAAGGTTTTTTATCTGGGGTCATTAGAATCGTTAGTGGCCAACCACCGGAGTTGGTCATAATTTGGCAGACCGTCATATATATTTTATCGATGTCAGGGCGTTCTTCCCGGTCGACTTTAATAGATACAAAAACATCGTTCATAAATTTAGCAACAGTAGGGTCTTCAAAAGATTCGTGTGCCATTACATGGCACCAATGGCAAGTAGAGTAGCCAACTGAAAGAAATATCGGTTTATCTTCCATCTTTGCTTTTTCAAAAGCCTCTTCTCCCCAAGGATACCAATCTACTGGATTTTCAGCGTGTTGCAGTAAGTAAGGGCTTTTTTCAGTTATTAATTTATTGAATTTTTTCTTATGTTGACGCTCATCTTTTTGTTTTTTGTTTTCTTCTATAGTTTTCACCTATTATTACTTGTTAAACGGTTTAGTAAATTCATCTATGAAAACGAATTCTTTAAATACCTTTCTTTCTGGTCTTGGATCCTCTTTAGATTTTTGAATATCGGTTAACTCTTCTTTGAATTCTTTAGAACGTTTACCGATTACTATTAAGGAAATTAATCGCATGTGTTCCGGAATACCAAGCACTCTTTTCGCAGCATCTTCATTAAAACCTGCGATAGGGTGCGCAACAAGACCTAATTCTGTAGCGCGGAGCATTATAAAAGCGCTCGCTAAACCCGTATCGAAAAGATAATATTGCCTCTCTTTGATAACGCAATCGTTTTTTACTTCGCTAAACACTGCGATAATTAACGAACCTAATTCTACCCACTTGTTAGTTAATGATAACGACTTGTGAAGTTTTTCGAGTTGCTCTTTATCGCGAACAAATACATAGCTCCATGGTTGTTTATTAAAGCAAGATGGCGCTAATCGCGCTGATCCGGCTAAATCTTCTATTAATTCGTCGGAAACCTCAACTGATTCAAGAGATCTATATGCTCTTCTTTTTTCAATCGCAATTTTTACATCCATATTTTAACACCTTTAAAAAAATGTTTTGGAATCTTAAATTTGAAGATTTCATTTATGATTGAAACCTAATTAACTAAAAAATATTTAAAGAATATCAATATGCGCCTTATTAGATATTAACTTTCTAAATTAATTCTTTTGAGATATAGCTCTTTGATTTGGAATTTTTGCGAAAAAAGATAAATAATACATAAAGAAATAATTAGAAAAAAATAAAAATTACTTTGCTTTTAGGGCTATAACTGCGGAACCTTGCGTCGTAATTCTTTCGTCTTGAGTTTCGCTTAGAACGCTAATTTCGACCAGATTTTCGCCGTTTTCAGAGTACTTTTTCAATACTTTTCCTTTTAACATTAAAGTATCGTTTTCACTCGTCATACCAGCAAACCTTATCTTGAAGTCTTTTAACACGCCTCCTTTTGCCCAATCAGTAATGTAGGAACCGACTGTTGACATAACAAGCATTCCATGGGCGATACATCCAGGAAGTTTAGCTATTTTCGCAAACCCCTCGTCGTAATGAATTTTATTATAATCTCCAGATGCTGATGCGTAATCTATTAGCTGCTGTCGAACAATTGGTCCCTTTTTTGATGTAGGTAATTCCATTCCCGTTGAAATATCTTCAAAAAACAAATCTTTTTTAGAATCTTCTTTAGACAATTTTCAAATCACCTTTTAAATTTAATGGAACACGATTAACGAAATGATTAGATCAAAAACCTTTTCTCCAGTATCCTTGTTTTTTCCACTTGTGACCGCCGTGATTAAATCCATCTTACCTCTTTTGCCTTCCTTTTCAACAATATTTTTGACTTTGGTTTGATATGTAATGGTATCTCCGGCACAACATTGAGAGTAATACTTAATTTCTCTTCCACCATCTAATAGTTTTCTAAAATCTATCCCCAAAGTTGAAAAGAAGTTATTATCTGAGAAGGTCATTCTCGTGTAAAAAGTAGTAGGAACAGGTATGTCTTTAAAACCTTGATTTTTGGCTTCATCGATGTCGTAATAAACTGGGTTCGAATCTCTTATCGCGTTAGCAAAATGAGAGACGCGCCAACGAGTAATAACCATTTCTTTTGGTGTAAATTCGTATCCAATGAATTTTCTATCAATCATGTAACTTCTCTTTTAATTTTAATTAATTTTAATATGTTTAGATGTTTTAAAGGTTTTATTTACAAGCAGTATTTCCAACCTTTAATTCTACTTTTTTCTCGTTCATAACGATTTACTTCTTGAAGATTTTGGGTTTTATTTTTTTTTTATTTTCTTTTGTAAAAAATCCTCCCTTATTGTTTTAAATAGATAGTTCAATGAAATCTATTATATCAAAATACTTATTAAATATTTATAATAATGGTGTAAAAATAATGAATAAGCGAAAATTAGGATTTTTATTACTTGTATTGCTTATAATCTCTCTAAATTTGGCAACTGGTATAACTCAAGTAAAAGCTACTACGAAAATAGAAGAGATTAAGGCAACAGGTGATGCAAGAATTATGGAAGATTACCCAAATACGAACTATGGCGCCGATCAGGCTATTAAGCTCTGGTATTCACCTAAGGAAGAGGGATACCTATTTTTTGATCTATACTCTCTTATAGAAAAAAATTATACAAGTGTGATGTTAAGGATTCACATAGGCATGTCAACTTCCACAACAATTCAAGTTTTTCCTGTAATCGATTTATGGGATGAAGATATTATAGAATGGAGTAATGCCCCAGATGTTAACATGAGTATCATGTGCAGTCAATATATCCCCGTTACTACAAGAATTGGTTATATCAATGTTACCTCTATCGTATCAAATTTTACTTCTGGATTCACACGTTATTTTGGTTTCTATCTTAAACCTGTGATTAACGGATTGGATTTTTATAGTAAAGAATCTCCTGATGAAGAAAAACATCCTACTCTAGAAATTACTGTGCCTTCACAACCTGCTGGACCTTCACAACCTAGTATCGCAGGATTTGAGGTAACTATAGCAATTTTTGGAATGTTAGGCGTAATATTTATACTGGTAATTAACAAAAGAAAAATAACAAAAAAAAATCCAAGATGAAAAAAAATTTATGAGATATAAAGAGAGTAAATTTACATTCAAACTTTAAAACTTTTTTTTTTCATTTTTATTTCTTTCAAAGAAAGATATCTAGAGCTATCTGATGAAAATATTCAGATTATCAATTATAAAAGTTTTAAATACATTCTTTTAATTAATAGTATTACAAGATTCGAAAATTAATAAAATATAAATTTAATATCATCGTGAGTTAAGATATGGAAAAAAAAAGTTTGGGACTATTCTTAGTTGTTCTGGGATTTATCTTTCTTGGCATTGCTGTGGTTACGATTTGGAGTATGTTTTTCGGCTTTGATGCGACTAAAGGGTTATACATCGTTTTAGCAATTCCTTTAATGGTCTTTAGTGTTACTACTATATTTTTCGGGTTTTATTTAATTACAAGAGTAAGTTTAGGTTTAAAGACTAAAGGATTAATCTTATTAGTAGACGGGCTAATACCAATAATTGCTTCCGCGTATGCTATGTTAGATCCCCGACTTAGCGTGATTAATGACATACGAATTCTGGTATTATTACCATTAACGCTCGTGGGCATTTTTATTATAGTTTATAGCATTTTTCTATTAACTGCTGAGGCATATATAGATGGAATTAAAACCAGAAAAAGAGCAAACAAAATATTAGGAATAATTTCTATTGCAATAGGACTTGTTAATATAGCTGCGTTTATTGTATTAACATCTATCTCTGGGGAACAGCCAGTTATTTTATCGGTATTTTGGTTATTAATTGGGGCTATTTCAATTTATTTTGGCGTTCATTTATTTATCAAGAAAGTCGAAGAGAAAAAAAAGTATACAAAAAGGAAAAGATAAAAGAAAAATAAAAAAATAAATTATTTATTTTAGCATTCTATTTACGGATCGTTCCTGAAAGGATGACGCGCATTATCTGCGTTTTGGATACCGTCATCTACCGTTGGTAACCCTTCCATAGCCTTTCGAATGGCGTTTCTTGTAGCTTTATAGTTATTAATAAATACGCGTTTTCGAGCGCTCGCGCTAGGATGTACAAATACATTTACAATTATTAGGATATCTTCTGCGGCTTCTTTAGGAAGAATTCCATCCTCTACGCATTTCATTACCGCTTTTGCTACTGCTGCTTGAGCAGGCCCATAAGTTAAACTTGCGTGGCGCATGGAAGTGATTTTAACTGTAGGGATCATAACAGTTGCAGGTTTAACTTGCATGTTTGGTTCGAGAATTACTTGTAATCCTTCACGCCCTTTCGCTGGATGAGTTAAAGCGCGAGCGAAAGCGTCACCTACGGGTCCTTTTTTATTTCCTATTAAAAGATCTATATGTGCTAACTCTGCTCTACTACCAACTAGCGACTCTCCGACTTTTAGGCTGAAACCAGAAATCTTTTCAGGCGTTACACCCACTGCGTAAAAACGACTCGTTAGTTCTTTATCGTCGATCTTGAACTTAATTTCTTTCTTTTCGATATATCCTAACTTTTCAAGTTCGACTCTAAATTCGTCTTGGAGTTCGTAGGAAAGAGCGTCTCCTAAAATGATCGGGCTTCTAGTTGTGCCTACTGGAATGCCCATCAAATTCAAGCACTCTTTGGCGCCTAGGGCTCCAGAATTGATTAGCATTCGAGCTAACTTTTGCACTTTCTTTTGTAGAGTTTGTGCTTCAATTAACCGATTGTTTTTTACATGGTCGTACATTTCGAGCCATACCTTAGGAATGACATTAGCAGAGCCAAGTATGCAACCCGCAGCGCCACCAGCTAAAGCACCTAGTACATTTTCGTCCCACCCTATTAGAACGGAAATTTTATCGCTTACTTTCTCTAATAACGCAGAGAAGTATTTGTAGTCACCGCTAGAATCCTTTATCGCAACGAAATTATCAATATCAACCAGATCTTCTACAACAGTCCAAGGCAATTCTACTCCAGTACAGACGGGAATATTGTACAACACCAAGGGTATATCGGTTTTTTCTGCTATCCTAAAATAATGGTCGTACAACCCTTTTGCCTTAGGTTTGAGATAATAAGGCGTTACAATTATAGCCGCGTCTGCACCGATGTCTGTTGCAGCTTTAGTAGCATCTATTACCAATTTTGTTCCAGTCTCTCCAGTCCCAGCAATTACAGGAACTCTACCGTTCGTTTCGTCGACGACTATTTCTATGACTCTCAAACGTTCTTCAAAAGTCATGTTAACGAATTCTCCAGTCGTCCCTACCGGAACAAGTCCCGTAACTCCTTGGTCTATGAGATGGTTGACTAAATTTCTAAGGTTTTCTTCGTTAATTGATTCATCTTCTTTGTTAAAAGGAGTTACTAATGCCGGCATAACTCCTGTTGGTCTAAAATCAAATTTACCCATTTAAATTTACCTCTATTTTTATTTTCTATGATGTAAATTTTTAGCAGCTATAAATGTTAGTCCCCTTTTAGTTAGGGCTTCAGCTGTAGTATTAATAGCTTCGTATCGGTCGAGAAGATTTATGCGTAATGCTTCCCAAATTCCCGCTTCTTCAATAGCTTCCTTAGTCATGAAATATTCGAGAATATCCGTAGGATGTTCCCGTTTTTCGTCAACTTCCACATTTGCTCCTTCATGTTTGGCACTTACATTCTTCACTTTCGTGGCCAATTCCATTAGTTCATCTCGACGGTCGTAAGGTTGTCTTACAATACTTTTATAGGTCTCAGTTATATGGTGTTCTATTCGTACTACATCCTCAAAGCCAAATTCTTTTCTTATATAGGCAGTTACTTCAATAGTTTCGTTATTAACTGAATTGGCAAGGTTAAAGCCAATCAAGGGGCTAGTTCCATCTTCACGAGCAAACAATTTGGCAGTCATTAAAGTCCAAAGACAAGCGTAAGGATTATCGTTTCCTAAATAGACTGAAATTTTAAACTCGTTATTAATACCAAGTTTATGGATGATATAACCTAATAAAACGGTACCAAGATTCACGTTAAGAACTTGTTGGATTCCATAGTTAGTATAATAATAAAGATATTCATCAAACCATTTTAATGGAAAGTTGTTTGGCATTCCAACGCCTCCAAAATAGCCCGTAATAGTTTCAGGTCCACCAAGATGTACATTGACAGGCATACCATCTGGACCTGGGGCAGTTCCCTTAGTGTCAAGAGTTTCGACCCATGTCGCCCCAATAATTTGCATCGCCGCTGCCATAGCTAGTAAATCCCCGTCCTCTTCTTGTTCTTTCATGTATCTTACGCGAATAATTCTACCAGGTACTAACTTTTGATTTTCAACGGCGTCTCTTACCATATCCATTAAGAAAGGAAAGTAATTACACGCAGAAAGTTCTAATGTTACAGCAAAGTCTTCGTCGAAAGTCAATTCAGATGTTTTATCGCCTAAAATCTTTTTTCTATAATCTGCTATGCTAATAAATGAATTTTTGTCGCGTTGAGAAATCAACCACTCAATATCCTTAACATATTCTGGCTTTTTCTTTTTTAACTTTTCGAGTAAGTTTTCTACTTTACTGGCTTCTTCTGCCTTTCTATTAATCTCTTCTATTCCGCCATATTTGTCTACTATAGCTAAAAGATCGTTTATAAGTGGATTTTTTTCGTCCAATAAGAAATCGTTTATTACTTTTAATGCGTCATCTGGAATTTTCAATTTTTTTCTTAAATCGTTCATTTTATCATTTACCTTATTTTTTTGTTAATATTTTATACATGAATTTTGAATTCTACCCAAAGAATTCCCATACTTCCAACTTTCATTGGAAGAGATCACAAATTTAATACATTTCATTATATTATAAATTTATTTGTACAATTGCAAAAAGTTTTAACAATATCCAAAATTGATAACTAAAAGAATTTAATTTAATAAGAGTAACGAAAATGTATAAACATAAAGTTTCGATTTTAGGGACTGGATTTATCGGTTTATGTAGTGCTGCGTGTTTCGCTGGGAAAGACATACAAGTCTTAGCGTCCACTCATAATGAAAAGAAAGCTAAAATGATTAACGAAGGAAAAGCACCATTTTACGAAGCGGATTTACAAGAAATAATGGACGATATTAAAGCTAACAAGCCAGAACTGTTACAGTGTTTGCTGGATCCCGTAAAAGCGGTACTCGAAACGGATATTTCTATGATTACTCAAGGTACTCCCATGCGAGAAGATAAAAGCATAGACTTAGGCTACATTGAGAGTACAGCTAGGGAAATAGGAGAAGCTCTAAAGCAAAAGGATAAGTATCATTTAGTTGTTGTAAGATCTACTGTAGTTCCCGGTACTACGAGGAATCTGGTAGGAAAAACAATTACTGAAGTATCTGGAAAGGTTCCAGGAAAAGATTTTGGCTTATGTATGCAACCGGAATTTTTAGCGGAGGGTCGTTCGATTGAAGATACGCTTCGCCCAGATAGGATTGTAATAGGTGAGATTGACAAGAAGAGTGGCGTTATGCTCCAAGAGTTTTACGAATATTTCTATGGTGACCACTTACAAAATTGCCCTGTGTTAAGGATGAATCTAGAAAGCGCTGAATTAGTTAAATATGGCAATAATTGCCTTTTATCTACTAAAATCAGCTATGCTAACGAATTCGCGAATTTTGCCGAGTTAGTACCAAATGTAGATGTAGCCCAAGTTATGAAAGGAGTTGGGCTCGATTACAGATTAAATTCTCGATTTTTAAATGCTGGAGTTGGTTTTGGAGGTTCTTGCTTTCATAAAGACGTGAACGCAATAAAAGCATGGTCTAAATCAAAAGGATATACTTCAAGGTTATTGGAAGCAGTTTTAGGCATTAATGACGATCAAGCAATCCACATCGTCGATATGGCTGAACAATTGGCAGGAAAATTAGCTGGTAAAAAAGTAACCTTATTGGGTCTTGCTTTTAAGCCAGGTACGGACGACATGCGAGAAGCTGCTAGTATTAGGGTCGTTAACGAATTAAGAAAAAGAGGTATAACTAATATCATCGGATACGATCCTAAAGCAAATAAAACTGCCGAAGTGGAAATGGGAGATAAAATTAAATATGCCAAATCAATTGAAGAAGCTTTAAAAGATTCTGAGTGTGCAATTTTAATTACAGAGTGGGATGATTTTGCAGCACTTACCCCAGATGACTTCAAAAAACATATGAGAGTTCCTAATTTAGTAGATGGAAGAAGGATTTATGATTATGAAATATTCAATAAAGCCTTACCATTTAGAGCAATTGGTCGCATAAATTTATCATAAGCTAATTCTTTTTTATAAAATATTTAAAAATATATCTATAGAATCGAAAAATCCTAAATTATTCCAAAGGTAGATTTATATTTTTACATAATAATAATTAGATCAATCCATTAACGATAGAGTAAAAAATCAATTAGCTAAAATATGCTAAAAATGGAAAGGAAAAATATCGTAACATCAATTCTGCTGATTGCTCTAATTACATCGGGAATAGGTAATATTGTTTTAATCATTGAAATGTCTTCTCTACCTATAGTAGAACCTCCAGATTTCATCATTGGTACATCAAGTGGACACCACACACTCGAACTCGTTGATTCATGGGATAAAGCATCAAACGATGTACTTTACCAAGTCGTTGAAACGCTTTTCTCTTACGATTTAACTGATTTGGACTTACCTCGTATTAACCTTCTTGCTCACTCTTATTGGTGGAAAAATAGTACGATACTTCAAATACAATTGAGGAAAGGAATTCTTTTCCATGATGGTACTTCCTTTAATGCAGATGCAGCAAAATGGAATCTGGATAGATTACAATACCTCATAAATGCTACAGGAACAAATTATGGGGTAGTGGCTCATACTCAGTCCTTATGGATGTTTCCCGATGGAGAGACCCCCATCATGGATACTATAACAGCTATAAGTGATAATAATATCACTATCACTCTCAATGGTGCGTATGGACCTTTTTTGAATACGCTAGCTTACATAAACGCAGGAATGATTTCTCCAACTGCTCATGCTAGTCATGCGACTAGCTTTATCCCTCTCACAACTGGTGATGTCATAGGAACTGGCCCATTTATGTACGATTATTTCACACCAAATGAAGGTGTGTATCTTTCCCGATGGGAAGGATATTGGAAAAATCTAGCAAATTTTAAAAGAATAAAATTTGCTATCATTCCGGACTCAGCAGACCGAAATAATGCGATGTTAGATAAATCTGTAGATCTTTTAATTGGAATTGATCCTTCGTTCCTTCCGTCTTTTGAAAGTGATTCTTCTATAACAGTAAAGCGCTTTACTGACGATACAGAAATTCCTGGATTAACATATCAATATCTCATTTTAAACAGAAATAATCTAAATGAGACCTGGAGAAAAGTGTTGAGTTATGGGATAAATTATACTTATATCATTAATGAGATGAAGAATGGGCTGGTAGTGAGAGCTAATTCACCTATATCTCCTGCTTTTGGTGTCGGGTTTAATGATTCTGTGAAAGCTGCAGACTATAATATTACAAAAGCGCGAGAAATTATAGTGTCTATGAGGCTTGGTAACTTGAGTTGGACAGACATCCAATGGGAAAATATAGCAGAAAACTCTCCATTTCTTTCCATTGAGTTTTTTCATTATATAAACCCATTTCTAAACGAGATCTATAGTGTTTTTTTTACATGGATGAGATCTCTAGGAATAGATATAGTTGGACACGCATGGTTTCCAGAACACCCTCCGTACTGGGGGAGAGATTATCCAGCCTATGACTGCACTTGGTTAAGGTGCGATCCAGATTATTTCGAGCCCTACAACATGCTTTACCAACTATTTCATCACCTATCGGAAAAAAATTATTACCAATATAATGACACATGGCTCAAGACAAAAATGGAATTAGCTCTTCAAACCACCAATGATGATGCTAGAACTCATATTTACAAAGACATTCAATGGTATTTATCAGAAAAATTGTATCCTCATGCTTTTGGATTCCATCCAAAAGTATTTTCCGTACATTCGGCAAATCTCTATGGTGTTCCTTATAACGCATTGGAGAGGTTTGAAGCGTATGGGATACGGCGTGCTTAGAGATAGATATTAATTAAAAATTTTCTCCAGAAAACTGTAAGGTAGATTTATATTTTTACAAGATAATATAAAGTTCAATCCATTGATGATAGAGTTAAAAATTATTTTTTTTTAACAGGTCAAGTACGAATTATTCTCTAAAAGGTAAAACATCGAATGTTTTTAAGCGGAATTATAGGTTTGGTTTTCTGGATTAGATTTAAGAACTGGTTATCGAATTACAAATATCGTTATCGTCTCTTACTAAAGATTAGCGTTCAGTTAACCATCGTAGGACTAATCTCCATTGCTTCAACATTGGCTCTTCTTCCGCAGGTTCCGGTTCCTAAGACATATGGAGACAGCGCGATGTTCATACCACTCTCTTTTCCGTTGTTTTTGAAATGGAGCATTTCAGGAGATTTTTTAATCCCAGTATATCATCATTATTCAATTAGTGTATTTAATTCTGATATTCTTGTAGAAAGTAGTTTCGAATTTGCTTCTGAAGCTACCATAAGAACACAAATATTTCAAAATTGCATTCCAATTTTTTTAGGGTTTAATGTAATATTCCTATTTATTTTAATTCTGGTTTATGAATCATGGATGATCCGAAAAAAAAAACATGGATATATTACCTATAGGTATTATTTATTGACAAACCATCCAATAATGCTTAAGCTAAACAATAGCTTAGCTTCGATAATTCGAAGACTTCCCTCTATAAAAATAAAAAATAAATTTAAATCAGTATCATTTTTTCTCTTAATTGCTGTAATTGTATCTGTAATAAGCAATATTGTTTTGTTTATTAATAGTACTCAAATAGAGGAGTCTCCAACAGAATTCTCAATGTTTCGAAGGCTTATAGGGGTTGGTCCTAATACGATAGAGCCATTAGACTCAATGGATTTTATGTCTAGAGATGTTATTCATCAGGTTTGTGAGGGACTCTTTGCGTATGATCTAAGGGATATTTCATTACCACGAATTAATCATCTTGCTGAAGATTATTTCTGGATAAACCAAAGCATACTGCAGATAAAAGTAAGGGAAGGAGTTCTCTTTCATGATGGATATCCGTTCAATGCTTCAGCAGTCAAATGGAACTTGGAACGGATTAATTATTTGATTAATGCCACAGGAACCTTACCTTCGAATTCAACACGAGCCAAATCAGCTTCACTCTTTTTCTTTCCAGACGGTATTACTCCTATAATCAATAGAACTATTTTGGAAACTGAGTTTAATGTTACGATTTACCTAAATTCTCCATATAGTCCATTTCTAAATTTATTATGCCATCAAGCATGCAGCATACTTTCACCTTATTCTAACCCCGCAACGAGTTTAATTCAGCTAGATGAGGATTTAATAGGAACTGGACCGTTTATTTTTGATTCTTGCACCCAGCATGTAGAAGTACATTTTTCTAGATGGGAGGGATATTGGAGAAATTTAGCACATTTTGAAAAAATGATCTTTGGAACTTATGAATATTTCGAGTGCAGCTACGCTAAAGGTTGTGAAATGGATTGGTATAATTCCGAATATTTCTCTCCTTGGCGGGAGTTGGGACCACCAGATGATACTATTAAGATTATAAATTTTACAGATGATACAGGGTTTCCAAGTCTTACATACCAATATCTAGGATTTAATAATCAAGTTTACAATGCAACTTGGAGAAAGGTGATGTGCTTAGCACTTAACTATAGTTATGTATTAGAAAATTTCAGAACTGGAAATGGTATTAGAGCTAATTCACCTATTTCGTCATGTTTTGGTGCAGCATATAATCTATCGGCTCAAACTTCCTATAATATCACACAAGCCAGAAATATTATGCAATCAATGGGATTTGGTCTCGGTTTTGTTAATGATTCACAGTGGAGAGCTGTAGCCGAAGGAGTCAGTCCTTTCTTAACAGTCAACTTTACTTTTAACAATGGAAATACCTTTAGAGAAGATTTGTTTTTTGTTGTACAAGAATGGTATAAAGATATTGGTGTCAAAGTAGAGGAAAACGGTGTTACCTGGTCTCAATATCTTAGCTATTTAAACGATACTCCTGAATATTTAAGCTTATATTCTCATTATTCAACATTAGAACATTTTGATCCATACAATATGCTTAACCAATTGTTTAATCCTAACTCCGACTCAAACATCGCACAAGTCGACGATCCCTGGGTTAATAATAAATTATCGCTTGCTTTAAACACCTCAGATGAGACGACCAGAAATAATATTTATAAGGATATCCAGTGGTACTTGACAGAGATTGGTTATTTCCATGCCCCTTTATATCACCCCAAAACATGGTTCACCCATTCAACAAATATTTATAATGCTCCTTATAATGCTTTAGATCTCTTTGAAGCCTATTATATTTACCGGGTAGATTAATCGTTACTAATAATTTTAAGCTTTAAAACTTAAATAAAACTCAACTCTCTTAATGCTAGCATAACACTCGCCAACATGAGAATTTTACTCTATAAATGTCGAACTACTTTAAAACAAAGATTTTAGTCATGTGAATGCTTTATACCATTGAATATTTAGAAATTTTTACGCCCTACTTTTTTTAACACGCAATATAGCGAGGGTGATTTCTTCCTTTTTTCTTTCGAGAGAGAAAGTGCTGAAAAGATACACAAGATTTTTATTTTCACTGATTATATTATTATATGTAAAAAACTTGAATTTTTAATAAACTCTTAAAGCTGAAGGAATTCAATGAATAAACAAATTATCATAGTTATATGTGATATTAATGGAAGCTATAAACAGAAAAATTAAAAAAAGAATATTTGAAATCATTATTCTTTTCAGTATTATCTTTTTCACATCTACATTAATTTATATTTATTTTACACAATTAATAGAACCTGTTCAAGATTTCACAATAGAAATAAGGTCAGACGAAGATTTTGAAAAATATGGCTTTCCAGGTTCTGGTACGGAGCAGGATCCTTATAGAATCGAAAATTATACGATCCAAACATCAAATTTATGGGCAATTAGTATCTGTGATGTATCCAAACACTTTAGAATATGGAATAATGTCTTAGAGGTTGAGCGTATAGGAATATATATTTCTAATGTTGAACCCAATATCACTCAAATATTGAGCAATATTATCTTTGGTGGCGACAATGGTGGAATAATAATTAGTAATGTAGATGGAGGTATTATTGATGATAACACTTGTTATGATAATTTTCAAGGAATTAATCTTGAAAATTCAGCTAATTGGCAATTAAGAAACAACACTTTAGAAAATAATAGACTTTATGGTGTATATATAATAGACAGTTTACAAATTATTATTGAAAATAATACTCTGTCTCATAATGCATATAGTGGTGGAAGTTATTATAACATAGGAGTTCTTATAGAGAGATCTCCAAATGTTACTATTCAATTTAATAGCTTTAAAAACCATGGATTAACATTTTCTCTTTCTGATCTTAACCAGTATTCGTCTATTATTGTAGAAAATAATACTGTAAATGACTTAGAATTAGGGTATTTTTTTAACTATAACGATAAAACAATTAATAATCCTAAGTATGGCCAAATCCTGTTGATTAATTGCTCAAACGTCAACATAACTAACCAATTCATTAACCATACAGGTATTGGATTGGATATAGACTTTTGCAATAATTGTTCAATTTATGAAAATAATTTTTGTTATAATAGACTACGAGGTATTAGTTTGTACAAAACTTATGATATAACACTCTGCAATAATACATTTTATAAAAACATGTACGGAATCGGTATTTGGCATTCAAATAATACAATGATTAAGAATTGTTTTTTCGAGAGCAATAATAGAGGTTGCTATTCAGGAGGTTCAGAATGTTCAGTATTTAATTGTGAATTTTACAATAATAATCTGGGGTATCTTGCTAACAATTTCTATACAATATTAGAGGATATTATTAATAGCAGTATATTTGATGGGAATTTTATTGGAATTGAATTATATGGTGCTAATGGTAAAATCAAGCATAATGAATTTTATAACAATGATTATGGATGTTATATAGTAGATTCAGATTACGAGTTATTTTCTAATATATTTGCATATAATACTGAAGATATAGTTATTGAGTAAAGTAAATAATTCTCTCCGATCCTGTTAATTATATTCAATAAGCTTAAAAATGGATAAAGAGTCTTTAAACTTCTTTTCTTTTATTGAGAATTTGCCCCAATTTCCAATAATATTCAAAGTTTGTAATTCGGTTTCTTCTCGGATTTTTGGTTACAATTTGATTCTTGTTCTTGGAGTGATATTTATAGCTTCTGCAATCCTTATCAAAAAAAAAGTTTTAAAGCTTCTTAAATAACTATTTTTTCTTCAAAAAAAATATCCAACAGAGGAGACTCTTAAAACTGATTGCATTCCTCGAAAATGAAATTAGTGAGGAAGTCATGAATACCACTAGAATAAGCTTTGATACTACCAGCAAAAAATTCTATGTGCTAATCCCTCTCCGAAACCTTTTCCTCCAAAAAAAAAGAATCTTATTAGATATAACAAATTATAATGATAATAAAACTTACTTTCATTTAGATTCAAGAACTTTGTGGATTTTATTTAGTCGAGTATCCCTCGACAGGCTCTTAGTAATAGGGTTATGATCTCCATATAAACCTTTATGATACACAGGCTTTTGAGCTCTGTAAAATAAGCCTAAAGTGAATTTATGCTTATTTTTTACAGCTTTCATTGCTTCTTCATAAGTCTCAGGTTCATTTTCAAGAAATTCTATTTTTTCTCTATATTCGCCCCAAGAATGATATGGTACGGCAGGTTGTAATACTTCAATAAAAGAAAATCCTTCGTGTTGAATCGCTTGAACCAATATTTCTGTAAGGTGATTGATTTCACCAGCAAACGCTCTGGCTATAAATGTAGCTCCGACTTCAAGCATTAACGATAGCGGGTTGAAGGGGGTTTCAAAGCTTCCTTTTGGAGTGGATGGTCCCTTCCAACCCTTTTCAGTTAAAGGCGAGTATTGTCCGGTAGTTAAGGCATAAACGCTGTTATTATGCAAAATCATAGTCATTTCTTGATTCCTTTTAGCCGCAAAAATCGTGTGAGCCAAACCTTCACCTAATCCGTTTCCGTCTCCAGAAAAAGTAATCACTTTCAAATCAGGATTTGCGATTTTCATTCCTTCAGAATTCGAGCTATTTCGACCGTGTAGCCCATAAAGACCGCTTAGGTTTAAATAGTCGAAGATTTTTGCGTGACAACCTATACCCGCCGTCATTACAACATCCTCCCTTTTAATTCCTTTTTCTTCGAGTTTTGGAATGGCGTTTCTTAAAGCTGAAAAGATTCCAAAATTTCCACACCCTTTGCACCATGTAATTTCGGCGTAAGTTTTAAGATTATCCACCTTAAAGCAGCACCTCCTTAATCTCTTTTGATAATTCAATTGGATCAAATGGGCGTCCATCATACTTTTTAATCGCACTTCTTATTTTTAACCCTGCTTTTTCTTTTAAAAGAGCTGCAAATTGTCCTGTAGAGCTTTGTTCAATTACCACATTGTCTTGATTTTTGAATTCCTCTAATTCCCATATTGGTAAAGGGTTCAAATATATTGGTTGAACGATTGTAGGGTTTAATCTCCCATACCTAAGAGCCTCTAAAACGCTCATGTAAGTCGAACCATACGCAAAAAGATTAGTGGTCATATCTCCTCGAATAATATTAACAGTATATTGACTCTTTAAATATTCTACAAGTGCTTTATGTTTCTTATTTCTCTTGTCATGCATTTTTGCAATCATCTTGGCATTCTCAGTCGTTACGCCAAATTCATCGTGTTCGTAGCTATTCCACTTAATTACTTCTTTGGACGGTGGAAATAGCATTGGAGAAATTCCATCTTCAGCGTCACGATATCTTTTATAATTCTCCCCTTTATGCATTTTAGGTTTTGCCCATTTTGCTTTATCTACATCGATATCAATTGTCATACTACATTCTGATAAGTGTTTTTCCGTGAGTAGTATTCCTGGCGTTTGAAACTTCCAGACAAGATCTAGCATTTCCGCAGTTAAATAATAAGCTTCTTCTATCGTTCCAGGAGATGCTACTATACGCAAAAAGTCACCGTGACCAGCAGAAAGAGCAAAACTTAGATCAGCTTGTTCGGTATAAGTAGGTACTCCTGTAGCAGGTCCGGGTCTTTGTGATAAAACTATGAGAATAGGTGTTTCAGTAATCCCTGCTAAGGATATACCTTCGGTCATAAGCGCGAAACCTCCGCCACTGGTTCCAACCATTGATCTTGCCCCAGTAAATGTAGACCCAATTGCCATGTTAATTACAGCAAGTTCGCTTTCAGCATGAACGACTGCTAACCCAAAATTATCTGCTTGCTTTGCTAAAAAGTGCAATATTGAGGATGCTGGCGTCATAGGATAGCCAAAATATGTATCTAACCCTCCAGCTATAGCTCCCAGACTTATCGCTTCGTTACCTGTAATAATTGGTCTTTCTTTTTCTCCTCTACTTAATAAAAATTTATCTTGACACCCGCCTTTTACCATATCGTAGACGGTATTTGCAAATTTAATGTTTTCTTCGATACCTCTTGGATATTGATTCTTTATACTTTGATTCATTTGCTCTTTTTTGAATCCTATCGCTGATGCTAAAATTGCTACAGCCCCCACACCATACATTAAGTTTTTCATGGGATATTTTTCAGCTTCTGAACTGAATGGAATTCCAACACCATCAACATCTTCTTGTTCGTCTGAGTTATAGATAATAATTCCACCGTCAGCAACATCATTAATATGAGTTTCACAACTTCGCTTATCAAAATTGACCACAAGGTTCGCTTTCATATATTGACTTGTAATCCAACGAGAAGAAGTGCTTACCACAGAAAAATTGTGTCCCCCTCTAATTAGGCTCATATAATCGTCCATTTGAAATACACGCTGTCCCATACTAGAAAAAATATGAGCTGCCACTGAACCTGCTTTTTTAATACCTTCTCCTGCCTTACCACCAACAAGAAAGGTGAATACATCGTTAATCATAACAAAAATACCTTAAATTATTTTTTCAAATAAATATTTTAAAATCTATATTATATTTACTCTTTTCGAGTAATATTTAAAAATATGCCTTATAAGTTCTAAAATAAGGGTTCTTTTTTTTTATATCTGAGAACGTTTTAAAGAAGAATTTGCAGTCTATCATATTGTTATAAATTCTTATTAAGCTGACTTGATAATTTATATCCTAAATTTTTTAAAATAATCTACTTTCTAAAAATTAATTTTATATCATAATTTTTATTGACTATAAACTTATTAACTGATTTATCTCAAAAATTATATTACTGAATAAAAATGACCGAAAGCGAATTTAATCCATTCATTTTAGGTATATGTTGTAATTGGTGTACATACGCTGGTGCCGACCAAGCTGGAACATCTCGCATGCAACGACCCGCAAATTTAAGGATTATGCGCGTAATGTGTGGAGGAAGAGTAGAACCACATTTTGTCTTGGACGCACTTAGAAATGGAGCAGATGGCGTATTAGTGTCTCATTGTCATCCAGGCGACTGTCATTACGTTGAGGGAAACTTAAAAACAATGAGGAAAATTCCAATGCTTCATTTATATCTAAAACAGTTCGGCATTAACCCTAAACGAGTTAAGTACACGTTCGTTTCGGCTTCTGAAGGTGCAGAGCTGACTGAAATTGTTGAAGAATTTGTCCAAGAATTAAAAGAATTAGGACCTAATCCTATGAAAAAGGAGGCATAAAACAATGCAAATTTACGAATTAAAAATTAATAGAAACACTTGCACTGGTTGCAACGCGTGCGTTGTAAGTTGTCCAATTAACTTTAACCAATTGAGGAAACAAAGTTATTTGAACGAGGAGAATGCTGTTATACTGGTTAAAAACGGTATTGCGGTACCTGTTTACAATAAAGAAAGAAATATTAATTGCGATGGTTGTGGGATATGCATTGAAAATTGTCCACAGCAATCAATTAGAATTGAAGTTATGGAGGGAGTTTGAAAAGATGTCGTTTCCAAAAATTTCAAGAACAATTACAGAAGAAGAAGAACATGTAAAAGTTCAATTTTTAACAGAAAGCTTAGAACTTGTTTTAAATAGAACCAAATGCGTAGGGTGTGGAACTTGCGCCCGAGTATGTCCCAAAGAAGCTATTTCCAGAGGACCTATTGGAGCTTCACGTCGATTTCCAACAAGCGAAGATATAGTATCAGAGCTCTATGATCCCAAGGCTTGTGTTTTTTGCGGCACTTGCGTAGTTATGTGCCCATTTGGCGCATTGACGCTAAAAAAAGACGGAGAAATAATTAATTTAGCGGATATCCCTATTGTTGCTCAAAAAGTAGTTCCTAAAATTGAATTTGAAGCGAAAAAACTAAAAAACGATAGAGTAGTAAAGCAATACGCTAAAGCAACTGTGAAGGTTATTGACGAAGAGTGTGCTAAGGGATGTGGGTCGTGCGCTGAAGTGTGCCCCTCAGGAACTATTGAAATAGCTAAAAGACCTGAGCATGGTTGGGAAATGTCGAAAAATGTAGAAGTTGTCGACCCAGATGCTTGCGTGGCTTGCGGAGCGTGCGATAACGCTTGTCCAACGGGAGCGTTGCAGCTTGAAATTACCGAAGTGAAAACTTCTGGTGAATTTAGCAAGTTATTTTGGCCACCATTGTTAGAAAGATTGAAAACGTTAAGATGGAGTAAAAAGGAGGGTTCTTAAAAATGAGTTTAAAAAATTTTATTTTATTAACTGGTCGAACTATTAACCAAGGAGTAGCTCTTGAAGGTGGAAAAGTATCAAAGGAAAATGTTCGAGCTGCGGGAATCTGTGCCTTCGATAGAGACGACTTTAAAAAGCTAGATTGCCTTGTTGGAACTCCTGTTAAAATTACAACTGATTTTGGAGAAGTTATAGTCTATTCTACAATTTCAGAAGAGGGCCCTCATCCCGGGATATTATTTGTTCCGATGGGTCCATGGGCTAATCAACTTGTGAATCCAGACTCACAAGGGTGTGGCACTCCAACATATAAAGGGATGAAAGCAAAGGTTGAAGTTATTAAAAACGGAAAGGTATTAGATGCCTTGGAATTAATAGGACAATTGAAAGAAGCTTAAAGGAAAAAGAGTGAAAATAATGGTAGAAAGAAAGCTTAAAACGATATGCGACGTTCCGTGTCCATTTTGTGGCACATTTTGTGATGACCTTGAAATAGATCTGGACGTTAAAGAAAATAAAGTTGTTGAAGTGAGAAATGCTTGCCAAATCGGTAGTAAAAAATTCTTATCGTCAAATAGCGAGCATCGTTATATGAAGCCTTTAGTTAAAAAGAAAGGAGAATTTAAAGAGGTTTCGTGGGACGAAGCACTTGATAAAGCTGCCGAGATATTAGTTAACGCCAAAAGACCTCTATTGTACGGATTTTCCAGCACTGAATGTGAAGCTCAGAGTAAAGGCGTTGAGTTAGCAGAAACATTAAACGCTCTTTTAGATAATACAGCATCTGTTTGTCACGGTCCTAGTTTATTAGCAGTACAAGATGTTGGTGCACCAATGGCCACTTTAGGAGCGTACAAAAATAGAGCCGATCTGGTAATATTCTGGGGCTCTAATCCAGTTCATGCCCATCCTAGACATTTGAGTCGATACAGCAATTTTGTGAGGGGTTATTTTAGAACTGATGGTAAAAACGATAGATTTATCGTAGTTGTAGACCCGAGAAATACTCACACTGCCCAAATTGCAGATTTATACATCAAGATAAATCCTAACGAGGACTATCAACTATTAAATGCAATAAGAGCCATGGTAAGAGGTACAGAGCTAGACGTAAAAGAAGTTGCTGGCGTTCCAATGGAAAAAATGAAAGAACTAGTGAAAATATTGAAATCGTGTAAGTTTGGAGTAGTCTTCTTCGGCATGGGATTAACGCAAACATTAGCACATCATCGCAACGTTGACACGGCAATTTGTTTAGTTAGAGAACTGAACGACCATACTAAATTTCTTTTAACGCCCATGCGAGGGCATTACAACGTCGCTGGAGCAAACCAAGTTTTTACTTGGAATACAGGCTATGCGTATTCTATTGACTTTTCAAGAGGATATCCTCGTTATAATCCTGGAGAATTCTCTTCTGTCGATCTTCTAATGAGAGACGAAGTAGACGCCACATTAGTTGTAGCCTCTGATCCAGGAAGTAATTTTCCCGCAGCGTCTGTAAGAAACTTATTTAAACACCCCCTAATCTCAATAGAGCCACATGAAACCCCGACATCTGCGTTTGCCGATGTAATTTTACCCGCAGCGTTTGCTGGTATTGAATGCGAAGGAACTGCTTACCGTATGGATAAAGTTCCTTTAAGGTTGAGGAAAGTAAAAGAACCACCGGGAGAATGTTTGTCTGACAAAGAAATATTAGAAAGATTAATTGAAAAAGTGAAAGAAAAGATGGGTGAGTAAAGTTTGGCCGATATCAAGTTAAAAATAAAAAAGAAACTAGATTTTCCTTTAGAAGCAGATAGTATAACGCCAGAGAATTTCGCTGGGAAAACTCTGAACGAAATCAAGAAATTACCGTTATATTACGCTAAAGAACTAACGACTATTGGTGCTTTTTTTGATGTTTCTGGAAAATCAGTTGAAGTTGCTGACACTAAAATTATCATCGATGGCGACGTGTCTAACGTCAAGCGTATTGGCGAAAAAATGAAGGGAGGAGAAATCGTGATTAATAGCGATGTCGGTATGCACGTAGGAAATAATATGTCAGGGGGAAAGATCGTAGTTAATGGAAATGCGGACGATTGGGCTGGAGCTATGCTTAAAGGTGGTGAACTTGAGATCAATGGAGATTCTGGTCATTACACTGGCTCAGCATATAGAGGGTTCTGGCAGGGAATGAGAAATGGCGTGATTCGAGTTAAGGGCAAAGTAGGTAGCGAATCAATGATATGGGCAAACGGTTCTAGAATTGCTAAAAGGTTCCCTACTTTATATTGTGGCGGTGCAGCAGCATTTTTAGGGCTTCATTCGCATGGTGCGACCATCGTAGTTGAAGGCGATGCAGACCGCTGCGTTGGAGCAGATCAAATAAAAGGAACTATAGTGATTAAGGGAAAAACCCCCGTACTTCCATCATTTGTAAAGATTGGGGAAGTTAAAGAAATCGAACTATTCAATGGTGAAAAAATAACCGGGAAATTTATTGAGTACAGTGGAGACCATTCAGTGAAAAAAAATCATTCTGCTATTAGCAAAAAGACAGGGGAACTTAATATAGGTGTCAATGGCAGGTTATTTGTAGCTGTATAATTTTAATATAACACTTATCATTTCTTACTTTTTTTAAAAAAATTTTATAAATTAGAGTAATAAACTCTTTATTACTAAATTAAATTAATATTTCAGCAGTTTTAGTTAAATTAAATCCGGTTGTAAAATTGTACAAAAGAAAGGTAAATATTACTAGAATTCGCAAGGATCAGAGAATCGAAGAGATAGATGTTGTTCTAATAGAGAGCCCAATTGATATTATCGTAAATTCAGAACCTTTAGTGAATATAATATGTTTAAATAAAGACTTAATGGAATTGGCTACAGGGTTCTTGTATTCTATAGGAATTATAAATGGCATAGAAGATATTAAAACTATCAAGATCAATAATATAGAAGGACAGGTTTATGTAGATTTAGTGGAGACTATAAATTTCAGTTCAAAAATTTTAGATGTGAATCCCGTAAGTAGAGTGATCGATACTACGTGTGGAATTCCCTCGCCTTGGCGCAACTTAATTAAAGAAAAGTTGAAGGAGACCAAAGCAACATTTGATCTTGAAAAACAAGAGACAATAAGCCAAGAAGTGATTTTTTCGACTATCGTTAAGATGCAACAAGAAACAAAACTATTTAGAGAGACAGGAGGGTGCCACGGAGCTGCGATCTTTGACATGAAGGGAAACTTAATAACGGTCAAAGAAGATATAGGAAGGCACAACGCGATAGATAAAGCAATTGGGTATTTGTTATTGAAAGGAGAATCGCTCGATAATAAAATTTTAACCTCGACCGGGAGGTTAACTGGCGATTCAGTTCTAAAAGCCGTGAGGGCGCAAATCCCTATTGTTGCCTCGCTATCTGCCGCTATTGAATCTGGCATAAGATTAGCTTTTTCCTATGGAATTACATTAATTGGTTTTGTCAGGGGTGGTACGATGAATATTTATACTCATCCCAAAAGAATTAAAATTTAGTATTATAAAAACTTAAACTTTAATTTTTATATTATTGATATTATTGATATCTTAAATAAAAAAAAATTAATAAAGTGGGATTAATGAAAAATTTAACATCGATTTTTTTGTGTTTTCTTGGTGGAGCGTTAATGATTGTGGGTTCAGCCACTGGGAGCGCCGCGTTTTACTTCTATTTGACTAATCTTTTTTCTTCTTATATTAGTCCAGAATTTATGCCATTGGTTGCCTCAATACTAACTGTTTTAGAGTACATTGCTTTTTATGGGGGTTATTCTGTTATCGTAGGAGCTATCTTGATATTGATTAAACAAATTAGATTAGGCAAAATTATCATTATGGTTGCCACGGGTTTTGGAATGTTAGGGTTAGTCTTTTATGCGGGTACTTATATCTTGGGAATCTCGGGTATTGCTGTCAGTCCTGCTGTTCAAACAATTTTGATTCAAATATACAGCATGTTTACATACAACTCAGGGCTAGCATTTTCTGGAACCGCTATTGCTGTCGTTGGTCGATATGGAATAGAGAAACCTAAGAAAGATAAAAAAGAAGTTTCTACAGAAAAAGCAAAAAGCGATGATTCTATTGCGGAAGACCTTGATAACAAATTCTGCCCAAACTGTGGGGAGAAATTACCAATTAAAGCCAATTTCTGCAACCAATGTGGAGCGACTTTCAATTAAACAATCCTTTCTTTTTTTTTTCTATTTCTATTTCTATTCTATTTTGTAAAGGTTTATATCTCAATTGTTTTATGATTCTATTTAGGGTTATTATTTTTATATCTACAATTGATTTATCCATAATGTGAAAATGAATATTGAAATTTTTGGTGGATTGAACGAAATTGGAGGAAATAAAATCTTCGTTAATATTGGAGATAAAAAGTTTCTATTTGATTTTGGTCTTTCTTTTAGCGAAAATCAGAAATATTTCTCAGAATTCCTAAATCCACGCAAATTAAATGGAATTATTGATTATTTGTACTTAGGTCTTATACCCTCCATTAATAAATTATATCGGAACGATCTAATTACTCCATTTTCTGATATCTTAAATTCTGAACCGTATAAAATTATTACTACTAATGAAAATATTGTTGACGCCTTTTTTCTTACGCACGCACATTTGGACCACTACAAATTTATTTGTTTTCTTAAACAAAACACACCAATCTACATGAACTGGATTTCAAATACGATAATCGAACATCTCGCTATCACTTCAAATGAACCTCTCTTAGACGAAGTTTTAAATTTTTATGAATTTTTTAAAATCGTACCAAAAAAAAGACAAAGTAAAGATAGTGAAATTGAATATAAGAGAGCGACCAAACCCGATTACAACCAATCAGAAATTAAAAGACCAATTAAGATTATAAAAGAAGGCAAACCTTTACTATTTAAATCAACTCAGGGCGAGGTCAATATTACTCAATTTCCAACGGACCATTCAATTCCAGGTGCTTGTTCTTACATAATTGAGTGCGATGGGAGAAGTATCATTTACACGGGTGATTTTAGACGGCATGGATTTCATAGCGTTTGGGTGGATGATTTTATTAAACGAGCGTCTAAATCCAATCCAATAGCGATTATCACTGAAGGTACAAGAGTTCCGAATATTGAGGCTTTTAAGAAAGGTATATACCATAGAGATGAACAATCTGAAAGGGATGTAGAAAATCGCTCAAGAGAAATAATTAAGGATCATCCAGGGTTAATTCTTGTGAGATGTCCTTCTAGAAATCTCGATAGAATTTTATTATATTATTCGCTTGCAAAAAAGTTCAATCGAAGATTCGCGATTACCCCCAAAATATTTCACTTAATCGATTGCTTTAGAATGAGACTTGACAACATGGAGGAGAGTGCTATAAAACAATATTATAGCAATTATGATCTTCCTGATTTTAGCGATAAAAACTTCGTTTTATATCTACCGCGAAAAGGTTGGGGCAAATTCGAAGCCTCAGATTATAAAGGATTTCAAAAAGACATCCTTAAAATTGGCAACTATGTTACTTACAAGGATGTTAAAAAAGAACCTGAAAAATATTTACTCTATCTTGATTATTTTATGCTGAGTGAATTAATCGATTTAGATCAAAAACCTGGTAAAACATTATTTCTAAACTCTGTTACCGACCCATTTAATGAAGAGATGATTATAAAAGAAGAGAAGTTAGATATGTGGCTAAAAAGATTCGGAATATTAAAAACTGAAACAGTTCATTCGTCAGGGCATTCCAATGTAGATGATTTAATAGATTTTCTTCAAAAAATTGATGCCGACAATATAATACCCATACATACGGAACATCCCGAAACATTTCAAGAATTTGGATTATCTGGAAAAGTAATTTTGCCTGAAAAAGGAAAAAAATATACATTTTAGTAATAGTTGCACCAATAATACAATACAGTTGCACCAATGGCTAACCAAGTGCAATTTTGCAATAACTGAAAAAAAACATATTTTGGATTTTCTTTTAATATATATGAAGTAAATAAACTAATATTTTATTTACCAAATTTTTTAATAAATTTTGCATTAAACCAATATAATTATTATATAAAATAAGATATATGATTGTATTGAGGAGATTATAAGAATGCCCGTTCCCGTTGCGTTTATGCAGTTAAGTTCGTGTTGGGGTTGTCATCAGAGTTTATTGAATGCCCATCTAGGATTACTCGATATTTTGCCTAATTTAGATATCGTTTATTGGCCGGCTGTAGTTGATTTCAAGCACGAATCATTGAAAGCAAGGAAAGATGGAAGTATTGTTGTTGGATTCTTAGAAGGTGTAGCTAGAACTAAACAAGATACAGCTAATATTAAATTAATGAGAAAGAAATGCAGTATAATAGTTGCTTTTGGGACTTGCGCTTGTTATGGAAGTGTAGCAGGTTTAGCAAATTTGTTTGATAAAGACGAATTAATAAAAAGAAAATTTATGGAAACCGAATCTATTACTGATAAAGAACCTAAGGAACCAAGCCAACACGTACCTGGAATCGAGGAATTTATTGTTAACGTAAAAGATATAATTGACGTAGATGTATTTATCCCGGGGTGCCCACCAACGACGGATAACATAGTAGCTGCGATAACATATTTGTTTACATTAGTTGGCGAGGGACCAAACTCTCTTGACAAGAATAAATGTGTATGCGATAATTGCGACCTATTAAAAGAAGGTTGCTTTCTAGATAAAGGTGAATTGTGTTATGGGCCAATTACAGCTGCGGGATGCGAATTAATGTGTCCCCATGAAGGAGATATATGTTTTGGTTGCTTTAAACCCACAAGTAAGCCAGGTGAGAAGTCTAAACAATTAAAACAGATAGTAGATAGTTTAGAAGAATTAAACGCTGAAACAGGAGCTAGTTTACAGCATTTTCTTAATCTGTACTTAGGCGCGTCAAATATTACCAACTTTTATTTTAGGGGAGATTTATTGCAGCGCCTAGCTTACGAACCCGACAGTTTTAAAGTAAAGGAAATAGAAACTGAGAAAGGTTCAAAACTAATTTTAGATGTCAAACCAACTGGGACTGATACTATTGATGAAATCGTAGGAACCTCACTGTTCCTATTAAAGAACGACCCTTATTTTAAGTTCAGTTCTAAAACGGTTTGTAGTCACTGCGATAGAGAAGTCGCTGATAAAGTTCCAACTGAATTGAAAAGAGACTACGAAGGATTACCCTCCATGGATACGTGTTTTTTAGAGCAAGGTTATATATGTTTGGGGCCTGTAACGCAAGCTGGTTGCGGAGCAATTTGTCCAAATAAAGCGAACGCACCTTGTTTAGGATGTTATGGTCCACCAGTTGGAGTAGAGGATCAAGGTCTGAAATTTATTAGTGCTTTAGGTTCTCTCTGTGCCGACCGCGATGTCGACGAGGTAACGAAAGCGATAAAAGATCCAGCAGGATTGTTTAATAGATTCACTTTAGCAGATAGCGTTTTAGGCCATAAATATCACGATAAAATGGAGGAAGAAGAATAATGGTAATGATTGATTACGAATTAAAAAAGAAGGTAATGGATGCTAACATTCACGACGCTTTAAAATATTGCTATCAATGCAATCGTTGCACAGATGTTTGTCCCGTTGCGGATCTCGCACCAAATAGATATAACCCTCGAGATTTAATCTTAAATTCTTTTCTGGGATTGAGAGAAAACATATTTGGAGGGGACGATAGTTTTAATATATGGGGTTGTACTATGTGCGACACTTGCGACGAGATATGTCCTCAAAAAATCGAATTAACTGGCGTTTTTACCGTACTAAAAAATATATCTATTGCTTTGGGTGAAGCACCAGAATATTACACGATCCAAGCTTCAGCGATTTACGATAGTGGAAAAGCAATCCCACCCCAACCCGCAATTGAAAGAAGAAGAGAACAATTAGGACTTCCTAAAGTTGAAACTCCAAACCTTGAAGAAGTCAAAACAATATTAAATGAAACTAAATTAAATAAAATTATAAATAAATAAGAAAAGAGAATTTACTATGGCAAAAGTTGAAGAATATAAACTGTTTCCTGGTTGCACCATTGGTAACAGAATCCCGTTCATAGAGGTTAGCGCCCGTAAAGTCTTAGATAAACTAGGAATAAAGACTTCCGACGCTGCTTTTGCGTGCTGTCCCGATCCAGTTGGTTTTAATTCAGTTGACCATACAAGTTGGTTGGCCATGGGGGCAATGAACCTAACGCTTGCCGAAGCTGAAGGAAAAGACATTCTTTCCTTATGTAATGGCTGCTTTCAGACTCTTAAGCTCGTGAATACAGAATTAAACCACAACGAACACGAGAAAGAAAAGATAAACAAAATTCTAAAAGTAATTGGAAAAGAATTCCAGGGTTCAATCAATGTAAAACATTTTGTGGAAGTCTTACACGATTACGGTCCCGATAAAATAAAAGAGTTTGTTACTCACGATTTTTCAGGGTTAAAAGTTGCGTGCCACACAGGGTGCCATTATAATAGGCCTTCTGAGATCGTTCAAACGGACGACCCAATGGAGCCTGTGAAATTAAGAGAGCTAGTAGCTGCGACAGGGGCAACACCAATAGATTACGCAGAAGAGATGCTCTGTTGTGGTTCTGGCGTTGGTAACACTGAAGAAGCACCGTCGATGCTATTATTAGCAAATAAATTTTCTAGCGCGGTAAAGGCTGGGGCCGATGTTTTTGTCGTTATTTGCCCTGCTTGTTTCCAACAAATGGATACAAACCAAAAGAAAGCGGGAACTCAATCTAATAACGAATTTAAGATACCAATCTTATATTTAACTGAGTTATTCGCTTTATCCTTTGGAATGAATCCGGACGAGCTTGGATTAAAGTTTCATCGTGCTAGATTAACGGATTTTCTGGAAAAAAACGGACTTAAATAAATTATATTAATAATTTTTTTATTAAAATAAGGTTTAAAATAGCATTTATAAACCTTTTTTTAAACTCCTTTTAGTTAACATAAAGAATTTAATCAATTTAACACATATTTCTATCACATGAAGCAAGGTATTTATTCGAATTTGAAAGGAAAAATTCCCGATTACGTGTTTGATTATAAAAGAAAATCAGATATATTACCGGAAAAGGGTTTTTTTCTTGATACTCACGCGCATACAACAGCCAGCGATGGTTGGATGACACCAGAACAATGTATTAAGTGGCACATAGCAAATGGATTTAACGCCTTTGTTCTAACTGATCACAATACAGGTAAAAACAATAAACCCATTTTAGAACTTCAAGATAAATATCCTGAAATCGTTATTATTCCGGGATTTGAGTGGACTACCCTCCGTATCCATCTCAATTTCTTAGGTATTGAGGACTTCCCGGGGAAAATTAAATTTAATTCAACTGACGAGCAAATTAAGTCTGCTATAAAGAAGGCAAAGGAAATGGGGGCACTTGTTCAAGTAAATCACATTACGTGGACAATGGACCAACCTATGCTTCGAAAAGGAAAATATACGCATCCTACAAGGGACCAGCTTTTAGAATGGGGCGTGGATGGGTTTGAAATCAACAACGAAATGCGGTGGTACGACCCCAAAACAGTTCATTGGTTAGAAAGACTTAAACAAAACAATCAATTACTAAGACCTATATTTTTATCGACGGGAACAGATGTTCACAATCCTCTTAAGGAATGGGTAACGTGTTGGACTGAACTTCTTCTTACTCCAGAAGAATTAAAGGATCCAAATTGGAGCGTTATTAAAAAAGCGTTATCTGAAGGTAGAACATTTAGATGGGTTGACCACGATTATTACGAACCTTTTGAGGCGAAACTACTCAAATTAAATAAAACATAAGACATATATGTATATAAGTGCAGTTCTACCAACAAAAGAATATTTAGAATTATATAGGGAAAGTAAAGCTAAAAGAATAAAGAAAATTGGTTCTTATAATATAAGAATTTTGTTTCTTTTAAATCAGTTCAGAGAAGAGGTTAAACCCATCTACTTCATACACTCGTGCTTTTACAAATGATCCATAATATCCATTAAAATTCTCAATAAATATATTTTTATAAGCGATATTTCTACCAAAAGCTTGATTTGGTTTAAGTCCTGCATGTAATAACAAAATTTCTCCTTCCCAATCTTGCCATTTTTCGTTTATTGTAATCAAGGATTCCCTGAAAATTTTTGAAAGTCTAATTGTACGTTCTTTGATCACTCTACTATTGACTTGTTTCATATCCTTGGCTTTCGTTCCAGGTCGTGGAGTAAATTTTGAAATGTTGAGGATTTCTGGATTCAACCATTTTATTAACTCAATCGTTTTCGCAAAGTCATCTTCGGTCTCTCCGGGAAACCCACATATTATATCTGTCGAGATGGTTAAGTAAGGAAATTCTTTCCTCAAAACCTTGAGTTTTTCTGCTATGTCTGAAATTAGATAAGGACGGTTCATTTTTTTGAGAACAGCATCGCTTCCAGATTGAATGGGGATGTGCAAAAATTGGTACACTTTATCAAGTTTAAACATAGAAATTAATTGATCAAAATTATCAACAATAAACCTTGGATTTAGCATTCCAATCCTTAAGAAGAACTTGTAATCCAAACTCACAATGTCTCGAATTAAATCGACTAATCTCGCGTTATTATACGTGTAAGTACTACAATCCTGAGAAGTTAAGTAAACTTGCTTAATTCCTTGTTTTAACTGATGTTTTACGTTCTCTACAATATTTGTTGGATTATAGCAATATAATCGACCCCTGGCGTTTTTTACGCAGCAATAAGTACAAGCACCTAAACAACCTTCCGAAATCGGTAAAATTCCGGTAATCTTTTCTTTAGGGTGTTCGATTAAAAATGTTGATTTATCTACCGAACTTTTGGGCTTAAAAACGAGATTAGTTTTTCCGGATTTGATATCTTGAAAAATTAAAGGAAGGTCGCTCAAATTATCTAAGCTAATAATTGCAGAAAAGTTTGGGATTATATTTTTGACCACATCGATATAATTTGGTGCTATATGTGGCAAACAACCCGCGATGATGAAATACTTATTTGTTTCTTTTTTGTAAGTGTTATACAATTCTTTCAGACGAGATTTTATTTTATTTTCGGTTTGCTGCTTTACGGCACAAGTATTAATGATTACGAATTCAGCGCCTTCAAGCGTTGTTTCAGTGTATCCCGATTTAAATAATACGTTAGATATAATGTTGGAATCTGCCTTATTTGACGTACATCCGTAAGTTTCTATGTAAAATAAATTCTTTTCCATATTTTCTAAAATCTGTAAGAGTATATAATACATACGGAATCCAACCAGAAGAGGATTTTTGGGTGTAGTGTTCTAACTTGGATGCGTGGGCTGAACATCAATAAAATAATTCAATAGCTTAATTAATAACGTTTATATATTGAATTCTATAGTTGAAATATATGGATGATTTACCAAGAAACAAATATGAAATTCTAGATATAGTTTTTACATTCCTTAATACACTATGTATGATCCTG
Source organism: Promethearchaeota archaeon (assembly GCA_018238625.1). Classification (GTDB taxonomy): domain Archaea; phylum Asgardarchaeota; class Lokiarchaeia; order Sigyniarchaeales; family SOKP01; genus SOKP01. The sequence goes on from JABCSY010000009.1 coordinate 30,665, forward strand.
ACTGCTATCTTCCTTTTACACAATCTGATAATTTCTATGATATATGTCATTATAGTTGTTCTTTTTGCGTTTGTGATTTTGTTTTATTGGGTATCTCGGAACCCATTTAATCTCTATCTAATTAGAGCATTTGCTTTTAATAATCTTTTCTTTACATTTATAGCACTTATTTTGTTCTTTTCTAGGATTTCTATTGCGCTAACAGAATATCCAGTAATTTTTGTTTTTTTTCTTTTCCCTTCTGGTGTTTATCTTGTAATTACGTTTAAGTGGTCAAATATTTCTATCCCTAAAGATAAGAGCGTGGGTTCATTGCTAGCCTTTACAGGAAGAACTAAGGCGGCACAGCGACTTTTTTTTAATGATAATAACATGGAGGATAGAATAAAGCAAGAAGAATTAATTACCAAACAGAAGAAAGTATACAAATATAAATTAATAATTGCTTCAACTATAGCATTAACTTTAAGTAGTTTTGCCGCCCTAATCTTCGGATTTTACTAGTTTAATTGATTTCAAGACTTTTTTTTATTAAAGAGTAAAGCAATAATTTTTCAAATCAAGAAATAACGAACTTCTTAAAATAATGGAAATTTTTTTAATTAAACTAATCTATTATTAGAATTAATATAGTTTAATTAATAAGTGGAAAAATATGACAAAGTACATTTACTGTAAAGTTTGCGATAAAGAAATCGATCACGCCGTAAAAAAGCCAATGGAGACATTTCAGAAAATAATATGGGTGATGGTAACGATTGCAACATTAGGGATCGCGGGTATTGTATTTGCCTTTATTTACATGAATAAGAAAAAGGTTTATTGTCCTACCTGTCGAGCAAAAGTAGTTTTTTCAAAAAAACCACATAAAAAACCTGAGGAAGAAACGGAGCCACTTACCACAAAAGAAAGAGTTCTCAAAAAAGCTGGAGAAAAAATAGAAGCTAAAAAGAGAGCTGAAGAGGAGGAGGAGGAAGAAGAAGCGCCGTTGGAAATAACCGATAAGAAAAAAAAAGATCAGACTTTTTGTCCCTACTGCGGAGAAGATATAGAACCAGACGCTGTCAAATGTCCATATTGCCATTCTTCACTAAAAACACCTTATTAATTTTAATTTTTAGAATCTTATCAATCACATATGGTTTAATAATTAAATAGTAAAAATTCAAATAAACTAAAATACATATAATATAATAAAAATTTGAAAATCTAATTTAAAATATTTAATAGTGAAAAAATTATGCCTAGAAAACCAAGAAAAGAACCAACAAGAAAAGCTAATCCCTTAGACGAGTATTCAACCTGGGATGTACGCATTGCTAAAGTGATTTACTACTCAATTATAGTTTCTTCAGCAATCACAATTTTAGGTATTTGGTTAACGATTATTGGATGGTTAATAGAATCGGGTAGATGGGAAGTAGTAGCAGGTTGGGGTCCTGGCGCGGTCGCTTTAATTATCGTGGGAATTATAGTGTTACATATGTTTTTGCTCGTCCTATTTTATACTTTATTCCGAGGAGGTATACTTAGATTATGCCAAAGACTCTTCAAGGATAGAGTATTAGCCAAGAAGTACGAAGACTACACAACTCTAAGACTTTTAATAGCAGTAACACTACTTAGTGTTTATATATTTCTCATAACATTATTTGTCGTAATAGTTCCTTCATTTTTCTTAGAATTAGTTGCGGACATATGGTTATACATTCTAACTCATTTCAACCCTGGAGATTGGGTTTTGTTTGTTGGTCTAATGTTATTTACCATCGTAATGCTCGTATATTTGGGGTTTGCCATTTGGAACCATGGAGTCTTTATCGTCCTCAAACGCGTTAAAAGAATAGAAGAAGAAGACGAGATCGAAGAAGAGATTAAAAGAGAAGAGTTAAAAGGGGAAGACGACGAAAGCCTTCAAAAAATCTACGAGAAACAAACTGGAAAAAAAGCAATTTATCGAGGAAAGGAAACTAAAGCGTACAAGTCTTGGAAACGCAAAATGTTGAAATAAAAAAAAATATAAATGATTCTTTCCAAATTTTTTTTCTTAATTTTTTATTATTAATTTAGTAAGTATTAAATTATAGATCTTCTTGTAAAAGTCTTTTTAAAAAAATTAGAAAAAATAAAAAAGTTTATTATATGTGAAATTTACCTTCTCATCATTCTGGGGTTGCGGAAAAGGTCAAGTTCACTTTTGGGCATCTTGTAATCTGTAGTACCTGTTGATTTCATCTTTTTAAACAATCGTTTAACTATTTTTTTAGCATCGTCCATAAAGTTACAAGCTAACCCAAAAAGTATTATATAGCGAACAAATGTTCTGTCTTTTGCGTAATCTTCGTCGTAGATTTCAATAATAGATTCTTTCTGAATCGGGTGACCGTCTATACGAGCAATGATCTTTTTTCCGATCAAAAATTTATAGTTCCTTCCGGGACCGATAACTCCTTTTGCTAAAACCATTTGTAGTTTATCGCCTTTTTCTTCGGGAAGGAGGGGGAATGTCCAACGTGAACCGATGAATCGCCAGCCTCTTACGAATCGAATTAAATATCTTACTCCTGGGATTTGAGCGTAAAAAACTGGTGCGGCGTGCTTAATTTCATAACTCTGAACGAGAGAATGAGCTATGCTTAACTCAATACCACCTTTAAAATTTCCACCCTTAGCTCTTGAGTCCATAGTCTCTTCCATAATCGTAAAATAACGGCATATAAGTCTTTTCTCCTCTAACGGGCTCTCTTCCCATTGCTCCTTATTAAACGCAATGATGTTTTTCTTTTGGCCGTCTATTGAAATTACGCCTTCGATATCGAAATTTTTAGAGAACCAGCGTGTTTTTGCCGTGTATTTAAGCTGTTGATGTATACCCAACTCCTCATCATGAAGACGAGTTCTCCAAAAATTAACTTTTATCTTTTTATAAACAATTTTTTTAGTGGATTTTTGAACTGGTTCACCTTTTTTTGGTGCTGGGGCTTTTTTTTTTTTCTTCTTCGTAGGAGCAGCCCTTGCCTTCGCTCTTTCCTTTACAGTTTTTGTATCTTCTTCAGGATCATTTTCCATTTTTTTTTCACTCTTCCATTATTTTATTACTGTAATAAAATTAAATTTCTTAGATAGTTTTTAATTTTTTCTTAATAAGACTTTTTTCTAAAGAATTTTATTAGTTATACAAATATTGTTTGAAGTTAATAATTTTATCGTTTTAAGTTAACAATTTTTAAGCAAGATATTGGTTAAGAAAAGAGAAAGGAAAGATATTGCAATTAACTAAATTTTAAAACAAGGTGCAATTAAGGTTTAAAAGTAATTATTATTACTGATTAACTATGGCAAATAGGATTTTAAATGTTGATTATTATACAATTATTTTTTAACTATCTTTGGATCTCTTTATGAAGTTCTTCTATAAAGCTATTAAAATATGTTTACATAAATTTAAAAATGTATACTTCGTTAATATATTAGATGACCATTATTATTTGTGACTCTTCATTAATAGTATTACTATCAAAACTCGAGTTGTTAGATCTGCTTATCGAAGTATTCGAGAGTATTGTAATACCTCAAAGCGTTTTTGTTGAATCTGTTGACCAAGGAAAAGAAGCAAAAAAAATGGATGCTTTCTTCATAGAAAAAAGGATTATTGATCAAAAAATTATTGTGGAAAAAATAAAAGATTTAACGGAAAAGGAGAATCTTATGAAAAATTTTAATTTACATGATGGTGAATCAGAAGCTATAGTTTTATATTCAGAAAAAAAAGCTGATCTCTTAGGTACAGATGATTATAAAACATTAAAAGTGTGTAAAATTCTTAATATCACATATTTTACAACACCATTGTTTATTTTTCTATGTTATTCAAAAAAAAAGCTTTCAAAAACTAGGTCAATATTAAAATTCAAAGAATTATACAAATTTGGATGGTATAAAAAAGGTTTAATTTCAGAGTTTATAGATAGAATAGAAAATTCAGAGGTCTAGAAAAATGGGTAAAGTCATATCTGTAAGAATAAATGAAAATTTAGAAGAAAGTATTAAAAGATATTCTGAAGAAAAAAAAGAAGACCAATCAGATATAATACGGAATTTAATTAATAACGGTAGTGTATATTTAGCTATAAAAGGGTATGCAAAAGGAGAATATTCCATTGGAAAAGCAGCATATCTTGCAAATCTCTCATTATCGGAATTCATGGATTTGATAATGGATTTAGGAATTAGATCTAAGATAAGTAAAGAAGATTTATTAGAGGGTTATGAGAATTTAAAAGAATTTTTTTAAAGAACTAATAAAGTTCTTTTAAAGCTTAATTTCACAAGACTCCGAATCACAGAACTTACTTCCTATTGCTCTGTCTTTTGTTTTATCCAAATCTAAAGGTTTAAGTTTTGAAACCATTTCCTCGAATTTTTCTTTTGTGATCGATTCGTACGGAGCTTGTTTGTAGCCGTGCTCTTTAATCGGTAAAAAACTTACGCTTTTTAGCTTATCTTCAAAGCACTCCAGCACGTGTTTAATTTGGTTTGCCTCGTCTTGCTTAAACGTAATCGTAATTGATACTTGGTTGTCGGACCAATATTTTTGATAGTCTGCAGCATTTTCCGCTTGTTCCCATATAGAAACGTCGTCCTTGGAACGTTCAAATAATTGTTCGTGGACGGGAAATTCGACTACAATAGTATTAGGAGAATATGAATCGTCCTCTATGTAATAACCGGCGTTTTTAATGGGGTCTATCAAATCAGAATTCTTCGAAATGCGAATTCTTCGGATATAATATTCGGAATGAGGATAGTGAATTCCTGGAGGGACTCCCGGAAGTAAGCTTACGGTTCCGCTCGGTTTAACCGTAGTAATTTTTATCGATTTTGGGATGCACAACCAATCGGAATAATCCTCGTCCAATTCCCGTATATATTTATAACCTTTATCGCACCAGTCTAACATATTCCTTCTTCCATGTTTCACAAAAGCTTCAATTATTCCCGTTTGTGAAATTCCCATTCGCCTGTTCTTAAGCATTACTGCGTTAGTTTCTTGCCAATGCGTATTTACGAGCGTTACAGATTTAGCGTACAAATAAGCAGACTTTAAAGTGTCTTGATACTCTTCGTATGACTCGTGCCTTGAAGGGAACGTCTCTACAAGGCAGCAAAGTTCGAATGATTCCAACGTCTGTTCTCCGCAATTTGCAGTAAATATCATTTCTAACTTAGGCCTTCCTGATTTAGTTTCTTTTTCAGTTAGAATAATTCCATAATTATGGAAATCATCGACTGTACCATTATAAACTGTATTTTTCCCAATATAATTGACTGATACAACTTTATGGTTATAAGATAGACCACAGTCTTTTAGTTTTAGTGCCATTTGTTGCCTATACTGATGTTTACTTAATGAGCGAACAGAGATTGTTTGACAAACATATTTCTCAGTGATCGTGTCCATTACATATTGATAGCCTTTATAAATTCCAGCAGTTCTAAAATCGTTGATTCCATTTTCTTTAATAAATTTTAAGAAATCAGCTAATTGAGGAACCTCATTTTGTTCATAAATATATTGAGCAAATAATTGACATAATTTTCTTTTAGCTTCTTGTTGATTTCTTTTTCCTTTATTTTTCATCGCTGCGCCTGCCTTAATTGCAGCTATTTTATTAGCACATTTATGTGAACAATAAGCTTGCTCTCGTCTGCCATATTTTACTTTAAATTCCTTTCTACATAATGCACAATATTTTACAACAAACATACCATCTTCAAAAATTAACTCAAGATCGCTTTCTTTCAGTAAATTAATATATCTTTTATATTCTCTCATTAGAGCTGGGTTATCTAAATGTTCAAATCCAGATTCAATATTCGCTCTTTTAATGAAATTCAATAATGAACCACGAAATTCAGTAAAGGAAGATATTAATCCTATTTCTTTTGAATGTTCTTTCCAAGCGGGAATAGTTAATGGTTCATTTGTTCTTTTGATATAGGAAATCATCTCATTATAAATTTGCTCATTAGAGATTCCAGAATATCTTGGGTTTTTGGTACCGGAAGTAGCTTTCGACATCCTTTGATGGTACTGTTGTTTTTCTTCAGGAGTAGCATGGGGATACCAAATACGCATAGGATTTTTATCACCTGATATATCATGTAAAGAATCATGATCATCCTTTAGCATAAGTTCTAAATTATCTTTTCTATTATTCAAACCATCCTTGTCTTTATGATGGAGAACATACCCACTGGGAATTTTACATTTATTAAGTTGTTCATAAATAAATGTATGTTCAAAAGTGTTTTTCTTTCCATTATTTAACATCCAATAAATTGATCTTTTCTTCTTTTCTTCTCCCATTATCTCTGCCCAAGTTGTTTGCCATTTTGGTGTTATCATTAGACTATCTCCACTTCTTAATTCTCTAGCTTCTAAAGATGTATTATTCCTTAAAATAAACTTATGATTTTCTGTGCATTTTATTATACTATCATCATCCAATTTTACTTCATATATTTTCTCATTATAACCCGTAATTCTTGGATTTCTCATCATTCTTATTACTGTTAATCCTTTATCATTTTTACAGTACACGGGAATATCGTTTCCTTCTTCTGCCAATTGTTTTATTGCCACAGCATTCCTACCGTCAGCGACAGCAATAAGTGTATCACCTGTTATACAAGGATTTACGCCCGCAGCTTTCTTATCTTTATGGTCTGGTGGGTTTCCCATTCGAGAATACGCCTTTGCGTTTTCTATCCAAAGAATTCCAGGTTCCCCATTCACAGCAATCTGATCTGCTATGAAAGAATAGTCTAATCCTTTTTTTGCAAATATACTGTTATTGCTCGCCCATCTATGCGAATAAAGTTTTTCTTTGTCTTGTTTGCTCTGTATAAACTCTAGATCGGTGGCTTCTCCTAATGCGATCTCAGCACTGCGGCGAACATTGCCGGCTACGACGCATTTTCCAATGAGATTCATAATATCCAAAATGTCAAGTGACCTTATTGGTAGACCTATTCGAGCTTCTAAGATTTTTTGAATATTCATCAACATATCAATTAAAGGTTCTGGGCCGCTAGCTATTCCTCCAAAGCCTCTAATTGGCTGACCTGCGGGCCTAATTAAGCTAAAATCAAACTTTGGCATTCGCTTACCTAAAAAATACGCTTCTATAACAAGTTTAAGGGCTTCCACCCAACCTTCTCTGCTATCTGGTAATTGAAAAGTAAAATGATCTTCTATAGGTTTTTGAATTGTAATTTTACCTGCTCCTTTTGTATCAAAACCTACTCCTACGCCCAACATTAGCGCATCCATCACGAATTGGAACGCTTTCGAGTATTTTAGGTCGATATCGTCGGTAGAGGCAAAGCCGCAGTTATTAAGCGACATAGAACCGTGACGCGCGATAAACTCGGTTCCCATCATCCAAAGTCCCCTTCCTGGCGGTAAGAACTTAAAATTCCAGATTTTATTATACATTATTTGAGCAGATTTCTGAGCTTTAGCATCGGTCCAAGGTAAACTTAACTTGATACAGTGCTCTTTTTGGATTGAATAACAACCTTCGACAACTCTTCTGATCGTTTCCCAGAACTCTTCCTTTCTGTTCTCTCCTTCTACAACTCTGGCGTAGGTTCTTTTGTACGTGATGTAGCCTAAAGGGCCCCAATCAGGTTGGTTCCCTGTAAATTTAGCAAGAAAACTATTGTCTAACGTGAAAGATATATTTTCCAAATTAATAGCTCGAGCGAATAGATTTCGGTATTTATTTAAACCTCGTTGGGTTAGCTCGACACATACTAATTCTCTAACGTGATTAGTAGTGATCTCATCAACTCCTAGACCAATAATTATTCGTAAAACATCTTCCGTAACTTTTTCCGCAATGTGTATATCAAGACCAGTTTCTTTGTTTAATACTTTTGCTATGCTAGTATCTTCGAACTTTTTTTTTTCACCTTTCGAGTTTATTACATATTTTGGATACAAATCTTTTAATGAAAACGAGTTGTCAGTCATTATTATACTCCTTAATTGCGATAATGGTTAACACATTAATTTTATCGGCGTTTTTAAAAATGCCTAAATTTTAAGTGCCTTAACCTAATTTTTAATTTAAGTTATAATATAATATAAAACTATTGATTCAATTTTATTAAGCGATTGATGAATCTGTTAAAACCTTGCTTATTTCTTTTAATCCTACATCTACTATTCAATTATCTAATTAGTATAAATTTTTATCGATTAATCTATATTACATCTCTTATGGTTTTCTAATGTATTTACGTCGGTTTTAATAACTTATAGAACCCATCATTATCAATATCTTTTTATTAATTAACATATTTAAAAAAAAATTGAAATTGATTACAATATTATTAATGTTAATAGTTTTAAATTCGATTTAGAAAGTTCAAATACTAAAAATAATTGATTTTAACAATAATGTAGGTGTAAAAATAAATGTTAGACGAAATTGAACCGCCTGAAATGAGTGACTCTGATGGTGATGGTGATGGTGAAGTTGCTAAAGAAAAAATTCAACTCCAATTCCATTGGTATTTAAGTATCTTTTTTGTAATTTACTATAGTTCGTATGTAATACCGGGAATTGTTTTTATGGAGTATGTTATAATAGTTTTTATCCCTCTCTTTTTAAGGGTAGATAGCCTATTTGTTGTCTTTACGAACCTTGATTCTTTACTGGCTTTTCTAGCCTTACCGTTAGTTCTTATAGTAAGTTATTTAATCCACTTATTTTTAGTAGGTTTGCTCTCGCGAATTATCTGGAGATATACTGAAAAAATTTCGCCAAGCAAAGATGGCGTTATTCCAAGAAACATCCCTTCTAAGACTGCTAATCTATACCATATTAGATCCTTTATGATTAAATACGGGAAGAACGCTTTCATGAAAGGGATATTTCCGTGGTTAGCTAATTGGTTTTTCAACTTTGTAGGGACCAGCGTAATTGCAAAGGGTTCTACGCTCGAAGAATCAGTAGTTACGGATAGAAATGTAAACGTCGGAAAAAACTGCTATATTGGCGTTAATTCAGCACTCTCGAGCCATTTTGTGGAGGGTATTTTCGGAAATATTGTGTACTTTGAAATTAAGCTAGGAGAAAATGTTACTTTAGGGGGTTTTAATAACATTGCCCCTGGATGCGACCTAAGAGATAATTCGTATCTTTTGCCAATGGCTGCAGCAACTAAGCACAATTTGCTAAAAGGAGATAACTACTACTTTGGTATACCTTTACGTAGAATATTCAAGAAGAAAGTTATGAATTACTTAAAGATTAGCGAGAATAATTTAGTTCAAGCCGAGGAATTAAGAGATAAGCAAGAGAACGCAAAGTTAGAGAGGATAAAAAAGGAAGCAGAAAAAAATGAAAAAAAAAAACGTAAAAATCATAAAAAAAATAAAGGCGTGAGAGAAAATGGATGAAACTATAGAAGAAGAAAATAAAGGATCTGAAAGCATAGATGATGCCTTTGACTTTAACATTGATTTTACTACGAGTTCTGCTATAAACAGAGTTAGTCTTAAGTTTTTAATAGTATATATACCAATTTTTTGGTTTTCAGGTATGATTGTAGCAACTTTTTGGTACGGCTACACTGTAGGTACTGAACCATGGATAATTAAATTGCTATTTTTACCAATTTTATTGTTAGCATTTATGTTTCTTTTCATTATTAGTTGCTTCCTTTTTAGTAAGCTTCTGTTAATTTTAATAAATTTAATGCACCTTCCCAAAGAGGGAATATTCCGAACTGAGAAGGGAGACACGGATTTTGAATTTTGGAGGTTAAGAACCGAAATAAAAAAGATTGTTTTGTGGCTAATAAGAAACTGGCCTCTACCTTGGATAGACGTGTTAGCATTTCGCTGGTTTGGGGTAAGTATGGATTTCTCGAGCCACTTGAACGATGCCTGGTGCGACGCTGAATTTATTAAGTTTGGAAACAACGTAACAATCGGCCAAGGGGCCGTTTTAATGAGCTCAATGGTGGTAGGTAATTATCTAATCATTAAAAGAATAACATTCGAAGATTTCGCTCTTGTTGGAGGTCAGAGCACGATCGCCCCTGGAACTCACTTTGGAAAAGACACTGTTTTAGGTGCGGTATCAGTCACCACTCTTAATCAAAAACTAGAAGACGGGTGGATTTATTCAGGTATTCCTGCTAGAAAATTAAAGCCTAATCAATACGCCGAAGCGAGAAGAGATATTATAAGCAAGGTAGATGTTGACGAAGAAGAAAAAGTTGATGTAGAGCACGAAGTTAATATCGACGAAGATAAAAAGCATTTAATTAAAGGAAATAAAGGAGGCGTTAAAAAGTGAGCGTTCCGAATTCGATGCGCGTTGGTCCTTTTTGTGCAACCGTACTGGTTAAGAAAAAGTATTTGCTTATGCATATTTTTTTAATATGGATTAGTCTACTTCCTGCGATATTAGAAATATGGTGGTATTGGCAGATGTTGTGGTACGATTTAAGACCACTTCATTTCTACGTGTTTTTGCCTCTTTATTTTATTGTAATGTACATCACAACCGTGTTCGCTGCGATATTCTTTGCTAAAATTTTATTAATTATGGTTAATGTTTTTCACAAACCAAGAGAAGGCGTTTTTCTAAGGGATCCCGCAGACAGGGATTATAGATATTGGAGTCTTAGAAATACAATTAAAAAGTGGCCAACCTGGCTCGCGCATAAATTTCCCTTTCCATTTTTAGACAATATTTGTTTCAAGGTGTTTGGAGTAAAAACAAAGTTTTCTAACTCTCTCTTTGAAGGTTGGGTGGATACTGAATATATAAAGTTCGGAAAGAATGTAGTTGTGGGTCAGGGAGCTATAATTCAATCTTCGGCTATTATAGGAAACTTTTTAATCATTAAAAAAACTATCATTGAAGAAAACGTTAGAATAGGCGCACACGTAATAATTATGCCAGGCACCCATATAGGAAAAAACTGCATTTTAAACACTTGGTCGTCTACAATGGTAGGTCAAGAACTAGAAGAAGGCTGGGTGTACAATGGGAGCCCTGCGAAAAAATTCAAGAAAAATAGATTTTTCGAAGACATTCCAATCGAAAAACTTACTAAAACCGTTGGAGACCTTGACGGATTATTAAAGAAATACGATGAACAATACACAAAGCGGCATGTAAAAAAGAAGGTACCTCTCAAAGAAAGAAGGATCCATATAAGAAAAGAAAAATCAGAAGAAAAACCCGAAGAAAAAACTGAAAAAAAGGATTAAGCATGAGAATTGGTTACGTTCAAACCTCTCCAACCTTTGGTAAAAAAACTCAAAACTTTGAACAAGTAAAGAACTTATTAAGCGATACCAAAGCAGAATTAATTGTATTACCAGAACTTTTCGCAACCGGTTATACATTCATCTCTAAAAAAGAAGCTGAATCTTTATCGGAAGATATTAACGGGCAAACCGCTCAATTTCTAAAGAAATTATCAAAAGATACAGGAGGAGTTGTAATTGGAGGGTTTATTGAAAAAGATGGCGATGCAATATTCAATTCTGCGATGATAGTTTCAAAAAATGAAGTAATCGGAAGGTATAGGAAAATTCATCTATATTATAAAGAACGCCTATGGTTTTCTCCTGGAAACAAGCCTTTACGAATTTACGAAGTAAACAACGTGAAAATCGGAATAATGATTTGTTTCGATTGGTTTTATCCGGAGACAATCCGTACGCTCGCGCTTCTTGGAGCTGATATCATTGCACATCCCGCTAACTTAGTGCTTCCGTATTGCCAAAAAGCTATGACTACTCATTGTTTGGTAAATCACGTTTTTGGTGTAACTTCTAACAGAATAGGCAACGAAGTAAGGGGCGAAGACGATTTTAAGTTTACGGGGGGAAGTCAAATCACGTCTTATAACGGAGATGTACTCTCGTCCGCACCAACGGATAAAGTTTACATTAAATTTATAGAAATTGACGTAAATCACGCAAGAGATAAAAAGCTTAATAGATATAACGATTTACTAAATGATAGAAGACCAGAGTTCTATCTTCTATAATCATTTTATTATAAAAAGATATAAACCATGAAAGCTGCTGTATTTGATGGGCACAAAATTGCCATTAAAGAAGTGCCTAAACCTGAACCTGAAGATTCTCAAGTTTTAATTCAAGTAAAAGCTGCGGGAATTTGTGGCACGGATATAGCAATAGTAAGAGGTTATCTTCCAACTCCCTCTCCACTCATATTAGGTCACGAATTTGCTGGTGAAATTGTAGAAGTAGGGAAAAAAGTGGAATCCACTTGGCTAGGTAAACGAGTGACTTCAGAAATTAATAGTAACATTGATTTTGAATGTTATTATTGTAAACGAGAGATGTTTACACAATGTATTTCCAGAAAAGCTTTAGGGATCGATATCAATGGAGCGTTCGCAGAGTTCATTGCCGTCGAGTCTTATTTGATACACGAATTACCAAAAAAGATTTCCTACGAAGAAGCTACCTTTATCGAACCGTTAGCCGCGGCTTATCAAACGTTTGAAATGATGCCTATAGAAAAAGACGATAAAATTATAGCAATTTTTGGTCTTGGAAAGTTAGGCTTATTGCTAACTCAAGTTGCGTTATTAAAAAGATTGAAATTAATTGTAATTGACGGTTCAGATAAAAAACTTGCCTTAGCCAAAAAGTTTGGCGCACATTATTCAATTAATCGTTTGAATGTAAATGATATACCAACTGAAATTAGAAAATTAACAAAAAACATTGGAGCTGATATCGTTGTTGATACCACAGGAAACCCAGATGCCCTAAAAGATGTTGTTTCTTCGTGTAAAACGCGTGGAAAAGTCCACATAAAAAGTACTCACGGGTTAGAAACTCCAATTAATTTTACCGATATTGTGGTCAGGGAAATTACTATTTACAGCAGTAGATGTGGTCCCTTTGACAAAGCTATTGAAGGATTAAGTTCAGGAAAAGTTAAGGTTAAAGAATTAATTTCCAAAGAGTATACCTTTAATGATATCCAAGAAGCTTTTATTTCTTACGAGAAAAACCGAGATTACATAAAAACACTTATCTTATTTTAGAAAAAATTACTTGGTTCTCCAAAAAACTTACAATCTTTTTGCATGTTCTTCGAACTGTATTCTTATTTGGATAAAAAAGTTCTGGTCTTGGACATTCGCTATCAAAAACACACGAGTTCTTATCTAAATCGTAAATTAAAGGATAAAATCGGCATCCTTGGGGTCTTATCTCGTAAATATTACAGAGTTTTGTTTCGCTATCGAAAAAGAAGCAATGTCCGTTAATGTTTTTTAATTGATAAAAGTTATCTTCAGTTTTTTGTACAAAATCTGTTTTTCTCAAGATTGTTTTATGGCTACTAACGATAACTTCGATATCTTGGTCAGAGAGAATCATCTCTGTCTCGATACAGCAATTTCCACAATCTTCACATCTATTCTTCATGTTATTTTTTCTATTAGTTTGTGTGATTTCAAGGTAAGCTTTTAATCGTTTTGGTAGTTTTGTTCTTAATGTAACTTTAAAAAGTAAAAAACATTCCTATTTTACTAATATAAATAATAAAAGGAATTTATCTATTATCTTCTCAAAGTTTTCCACATGCTAAAAAATGGTTGAAGAAACAAAATCAGAATCATTGGATGGATCAAAGGATTCTCAAGAAGCCGTCATTAAGGAACCCGTGAAAATACAATTTAAAATCTACATAATGACATTTGCTGTTATTTACTATTCCTCTTGGATAATCCCTGGTTTTATCTTAATAACATATTTCTTTTTTATATTTCGAAAATACTTTTTAGACACCAGCAATTTTGTTATGCTTTTTACAGAGCCGTATCCCCTCCTCTCATTGATTTTTATGCCACTTTTAATGATAGTTTCTTATCTTATACACCTATTATTAATTGGATTAGCAACAAAATTGTGTTGGAGTATTACTGAAAAAATGTCCCCTTCAAAAAATGGTATAATCCCAAGAAACATACAAAGTAAGACGGCAAATTATTATCATATGAGAAGTTTCATGATAAAATATGGAAAAAATGCATTTACCAAAGGAATGTTCCCGTGGCTTTCCAATTGGTTTTTTAACTTTGTAGGAGCAAGCAAAATTGGAAAAGGGTCCACAATTGAAGAATCTGTTGGATCAGATAAATTTATTGATGTTGGTAAAAATTGTTATATCGGTGTAAACTCTACGTTAGCATCTCATTTAGTGCAGGGTATCTTCGGGAACATATCCTACTTCAAAGTAAAGCTGAAAGACAATGTTACCCTCGCTGCGATGAATCAAATAGGTCCAGGGTCCGAAATTGGCAAGGATTCCTTTTTATTACCCTTAGCTACATGTTTGAAACATAGCATATTAAAAGGGGGGAAATATTATGTAGGAATCCCACTAAAAAAAATTTTTAAAAAAGAAATTATGGATTACTTAGGTTTAACACCTGAAGATTTAGAGCGAAACGATTCTCTTAGTGAATTTCTTACAAAATATAAAAAAGAAAAAACTAAAGAGAAAATTAAAGAAGAACTTGAAGAAGATTTTACTGTTAAGCAAGAAAAGGAAGAATTAGTTGATGTAGAGAGTATTACAAAAGAAGATCTAGCTTTGGACTTTACTACCAGTAGTGCTATCAGTAGAATAAATGTTAAATTTTTGGCAGTATATATTCCCATTTTCTGGTTAAGTGGTTTTTTAGTTTCGATTTATGTGTATGAATATACACGAGATCCTGGGCTAACAACGATTTTGTTTTTACCAATCGCAATCTTTTCTATGTGGTACATATTCATCTTTGGAGTGTTATTTTTTAGTAAATTGCTTTTAGTTCTTGTAAATTTAATGCATAAACCCCGAGAAGGTATTTTTATCGCTGAAATTGGAGATAAAGACTACGAGTTTTGGATGTTAAGAACAGAGCTAAAAAAGATCAGCCTCTGGCTAATTAGAAATTCTCCATTTTCCTGGGTAGATGTAATAGCGTTTAAAATGTTTGGAATAAATATGGATTTTTCGAGTCATTTAAACGATGCATGGTGCGATGCCGAATTTGTAAACTTTGGTCGAAATAATTTAATAGGACAAGGAGCCACAATAATGTCCTCAATGGTAGTAGGCAAATACTTAATAATTAAAAAGGTGATGTTTGACGATAATGTTATGGTTGGCGGCCACACCACTATCGCGCCTGGCACGATAATGGGACATGATTCGGTTATAGGTGCTATCAGTTCAACTACATATAATCAAATTCTAGAATCAAATTGGATATATTTTGGAATTCCCGGAATTAAACTAAAAGAAAATAAGTATGCCCAAGAAAGAAGAGATATTATAATAAAACGCGATGTTGACGAGCAAGTGAAAGTTAAGATGACTCACGAAGTTAATATTGATGAGGATAAAAAGAATTTAATAAAAACAGAAAAAAATAAAGGGTAGAAATGTCAATTCCTAATACTATGCGCATAGGTCCATTTATACCAACAGTTTTAGTAAAGAAAAAATATTTACTTTTCTATCTAATTATCGTTTGGTTCAGTTTTATCCCTGTTTTTTTAGAATTTTGGGTTTATTGGCAATTTTTATGGAATTATAGTAGACCGATTCACTTTTATACGTTCCTACCTCTTGTAATTCTACCAATGTATATTACCCTTGTATTTAGTGCAATTTTTATTGCCAAAATCTTATTTATAGCCGTCAATGTCATTCACAAGCCACAAGTTGGCGTATTTTTAAGACATCCAAGCGATAAGGATTATCGGTATTGGTGTATTAGGAATATAATAAAAAGATGGCCATTTTGGATAAGTCATCGATTTCCTTTTCCTTTCTTAGACAACATCTGCTTTAAAGTGTTCGGTGTAAAGACAAAATTTTCAAACTCTTTATTTGAGGGTTGGGTGGATACTGAATTTATATCGTTCGGAAAAAACGTTGTTGTTGGTCAAGGGGCAATTGTACAATCTAGTGTAATTATCGGTAATCTCCTCATAATTAAGAGAACTGTTATTGAAGACGATGTCAGAATTGGTTCTCATGCAATAGTCATGCCTGGCACTTATATCGGAAGAAAAAGCGTTTTAGCTGCTAATTCAATAACAACGGTGGATCAAAAACTCGAGGATGGTTATATCTATGTAGGAATTCCCGCAAAAAAATTTAAAAGAAATTATTTCTTTGAGGATGGTTTACAAGAGAAAATAGGACAAGTTGAAGATGTAGAAGCTTTAAGGGCAAAATACGAAAAAATTTATATTAAACGCTACGACAAAATATCTCATAAAGAGCGTAAAGAATTGAAAAAAGAACAAAAAGAAGAAGAAAAGAAAAGATGAGAATTGGACTAAGAAAAATAATTTTTTTCAATTTCCAAAGTAGTATTCCCAACCGGATTTCCAAGAGTTGGTTAAACTCCAATCTTCAGCAATCGCTTGTTGTTATAACATTTCCAGTTTATTTATGATCTTATTAATTTAATTGAAGTTAAAATAGTCCAAGCTGATATATTAATTGTTAATATCCACTCAATTAAAGGGGTTAAGGTAAATAGTAATATTAACAATTCTAAAGCCGTTGTGAAACCAATAATGACATGATATTTTTTATATTCACCGCTCTTTAACATTAAATAACTATAAAGGCAAATGCATATAACAGTCCCTATAAAAGCATTAAAAGCAACAAATGCGTGAAACATTCGAAATATTTCTAAGTAATCGGGGTCAGGAAGAATTCCAACTAAAGCTATGCTTGCCGAGCCACTTATTGCGATAATGGTCGCTGATCTACGGATAAAATCATTAATATTAACAAGGCTTTTTTCCAGAAATAATATAAAAGGAATGCCCAAACTACCTCCTGTGACAAAGGCTATGCTAAATAACGTTTTTGCAATTCCATTTCCTAGCGAGCTTACGGTATTTACGAGAGGGTTGTAATTTGGAGTTAATAATGCAGCCATAACGATAAAAACTATGGTTATTAGAGTACCTAACAATCCAAAATAGCATTCTAATTTAGAAAGGTGAACATCGACAATGTGGATGAGTCTTTCTTGAGTAAGCTGCTCGCTCTTTAAATCTTTTAGAGTCGCTGATTTTTCTAATGTTACTGAGAGCTTATTAACAATCCCCTTTACACCATATACCGTTTTAGTTATCGTTTCAGCGCGTGCTTTTTGCCATAACGCAGAAATAGTTCCTTCTAATATCACTCTGCCATTTACAACTGTCGTTTTAATATTGTATACTTTTAGAAACTTGTCCTTAAAAAATTTTGAAACTACTCTTTTCTTAATTTCCTCATCAGAGCTTAGCATAATTAATCCCTCATTTAGAATAATTTCTCCTAATTTAAATCTATACATTATTTAATAAAAATCTAATGGCTGAATTAAATACAATTTGAAATTGTTGTTCATAAAACGGTAATAAAGATGTTTTGTAAATCCATACAAATATAAAACTCTTTAAAACCAGAATATATACCTAACATTGGAGTTCTTACATCTGACGCCCCAATAATTTCTGCATCGTCAACGACGAAGTTAATGTCTCTTGGAAAATTAATCTCCCCATAATAGGAATTACATCAATTAAAAATAATTAATAGTGATGTTTGATATCAAAATATAAAAATTACTTCCTTATATATTAAACTAAAGCAGTGATTAGTAAAAACGTTATTATAAACAAAATATGGAAAAATAAAATATGGAAAAAATTGAAAATCTAGATGGGAGTTATGCTATTTGGCGTGAATCTAATGGTCAAAAATATTTAGAGGTTTACGCGTTTAATCATTACGATTTAGGTTTTCTTGAAGGTAAATTTCTCTCGAGAAAAATTCTTAATTTGAAAGAACTTATGGAAGTTCTTGCACTTAGATATATTCCTAAAAGGTATACTTATCAAAAATTTATTAGTATGGCTCAAGAATATGAAAAATTTATTCCAAGGTATTTACAACAGGAATTGCACGGGATGGCTGATGCTTTAGAAAATATTTCTTACGGAGATATTCTTTTACAAAATTGTTTTTTAGACATCCTTTATGGTCAATTAATTCCAATGGATAATTACGACTTAGCTCTTCATTCTTATGACTTTGGATGCACATCTTTTGGCGTAATAAATCAAAATTCAACATTAACAGGACAAAACTTTGATTTAGCAGTGATTTTTAAGCCTACTTTAACATTTACATTGATTAAAATGCCTAAAAAACCTGATATCTTTTCATTAAGAATTGGAGCTCTATTAAGTTTGCCAGTTGGAAGGAATAGTCATGGCGTAGCTTTATCTGTAACTGTTGTTAAAAACCATATGAAGGGAGCTATATCAATTCCATGTTCCATTAAAGCAAGAATGGCATTTGAAACGAGTAAAAATGCCGAGACATTGTATAATTTCATGATTAGTACACCTAGCCCAACTAGCGGCACTCTTCTCATAGCAGATGAATCAAAAATTATAGCATTAGAAATTTTACCGTCTAAATATAAACGAGAAGATGTTACAAATACAATAGTAAAATCAAATACTTTTACTTCAAATTCTTTGCAAAAGTATCTTATTAAACCAAAATATTCAAAAAAAAGACAAAGATATGCAGAGGAGCAATTAAATAAAGTTTATAATAATAATAATAAAGGATTTACGGATGATGGGTTATTAAATTTATTGGCTGATGATCCTATTATATGTCGTATGAAATACCGTAGATCCAAAACTATAGCTTTCAATACAAAATTATATTTTGGATTAGGAAATCCGAATCAAAACAAACCCGGGATAATTCCTTTTAATCAAATAAATGAACCATTAAAATAATTATAATAGTTTTCTTTCAAGAATTTTCATTTTCCTAATTCTTCTCTCTTAATTAGAACTTCTTTAATATAATAGCAGTTTTCTCGATAGGGGCAAATTTGACACCCCCAATCATATTCACAGTCAATCCTTTTTTTCCAATCTTCGATTTTGGCTTTCCATTTCTTGGCAAATTGTGCCGTTATTTCGGAAGAGATTTCTCTGAAGTGTCCTATTGAATCTGTGTATGTGTTGATAAAGAAAATTTCCATAGCTTTGATCAAATTGCCAAATTTTTGGTGATAAAGATGAAAGATTGCATTTCCTAAAAACTCAAATGAGAAATTGCGTTGTAATGCATCGGAACTTATTCTACACCAAAATCTCCGAGGAATTGTTCTTATTAGAAAACCCTCAATGCTATTGGATATAAAAGATAATTGCCTTAATTCATCGTTTTCTATTTCGCTTTTATCGACTCCAATTAAAATGAACAATCCAAAATCGATAGAGGATTCCTTTATTGTTTTAATTTCTTGACCTAATAGAGTTATATTTCCGTCATGAAGGGATTCTAATTCCTGAACCGGAAAAACCAGTAAAAAAGATTTTTTATTTACGCCCCCTAATTCTAATCCGGTTTCTTCTTGAAGAATAACTTCTTTAAAATGATCTAGCTTAACTCCAATATCAGATTTACCAAAGAAAATGTTATAGTCGGGAATTTTCTGATAAGTGATTAGATTTTTTCCAATTTCGTATTCTTTGTTGAAAAAGTCCCTAAGTCTTTGTATCAACCGTTGATTTTGCATCAATAATTAATAACTCTTTTTGTTTATTAAATTGCTTATTGAAATATCTACTAGCTTGAAAATCATTGCAATTTTAAACATGAACAGCATAATTTATACTAAATTATTATTTTATGTAAATCCTAAGATTAATAATTACAATTGAGAGACAGAATAATTACAAGAAGATGGAGTTAAGATTATACATGTTTTAGAGCAAATTAAGGAAGCAACTCGACTTACAAATCCTTGGATTAATAGCTGGAAAAATGAAAGAAAAAAAGTATTAGGATATTTGGGTAGTTACAAAATTCAGTGGCGACATAATAAATTGATTTTCAATTGCATCCAGATCTTTTTGATCAAGTTTGTAACTACCCAAAAATTTAAATAAAAAAAATCGATTATTTTAATAACCTAAATTTAATTAAGAGAAACAGTCAAATGTTATATCAAGAAATGTTTAAAGTGGTGTTTGATGGTGTATTATTTAGTATAGTTCTTTTAATCACAGTTTTTTTAGCAGCTTTATTTATCTATAAGGGTAAAAAAGGAAACATATTTAAAATCTGTGTTTTGATGGCTATCTTCATGCTAACATTGGGTTCGCCATGGTGGCCGCATATAATTAATTTCTATAGTATTTTATTAGGTAATCCTCCATTAACACCGTACTGGTTTGTATTTTTCATTTACTTATTCATTCCAATGGGAATTTGGTTATGGTTTTCGGTCTATTATACACAATTGCATAAAAATAAATGGTTCTTAGTTATCTTTTCCATTTTAGGATTAGTTTTTTACTTCATAATTTTTGCATCCCTTTGGAATAACGAACTCTTATTAGGTTATCTCCCAATGATTTTTAGTTCAATAGGTTTAGTTGGAAATTTGTATACAGGCAGTTATTCGTTTTATATGACTCAAAAAAGAGAAGATGTATCAAGAAGTAACAAAAAAATGCTTTGGGAAACACGATTTTTATCTGGAGCATTTTTATTGTATTCCTTGGCAGCAATTTATGGTGCTCTTACAACTGCTTTACCATTCGAAATTCCAGGATTTTACGTGATGATGGTAGTTCTGTACATTTCTTTATTCTTGTTCTATCTTGGATTTTTCATACCTGAACGAATAGCTAAATTATTAATCAAGGGATAACTAGAAAACAAATAATTTTTTTTTTTTAATCTATCTTTTAATTGTAATCAATAGAATAATCGTATTGAGAGTGAGTTTCTTTTTTATTGAAATATCTACTAGCTTGAAAATCATTGCATTTTTAAACATGAACAGCATAAATTATACTAAATTATTATTTTATGTAAATCCTAAGAATAATAATTATAAAAGAGAGACAGATTAATTACAAGAAGATGGAATTAAGATTATGCCTATTTTAGAACAACTTAAGGAAGCAACTCAACTTACAAATCCTTGGATTAATAGCTGGAAAAATGAAGGAAAAAAAGTATTAGGATATTTTTGTTCTTATATTCCCGAAGAGATTATCTACGCTGCAGATATTTTACCGATTAGGGTTAGAGCAAGATCGTGTACCGATACACCAATGGCGGATGCCTATTTAAGTTCTACCACATGTAGTTATACAAGATGTTGCCTTGAGCAAATCAATAGAAAAGAATTTGGATACCTTGATGGAATTGTTTCGTGTAATTGTTGCGACCAAGTTAGGAGACTTTACGATAATATAAGATATAAAACTCCGTTTCCTTACCATTATATCATGGGAGTTCCCGGTAGTGTCAATGAAACTACATTAGATTGGTTTAAATATGAACTCTCGAAATTCAAAGTAAGTATTGAGAAAAATTTCAATACTACTATTACTGATGAAAAGTTAGGTGATACAATTAGATTATACAATAATTCTCGTAAATTGCTAAGAGAGATATATGAGCTCAGAAAACAGGATTCTCCTCCTATTACAGGTAGTGATGTACTAAATATCATTTCAGCAGGAATCTCTATTCCAAGAAATGAGTTTAATGCTTTATTAACGCAGCAACTTGAGGAGATTAAGACTAAAGAGAGTATTTCTGATTATAAATCGAGAATAATGATAATCGGTAGTATGCTTGACGAGCCAGAATATTTACAATTAATAGAAGAGCTCGGCGGATTAGTAGTCACTGATTCTAATTGTATAGGAACTCGATATTTTTGGGATATGGTTGATGAAACTTCAAGTCCTCTTGATGCTCTTGGAGAGCGTTATTTGTCTAAAATCTCATGTCCTCGTATGACTGGTGTGCATTTAAAAAGAGCGCAATATATGATGGATATGATTAAAGAGTTTAATGTTGATGGAGTAATTTTTCAAAGAATGAAGTTTTGTGCGATATGGTGGGCTGAGATTTTCATGCTTCGGGACAAATTGAAGGAAGAAGGTATTCCATTTCTTGATTTAGAAAGAGAATATGTGTTAAGTGGCGCTGGAGCTGTGAAAACTCGCGTTCAAACCTTTATAGAAATTTTAGAAGCGAGGTGAAAAAAATGGATATAGAATTATTTAAAAAATATAAGAAATTGGGTAGAGGAAATTGGGGAAAAGATCTTGCTTTGTGGAAAATGATGTACTTGGGATTTCTAAATAAAAATAAAGATGAAGAATTTAACCCAGTTTTCGAATTATTATATAATATCTTCCTTGAGCTTCCTAAGGCAAGGAAAGAAGGGAAACCTGTTATAATGCATTCATTCAATTATGGTCCTGAATTATTTCACGCAATGAACTTAGAACCTCTTATGCAGGAATTATTTTCCGTTGGATTAGCCCCGTTAAATCTTAATGAACCTTATATAGATTTTACCAATCAAATTGGATATGGAGATAATCCAACAATCTGTAATGCTCAAAGACCATTGATTGGTTCTTTTATGCAAGGTGTTTCGCCAATTCCTGATTTACTATTCTTTCTTTCAACGCCTTGTAACTCTCTTGCCATGACTTATCAAGTTTTTGAACATATAGCCAAAGTCCCTGCATATAGTATAGATGTTCCTTATTGGGCTTATGAACGACAAGATAACGAATTTTATGATGAAAATACTGTTGAATATATGGTAAAGCAAGTAAAAGATTTAATATCATGGTTAGAAAAAGAAACAAAGCAGAAGTTAGATCCTGAAAATCTCCAAAAAACAATGAAAAATGTTAATCAATCAAGGGAATATATATTAGAGTTTAACGAACTTTTAAAAACGGTTCCTTGCCCAGTGCCAAGCCAATCAGGTTTTGGGAACTTCCTTTCTATGGTGACTCGTGGTGGCACTGATGATGCTGTCAAAGCTACTAAATGGCTACGTGATTCTGCTTTAGAAAATATTAAAGATGGGATAGCAGGTGTACCTGATGAGAAGATTAGAATTGCTTGGCCTTATACTCATGTCTTCTTTGATGCCGACCTTCTCATTTGGTTAGAAGAAACATTCAAAGCAGTGGTGATTATGGATATACTTGGATACTATCAAGTCCTTCCTCACGATATATCAACAGTAGAGAAATGTTATGAGAGTTTAGCTAAGGGAACGTTAGACTTTTCAATGGTGGGAACGTGTCGTGGTCCAATTGAGTTTTATATCGATTTTTTATTAAATTATGTAAAAGAATATAAAATAGATTGTGTGATTATGCCAATGCAATTTGCGTGTAAACACGCATATGGGATAGCTCGAGTTGCTTCAGAAGTTGTGCGAGAACAAACAGGAATTCCATTTTTAATTTTTGGTTGTGATCCTTACGATTCGCGAGAAGTAACTTCAGACGCTATAAGAGAGAGGATTTCAGAGTTTATCACACAAGTAGTTTTATAAAGGAGGTTTATTATAGAAATGTTAGTAGCTGGATGTGATGTTGGTTCATTAACAGGAAAAGCAGTAATATTACAGGATGGTGAAATTTTATGTTATAGTATTGTTCCTACAACACCCAAGCCTGAAAGAACTGCTCAAAATGCAATGGATGCGGCACTTCAAAAAAAAAACTTATCTTTGAACGATATCGAATTCATTGTAGGGACGGGATATGGTAGGATTAAAATTCCTTTTGCCACTTCTCAAATATCAGAATTATCATGTCATGGTAAAGGTGCCCACTCGGTTCTCCCATCAGTTAGAACTATAATTGATGTGGGAGGTCAGGATTGTAAAGTAATTAAAGTGGATAAGAATGGAAAGATACTAGATTTTGCCATGAATGATAAATGTGCCGCAGGAACGGGAAGATTTTTGGAAGTAATGGCTAGAACTCTGGAACTCAAGCTTGAAGAGCTCGGTCCAATATCTTTGGAATCAAAGAATCAGGCTAAAATAACTGCTCAATGTAGTGTCTTTGCTGAAACAGAGGTAGTTAGTCTTATGGCCGATGGTATAGAAGTAGCAGATATAGTTGCTGGGATTCACGATGCTGTAGCCTCTAGAATTATGTCTCTTGTGTATAGAGTTGGCCTTGAAGAAGATTTGACCATAACTGGAGGTGTAGCAAAGAATATAGGAGTTGTAACCTATCTAGAAAAAAGGCTGGGGGTCACCTCAAAAAAATTACCAGTTGATCCTCAAATAATAGGAGCGTTAGGAGCTGCTTTAACAGCAAAAGAGCAAAAATAAAAAAAATATTTTAAGAAAAAATCTTTAATTCTATTTCATTTAATCGTTTTCTCTATTAGCTGAGAAATATCATATGCCTTGATTTCGTCATTTTTAATATTAGATTTGAATTGATTTAGACAAAATGGGCAAGATGAGACTATTGCTGACGCATTGGTATCTTTAGCTTCTTCAATACGTTCGCGAGCAGCGAATTCTGACAAATCTTTAAATGCAGCTCTCACTCCACCGCCAGAGCCACAACACCACGCGTTATGTTTATTTCGATTCATTTCAACGAGTTCAATCCCAGGAATTTCTTCTAAAACAGCTCTGGGTTCTTTATACATTCCCATGTGGCGCCCAATATGACAAGGATCATGATACGTAATTTTCATGTTAACTTCGTTCTTGAAATTCAAATCTCCACTTTTAATCATGTTTAATAAAAATTCTGGTAAATGCATCACCTTTATTCCATGCTTTAATCCGAATTTTTTAGGGTAAATGTCTTTTAACGCTCTATAACAGCCCGCACAGGAAGTTATTATCTTTTCTATCCCCGAATCCTTAAACATCTTAACGTTATCTTCTGCTATTTTTCTTGCATAATCCACTTGGCCCGTCATATATACGGGAGAACCACAACAACTTTCGTTTTCAAGAATCTTAAACTCAATACCAAGCGTATTCAATATTCTAACGGTAGAAATAGCAATTTCTTTTTCTCGATAACTCGATGTACAGCCAACAAAGTATGCTAATTTTGCGTTTGGAGATTGGAAAGCATCTGAAGGAAACCAATCTAATCGACTTTCATTTTTTTCTCCATAGGGGTTATGAAGCTCTTCTACATATTTCGTGTACTGTTTTTGTTCGGGCATTGGACCAAATCCAGCGCGAACGGCTTCTTCTCTCATCGCCATTAACCATTCACCAGCATAAGTGTGAAGCTCTGGTATTTGGCATTGCTGGGTACACGCTAAACATAAAGAACATTCGTAAAAAATTCGAGCTAGATTATCAGTCCATTTAAGTTTATTTGACATTAAACCCCAGCTAAGAAGATTCTTCCCACCCAAATAATATGCTTCAAACTGCCCAAATTCACCTGAGGGACACACACGAGCCCAATTGACATCCTGAAAAACAGTTCTACAGGTTCCACATTTCCCACATTGGTATACTATATCTTTATAATGTTCAATCTCTTTGTGTCTATCTATCGTGTGTTCTTCTTGTTTCATATCTATTTTTTCTATACCCGTACCTCTTATATATCTAACTTTTTTTGCCATACTAACTACCCCAACCGTGTCCTGGATTCATTATCATATTTGGATCCAAAAGCTTTTTTATTTTTCTAATCAACTCGTTAGTAGCGGGTAAGGTTTTTTCCTCATACACCTCATGAGCCCAAGGTGGAGCCTTATACATTACAACGCCATCAATTGATTGAACTTCTTCATGGATTTCCTTTAATACTTGTCGAGCAGACTCAATTTCCTTGGGATCGTCTTTATTAAAATTTATGTTAGTTCGAGCCACACAATAATGACCACCAAATAAAATTCGGGAGTAAAATTGTGGGGTGTGCCCGTATTTTAGAGCTATTTCTCTCGCTAGAGCGTAAAAATTCGCGATGTCTCGAGTTGAACAATAACTTCCAATCCATTGACCCCCACCGCCCCTAGAGAAATTCCAGCAGCCAAATAATTGAATTGGCATTGCATCGAGAAGTTCTGTGTCAATTCCTTGGGGTTCAATAAGACCACCTTCTTTGAAGATGGCTTCAATTGCTTCGCATTGAGCTTCATGTTGTTTTTGGGTATATGCCTGTGTGGTAATTATTCCTGCGAAATCGGGTAATCTTTTTTCTAAGGGATCTATAGGAATCTTTTTTGCATTTGCAGCTA
The DNA here is from genome assembly GCA_018238625.1 of Promethearchaeota archaeon. GTDB lineage: Archaea > Asgardarchaeota > Lokiarchaeia > Sigyniarchaeales > SOKP01 > SOKP01. Next base: position 56,869 of record JABCSY010000009.1, read on the forward strand.
ATGTCGATTGAAGCCACCCATAGTTTTGAATTACAAGATCACATATACCTAACCCTACTTTCGAAAGCTTAAGCATAACTGGGACGCCAACATCCATAGTCCTCCCAACCGTAATATAATTCCTTCGATATGGTAGTTTTGGCCAGAGTTTTATGGCTGCTTTAGTCACGATTCCTGTAGATCCTTCCCAACCAATGAACAGACCTGCTAAATCGGGTAACGGTTGTCTTCCGTACCAGTAATCAGAAAGACAACAAGAACCTATTTTCACTAATTCACCCGAGCCTAAGACTACTTCTAAGCCATTGATGAATTCTGCTCCAGTTCCACCAAGCATTCCCAAATCAAACATACCATAACATAAGCAAGAAGCTACTACTCCAGTTCCGGGTGGCGACCAAGTTACGCCCGCTCTTAAATCAGTATTGTGTTTTTGAAGGTAACCCTGTAAATCGGCCCATGTTGTTCCGCCTTCGACTAAAGCATACATATCATCTTCATTCACTTCAATTATTCGATTAAGCCTCCTCAAGTCAACGACGATTCCTCCCTTCATTGGTGTAGCAGTAGAACCAAAGTTGATCCCCGAAACCCAAGGTATAATTGGAGTTTTGTGCTTATTTGCAATTTTAACGATTTCTTGGACTTCTTCCGCGGAATTTGGCATTATTACAATATCACATATTCCTTCTGGTTCAGCCGTGATGAAATCATAGTGGTAGAGAAACGTTATTTCAGGTTGATCTGAGACGTATTTTTCTCCAACAACTTTTCCTAATTCATTAACTATTTCGCTATCAATCATAATTAATTCACCCATTAAATATTATTAATTCATTACCATTAATTATACTAATTTTAGAGAATTTAATTTTTATTTAACCTAATTATTATTTAAATATATAGAAATATGTATAGAAATCTCGTCAGTAATGAGAAAAAAGATTAAAGTATTTGGTGCTGCTGTTGATGCGAGCGACTTCCCTCTTAGCATTCAGATGAAGCTTACCTACTTAAATCAATTAGCTCAAAATTTTGGGCAAAAAAATAAGTCAAATTTCATAGATCCATATGAAGCTTTTCTTATGCATTCTAGTATTTTAACAGAGCAAAAATTCCTAAAGATTGGTAAATTTTCTATTGACTCTTGGCTAACACCTAAACCAAAACTGGAGGACTTCCATCTAATAAATCAATTTAATTTCTCAAATTTTACAAATGATGGCTTATTAAAACCAATTTCAGATAATCTTAAGAGATATATAAACATTAATGTATTACCAGACATCCCCTTAATGATTGGAGTCGATCATTCGTTAACGGGAGGGGTTTTAACTGCTCTTTCTAAGGAATATGGACCTGAAAATCTATTAGTCTTAATTTTTGACGCTCATTTTGATGGGTTACCAGCGAATATATCAGTCGATATCGCAAAATATACAAAAGATCATCCCAATGAAGTAAATCCTTTAGTACTTGAATATAATTATTCACAAATGGAAGGTATTGAGATTAAAAATACTTACACTTGTGCTTCGTTTTTAAATAATTTGATAAATGCTAAAATCATAAAACCTGAAAATTTGATAATTTTTGGATGTCAAGATTATCCAGATGAAAAATATCGAGCTTTAAATGATCCAAGAATCGTAGAATTTGTTGAGTTTTACGATAAAATGGAAAGAAATGGTGTTAAATTCATACCCAAAGCAGAAACCTCACAAATGCTTGGTAAATTAAATCAAATCCTAAAGGATACAGTGAAATCAAATTTTTATCTGTCCTTTGACGTAGATGTTGGTGCCTTAAAAGAAATTATTGCTTGCCGATTTAGAAATGCTATAGGACTTGATCAATCAACTATCATAAGTGCTGCTAAAATTGTTAACAACATAATAAAATCAGCAGATAATAAGCTAGTCGGTCTTGATGTGATGGAAATTGAAACTTTTTTACTAAATAAGGTTTTTCCTAAGTCAGGTAGGGAAGATCTAACAATTGAAGTGGTGGATAATTTTCTTAGAACTTTTTTTTACTAAATCTTAGAAATTAAAAAAAAAATAAGAATTATTTTGATAACTATTTCTTTTCTTCTCTTAGATAGAAAAAGGTATTGAAGACTACTAATACTATCATTACGATGGTGTCTAACCAATGAAAGACGAGATTAGTTGCTGAGCGAGTTACATACATATTAGAGGTAAGATTGACAAGGGCCATTATAATAAGACCTATAATCGCATATAGGAAAAACAATTTGATATAATCCCAATCTCCCTTAATTATTCCAAGCAAAACTGGAATTCCCATAGCGATTAAGACTCCACCAAAAAGACGCCAAAAGTGAGGGTCAAAATAAGGTGCCTCATTAAGAGTATAAATAGCTTCTGGAAGAAACAAATACATTATTCCGTAGACAACTGCGACGATCATGTTAATGATTAACACAATTTTCATTTCTTTTGAGAATTCTGCCATGATTTATATACCTTGAATTTAGTTTTATAAAAAAATTATGAAAAATTATAATGAATAATATGTTAAATGCATATAAAAGTTTTTACAAAAATGTAAATCAAATTCTTTTCTATTCCCGAATATAGTATTCCCAACCGGGTTTCCAAGAGTTTGTTAGCCTCCAATCTTCAGCAATCGCTTGCCTCCATGTTTTACTTTTTAAAATTACATCTAACGCTAATTGAGGAGCATGATGAGCAACGATAGCGACATGTTTTCCAGAATATTTTCTCCTTATGGAATTTAAAAACTTAGAAATCCTAGTTTCAACATCCTTATAACTTTCCCCATTAGGGAATGGTTTTTTAATGTATTCAATCAAATTGGATCGAAATTCAGAAATAGGTTTATTTGTGAAATCACCAAGATCAGCTTCTCTTAATCGTTTATCTTGAATTATTTGAAATTTACTGCCAAATGCGAGATTAGCTGTATCAACAGCTCTCTTTAAATCAGAAGTAAATATTGCATCGAATTTTTTATTTGATACTATGTTTCCTAGCTCAATTGATTGCTTTATTCCTAAATTTGATAATTCACCAGGTAACCAACCAGCAGCTATTCCCATCTCATTTTGTGTCGTTGTACCGTGAACAAAATAAGTTATTTTTATCATTTTCTTACTTTAGAACAAAATACAATCTCCTGTTGTTCTTTCCTTTATTAACAGTTTTAAGGATTTCAATCTTACCTATTTCATTCAAATTTTTAACGTGCGTTCCACCATCTACTTGTTCGTCTATATCTCCAATTTTAATAATACGAAATTCCTTAATGTTTTTCGGTAATCCTATTGCTAATCTGGCCAGTTCTGGTTTTTGTAAAACTTCTTCTCGAGACATATAACCTATTGTAACAGGTAGATTTTTTTGGATAATACCATTTGCTTCATTAACATAAGTATGTAATTTCTCAGGAGAATAATCTTCCATTGAGAAATCCATTCTTGCTTTATCTAATTCAATCTGATTGCCCGTGATTTTAGCTTTCGCTCTTCGGAATAGTAAGTTTGAGACGAGATGACAAGCAGTATGGTAACGCATATAGGTATATCGCCTCTCCCAATCGATTTCGCATGAAACTGTATCTCCTTCTTTTAATCCCGGTTTTTCTACTTCGTGGCTAATTTCCCCAGAAAATTTGCCTACATAAACAACCTTGAATTTTTCACCGTCTTTAATTATAAAACCCTCGTCCCAAGGTTGACCGCCTCCTTTAGGGTAGAAGGCTGTTTTATCAAGGACAATATATTTATCATCTTTCACAGAAACAACTTTAGCGTTCCAATTCCTTAAATAGGAATCTTTCATGTATAATGCTTCCGTCATAGAGTATAAGAAAGTAGTTATGCTTATAATTTTATTCTTATGGTTTTCTGACAATATCCAAAATCTCTAAAATTCAAATAGTTCTTAAATATAACTAACAGAAATGTCAAATCGATGGAAATTTTATTAATCTTTCTCATAAAGTTCTCCTGGTTTCGCACCACAGAAAGCTTCGAGTTTCATAAATTTCATTTCTTTCGAGCAATTGGGGCAGAAATATTTGCCAGGTTCTTTATCAGAAAACGAGTAACCACATTCTTTACAAACTACTGTGTTCATAGTATTTTCATCACGAATAAACTTTTAAAATGTTCTTATTATAAAATAGAAATCAGATAAGCCTTATTTAAACAAAAGAAAAGACTAATTTGTTTTATTTTAATATTTTAAAAAAAGATGAAGTATTATCATATTATCACTCAAATTTAATATCCCAATAAAAGAATTTATTATATGAAAGAGAAATACTTTTAGGAGATTTTAAAAGAATTATTATTTAAACTTAGTTGATGAACCTATGCTTTATTTTTTATTTCTTTATCAAATAGAATCAGGAGAATTACTTTATGAGAAAGAGTTTCAAACAGATATTGATTCTCATATGGACCTATTTGGCTCTTTTTTTTCTGCATTAAAATTATTTGTTTCTAAAATGGTAAATGATGGTGTAAAGGATTTACAAACAATTGGATTAGGAAAATTAATGGCTTCTGTAATTAGGATACTAGAAGCCAACATTGACTTGGTGATAATCGCAGAAAAAGATGATAAAAAAGAAATTCAAAAGTTAAGTTCAAAACTTAAAAGTATCGTTTTAAATTATAAAGAGATATTCTTAGCGAGCGCCGTTAAAGCGGAAGATTTCGAAAAATTTGATAAGGAAATTAATAATATCATACTTTCTCATCGAAAAATATTAGATCCTAATGTATTAATTGAAAAACAGAAAGATTTTTTAAAATCAATATGGGATCAGAGAGGAAAGATATCGGATCAACTAAGAGAAGAACGAAAAGACTTAGAAAACGAGAGAACAATTATCATTAATAAACTTCTAACAGAAAACAATGTTTTAGAAAAACTTACTTTATGCAAACTAATACTAGAGATCTCAGATAAGCTTGAGGACGAACAATTCTTTTTAGAGTACCAAAAAAAGGCTAAAATTATAGCTAAAGAAATTAATGACCAGAAAATACGATTAAAATATTATCTAACCCGAGCCAAGGAATCGTTAAAAGTAGCCTTAGAAACATTCGGAGAAATGACGCTAAGAGAGGGTGATTTTAAAGAAGTTTACTCGAATCTGTACTCTTTTAGTTCAAAATTAAAGAATTTTGCTTCCGTAGAAGTCTACGAGAAATACTACCATTTAGCGAGCAAATTAATTAACAGAAAAGAGATCTCTTCTGAAGAGTTTTCATTGGTAGTTTATGAGATAAACTATATGGACGAAAATATTGAATCTTATTTTGAACCGTTACCCTAAGACCCTAGCGAGGGTTGGTCAACACACATCTAATATTTTTATGTATGTCTCATTCCTAAAAGGGTATATTATATACTTTTAAACGAAATCTATTTATCACTTAAATCTCAACGTAAAAAAGCGAGTAAACTTTTTGCATGCTTTACAATAGTAGTAGCCTTCTTCTGTACCATTTGTTGTAGTTTTACATTTCAGACAAAATATCATTCTAAATCAAGTGTTAAAGGTTAGGATTTATTTTAAAGTTTGAAATTATAAGAAAAAAGTACGTTTAAATTTTAATTGATATTCTGAAAAAGTAAGTGTTTAAAGATAAACTATAAATTTTAAATAATTTAATATAAATCTCAGAGATATCAATTTGAAAAATAACCTAATTTTTTATTCAAGTGAAGCGCATGAAATTTGTTGAATATAAGAACGAAAAGTTTGAAATTAAGGATGGTTTTCTAGATCTTGGTTTATTAGAAATTAAAGATATCTCTGAAATTGAAGGTTTAGACAAAGTTGATATAACTCATCTAGAACTTAGTTCAAATGAGATTACTGAAATAAAAGGATTGGAAACGCTTCAGAACCTTGAAATCTTAAATTTCGGAAGCAATAATCTTACCGAAATTTCGGGATTAGACGAATTAGCAAACCTAAAAATCTTGCATTTAGCATCAAATCAGATTACAGATATAAATGGGTTAGATAGCCTTACTGAATTAAAGGAATTATATTTAAGAGGGAATCAAATTAAAAAGTTGAGCGGGTTTAACTCTTTAACTTCGCTTCAAAAATTAGATTTGTCTTGGAACGTAATTAGTAAAGTAGAAGGGCTTGAATTAGAAAATTTAGAAGTGATGTGGCTTGCTGGAAATCAGCTAACAAAAATCGAGGGACTTGAAGGTTTAAAAAATCTGAAAGTTTTGAATGCGGCAGGTAATCAAATAACTGACATTAAGGGGCTTAAAAACCTGAATAATTTAAAGGAATTATATCTTAATGATAACCAGATACAAGAATTAAACGGTTTAGATTCTCTTACTCAGTTAGAAACGTTGTGGATTACGGCAAATCAAATTGAACTGATTAAAGGGTTAGATAATTGTAAAAATTTACAAGTTTTAAATTTAAAAGATAATCAAATTCGCGAGATTAACGGATTGTATTCGCTAACGAAACTAAATAAGTTATTTCTTTCGGGGAACGAGATTACTTTGATAAAAGGACTTGAGACTCTTCAAAATTTAGAAACTTTAGATTTAGGAAATAATCAAATTGATCATATAAAAGGGCTAGAATCTTTAATGAATTTAAAGGATTTATGGCTTAACGGGAATGAAATTCTCCAAGATTTGCTTGACCAACTCGGGGGGCTTGATTCAAGCGGATGTGCCCTAGATGCAATAAAGTTTGTGGAATATTGTCTAATTAATTTATAATTTCCTACTTTAACAATGAAATATTATTCGTATCGTTTGTTATTGTATTAAAAGTTAAACTGAATTTTTTTCTTTTATTTTGAAATATCTTAAAATTGAAGGATTTAAACCACAGAAATCTTAAATAATTCCTTTTAAAACTTCTGACATGTTTGCATTTAAATATTTCTTTCTAGATTATATACCTAATAATTATAAATTTAAAAAAAAAGTTGATAGAATTGATAAACACAAAAAACTATAAACAATTACTTATACTTTCGATTTTCGTAATATCTAGCGTCTATATAAATCCAGCATTGTTCTCATCGAATCAATCCCAAGATCCTTCGCTCCCTAACTATTTTAACGACACTGAAATTGGTTACGATACTTTTAATACTCCTAAACTAAGTATTTTTGGTGAAGCATCGTGGTGGGATAATTCTTTTGAATATAGGCGTTTGGTAAACATAACCAACCCATACGCTCTAAATTTTACCGATTTTGGCGTTAGTTTCTCTTTCAATTATGACGAATTAGTACAAGCAGGAAAGATGCAGTCAGATTTAGATGACATAAGAATCGTAGAGAACGGTGTTTTACGGAAATACTGTGTAGTAAAGGATTACCCTTCTTTAAATTTTGCAACGGTATTTTTTGACACCAATATTTCTCAAGATACATCTGAAATCGACACATACATGTATTTCGGAAATATATTCGCTGTAAATGCGGAATCTAAAGACTCAAACGATAGTTTTGGATGGGTTAAAAATGGTGATTTTGAATTAGATATTGATTCTGGCGATAAATTTGTACCTTACGGGTGGACATTCTCGCATAATCCAATTGACACGATAAAGGGCTTAAGTAATCCAAGTCCCAATCCCTCCAATAGTTCAGCAACTAGTTACGAATTATTTGAAAATAGGTTGATTGATAATCCGACAGGAGCGGAAAGAGTTGCTCAGGGAACATATGCTTATAAATGGGGCGCTGCTTCCAGTTTTTCAGAGGATTCTTTTGTTCACGATTATGCTGGAACCCTCTTTTCTTATCCATTTACCGTTCCAATAGTTGAGGGTGGTGGAATTTTCTTAAAGGTATATAGAAACATCAGAACATATCATTTTGAAAGACCTAAAAATGTAAATCCAGATACGATCCATACAGATGGTTATTTTATAAGGATTTTAAACGGATCGAGTCCTCATTACGATCCAGACCCAGATAACCACAATGATAACGACATAAGCCCTACCTACCAGAATTACGTCGAATCTTACGATGGACACGCATACTATCATCCACCGTCAAAACAATGGAAGGAGAATACTGAATTATTCGATTTTCCTGATCATTCTACTATGGTCGATACGGTAGCAAATTCTAGCGACGGAGAACTAACTGGTTATATCTACATTGATATGAGCAGTTATATGGGTAAAGAAATATTTTTCGAAGTTGGGGCATGGGGTAACGAATTAGATGAAACTTATAAGAAAAAATCAGCGTTTTTCCAAATTGACGATCTAGGATTTAATTATACTTTAACAACTTCAGTTCACGAAGTACAAGCTTGGAAATCTGAGTTAACGATTACAGCTAGAGATGTTGATGGTCGTATAGTACCTAATGCCGAAGTTTTTGTATTAAACGAGTCTGCTAAAGGTACACCAAGTTATATTGTTGATTCAGCATATACTTCTGCTTTCAATGGTTCAGTATCCTTCTCAGGATTACTCAATGGCGAATATAATATTACAGCAAATTACACTTTAGATTCTCGTGAAGAATTTGTAGGAAGTATGGTAAAAATCCTTAACGGAACATCGTATAGTTTTGATTTAACCTTGAATTTGTGGACGATAGATTTTGAGGTCACAGATTGGGATGGAATTCCTTTAAATTATGGGTACATAGAAATCAATGAAAGTTATGGTGGTGCTTTATTAGATACTTTAACGCTGGACAGTGATGGAAAAGCGATATTTCGATGGCTTAATACTCCAGATTATTATTTCAGAGTTTTTTATGCAAACGATGATTATAACGAAAGTCCATTTCTGCTAAACGAGTCATACATTACTAGGGCTGAATATGAAAGCGCAAAAAGTAAAACTCACGCTCTATTAGTTGATGACACAAACTTAGCACCCTCCACTGAAGAACGATACCTTGTACAAGAAATCGTTTACACTGATGGCTCGAGAACCGATTTTGGAAATAAAGAAATTATTAAAGCTAACATCACATTAACGGGAATGAACAATCAACTAACGAATGTTTCGATTTATTACATAGATAAATACAACTCAACAGGTACTGGCGATGAAAACCTAATTTATTTCGAAGATGGTTATGGTTTTAACGAAAACAACGACTTTATAGAAATTGACATCCCTAAGGTTGAAAACTCAAAGTTGGAAAGCGAAAAGTTCGAGGTTTATGGATTATTTATTGAGATAAACGGTGTCAATGATACTACGTGTAATGGGCTTATTACGATTGATTTACTCGAGACTTGCAATGTCTTAAATAGAACGCATTTATCAAGATTAAATGTTAGAGTTATAAATATAAATGAGTTATCTCCAGAAGGAGCACCAGTTGATGCGGTAGTTAAGGTTTTTGACAATCAAACTGGAGAGGCTATAACTAACCTAATATCTGATTCTGGTAGAGATGGGTACGCTTACGGTCAAACTAATGACATTCCATTTTGGTTTTTCAAAGATAGAATATATAATTTTTCAATTGATATTGTTAACATAACGAACGCAGATTTCAATGTAACATTATTATCTCCAGATAATCAATGGTGCCCAACAGACAATAACGGTGTACAGTCTTATAATTACACTTTATACGGACAAGCTTCCATAACATTTAATGTAATCTTCACACAAGAAATAAACAT